>DASZRM010000045.1:0-42237 GCA_035549135.1 Rhizomicrobium sp. | reverse complement strand
GACAGCGGCCTTGTGCTGCTCGACGCGGAAGACGATCCCGGGCTGGCGCGCGACATCCGCGCCATGATCGAAGTCGAAATGAACGCGCGGGTCTGCGATCTGCATCTGTGGCGGCTCGGGCCCGGCCACCGCGGCCTCATCGTCTCGCTGGTCAGTCCGGACCAGCTTACGGCGGACCGAATTCGCGGCGCGCTGCGCGAGCGTCACCACGACCTGTCCCATGTCACGGTGGAAGTGACGATTTGCGCCGACTGTTCGCCCTAGCTTTTCAGCATGCGAAGTCCGGCGCAGATGAAGCCGGCGCTGAACAGGATCGCCGAAGCCATGACGAGCGGCGTGGCGAGGATCGACAGCATCGCGCAGGCGAACGAGGCCAGCCAGAACCATGCCGGCAGGCTCGGCGGCTTGCGCCGCAGAAGCTCGCGCGCGCTCATGACGACCAGGCCCGCGAGCAGCAGCGCAGCGCCCATGGGATAGCCGTAACCGGGAAACATCGCGGCGCTGCGGATCGTGAGAAAGCCCGTGACGGCTCCGGCAAATCCCGCCGCGCCGCTGGCGCCGAGGCCGCTTGCGCGCGGCGCGTACCAACCGATCAGACCCAGCAACAGCAAGTCGTCGGTCGCCAGATAGATCAGCGCCAGGACGTGCGGATCGAGCGTGTGCGCCGTGAACGCGTTGACGATGCGCAAAAGCCCGCCTGCGACCGCCGCCGCGCCGGCAAGTTTCAAGAGAACGCTCTCCATCAGGCTTCCCGCGCCACGAAGTCGCGCGCCTGAGTCGCGATGCGAAGCCCGTGATGACGCTTCTGCGCGCTCGCCATCCACCGGTTCATCGCCTGGGTCATGTCGCCGAGCCAGGGCGCGTCCGGCGCGGCGGCGATCTCGTCCTCGAGCGCGAAGAGCATCTTCAGACGATGACAGGCGATGATCGGCTCGACAATGCCGTGGTCGTAAAGGCCCGCCATCCGCGCGGCGATGAAGCCGGCCGGATCGTTCACCTTCCAGCGCGAGACCTCCTGCTCCGCATCGACATAGCCGCGGTTGCGGCCGAGGAAGAGGGCGAGCTGCAACAACGCTCGCGGCCACAGTTCGGGCCGGTCGGCGCAGATGTGGCGTGCGGCGTTGGCGAAGGTCAGCGCATGGGTGAAATCGAGCCAGCTGACATTGTCGGCAATAGGGTTGGCGACGGCCGAATCGAAGGCGAGGTCGAAATGCAGAAGATTCCAGGCGCAGGCGCCGAGCAGCGCGTCGTAAAGCTCGCGCCAGGGCCGGCCCGCCGAGGCGAGCGTGCGCTTCAGCGCCCCGTCGACGCCAAGGCCGATGAAATCCTGCGCGCGCGCCGGTTCGCCGCCCCTGCCGTCCCATTCCACGAGCGCCTTGCCATAGCGGCGGAACTCGGGAAGCCGCTCCTCGCGGGTGGCGTGGATGTGCTGGCGAGTGAGTGAGAGCAGCACGGGCTCTTTCGCTTCGTCGCCCAACCGGTCGATGAGCTGACCGGCCTTCAGCGTATAAATCGCGCTGTGCCCGAAATCGGCGTAGTGCGAGAGCGCCGATGCTGCGAAAGCCGGCCGCAGGACCGCATAGGGAATGTTGTCGGCGATGGCGCCGCGGATGCGCGCCACTGCCTCGTCTTCGTCTTCCGCCTCGACCGCCTTCAGGAACGCCGTTTCGCTCCAATCCGTCGCGCGTTGGCTATAGGGAAACTCGGCGGCGCCCAGCGTGTCCCACGAAAGATGGCTGAGCGGTTCGAGCTCGGCCGCCAGCCTCGCATCGGCGTTCGGCGCGCGCTCGGCGAGGGCCAGCCAGTCGGCCGCCGCCGCATGGGCGTGGGTCATGCCCGTTTCGAGACGCAGGTTGCGCGCATGAAGCGCATGGATCAGCGCATCGCCTGCGCCATAACCGGCCTGTTCCAGCCGCGCGACCTCGCGCGCCATGCGCGGCCGGTCGTTGTCGTCGAGCGCGCGATCCAGCCCGTTCAGGGCGCGGGCCTTCTGCGCCTCCGCCGGCGGATCGGCGAGGTCGAGGAAGATCTCGCCGCCGCGCACCTCGAGCGGGTAGGCGCGAACCGGATCGCGACCGACCAGCGCTTCGCCGCTGGCAAGGTCGAATTTCCAATTGTGCCAATTGCAGGTGAGAACGCAGCCCGGCCCAGCCGTGCCTTCGCTCAACGGATAGCCTTCATGAGGACAACGATTGGCGATGGCGAAGATGCGCTCGCCGCTCGCGATCAGCAGGATCTGCTTGCCCTTGAGGCGCAGGACCTTGCGGGTTTTCGCCTTCAGGTCTTCGACGCTCGTCCCGGTCGCGGTCAGCATCGGCCCACCTTTTCTAAAGCAAATCCTTTACAAAACTACGCCGGACGCTTGATTTATACAAGTGCCGCCTTTAGAAATTCTCCATGACCGAGCCCCGACCTCTGAGCGCGAGCCGCAGCGCGGTGCTGTCGCTCCTCCAGCGCGAGGGGCCGATCTCCGCAGAATCGCTGGCGAAAAAGCTCGGGCTGACGGGGATGGCGGTCAGGCTCCATCTGGGCGCCCTCGAAAGCGAAGGGCTGGCGCGTTTCTCGAGCGAGGCGCGGCCGCGCGGACGCCCGGTTCAGATGTGGAGCGCCACAGCAAAGGCCGCTGCGCGATTCGCCGACAGCCATTCCGCGCTCGCAATCGACATCATCCGCCAGATGAAGAGGGCGTTTGGCGAAGAGGGGATGGATCGCATACTCGCGCTGCGGACGAACGAGCAGGAAAGGGCCTATCGCGCCAAGACCGACGCCGCGCGCTCGCTCAAGGGCAAGCTCGACCGGCTCGCGAAGATCCGTTCGGCGGAAGGCTATATGGCCGAAGTCAGGCGGGACGCGCAAAGCGGCGACTGGCTGTTTGTCGAGAACCACTGTCCGGTCTGCGCGGCGGCGCGATTCTGCACTGGACTTTGCCGCGAGGAGCTCGCGCTCTTTCATCGCGTGCTCGGCCAGGGCGTCAAGGTCGAACGCGTCAGCCATATCCTCGCGGGCGCGGGCCGCTGCGCCTATCGGGTGGCGCCAGCCGACTAGCGATCCGCGCAGCCCGACGGCAGACTAAGAACACAAAGGCCGCCTCGACGGGCGGCCTTGCGGTCTCGAAAACGAGGCTTTCCGCCTAGCGCGGGATCAGCCCTTCGCGCTGCGCGCGTTTGCGCTGCAGCTTGCGGTAGCGGCGGATCGCCTCCGCGCGCTCGCGGGCGCGCTTCTCGCTCGGCTTCTCGTAGTGCCCTCTCAGCTTCATCTCGCGGAAGATGCCTTCGCGCTGCATCTTCTTCTTCAGCGCCTTCAGCGCCTGATCGATGTTGTTGTCGCGAACGATGATCTGCAAAGGCCTGTCTCCTTGGGTTTTCGAGGGCCGGGGTAGATAACAGAAGGGCGAAAGCCTGTCCACCGCTTAGGCCGGCGGAACGCGCAAAGCGTCAAGAACCCGTCAAAATCGGCGGCTTCTTTGACCGGACGCCCGCGCCGTCCCATATTCGGCCCATGGCAATCCTGAAGATCGCCCGCATGGGGCACCCGGTTCTGGCCGAGCCGGCCCACGAGGTGGCCGAGCCCGGCGCGCCCGAGATCCGCCGGCTGGTCGCCGACATGATCGAGACCATGATCGACGCCAACGGAGCGGGGCTGGCGGCGCCCCAGGTCCACGTCCCCTTGAGGATCGCGGTCTTCCAGGCGCCGGAGCAGCGCAACGACGGCGGCGAGAGCGAGGCGTTCGACCGTTCGGCGCCGCTCACCATTCTCGTCAACCCGACAATCGAGATCATCGACGCGACCTTGGAAGGCGGCTGGGAGGGTTGCCTCTCCGTCCCGGGGCTGCGCGGCTATGTGGAGCGTCCGCGGCGCATCCTCTATCGCGGCGTCGATCTGGACGGCAATGTCGTGGCGCGCTCCGCGAGCGGCTTCCACGCCCGCGTGGTGCAGCACGAATGCGATCATCTCGACGGCGTGCTCTACCCGCAACGGATGACCGACATGCGGCGTTTTCTGTTCGAATCGGAAGCGCATCGCTGGATGAAGGGCGAGGAATGACGGCCGCCAAGAAATCGGCGAAGGCGAAGGACGAAGCCTCCCTGAAAGACCGCGTGCTGCTTGCGGCGCTCGCCCATGCCGGCGGCGACGGTTTCGTCGACCGCACGCTCACCCGCGCCGGGACCGAGGCCGGGATCGGTTGCGAAGCGATGCTGCATCTGTTCCCCGACGGGCCGGCGAGTCTTGTCGCTCATTTTTCCGCGTGGGCGGACGGGCGGATGGAGCGGGCCCTGTCGCGCAGGAAGCTTTCGGAGATGAAGATTCGCGAGCGCATCCGGGAGGCGGCGCTGGCGCGTATCGGCGTTCTCCGGCCGCACAAGGATGCGGCAAGGCGTGCCGCGGCCTTTTTGCTGACGCCGAACCATGCGGCGCTGGGCGCAAGGCTGCTCTATGACACCGCCGACGCGATGTGGCGCCTCGCCGGCGACGCTTCGACCGATTTCAATTTCTACACCAAGCGTGCCATCCTCATGGGCGTCTATTCATCGACAATGATGCGCTGGTTCAACGACGCCGACGCCGACGAGGAGGCGACGCGGGCCTTCCTCGACGCCAGGATCGAAAACGTCATGCAGTTCGAGAAATTCAAGGCCGAGCTGCGCGAGCGCACCAAGGACTGGCCGACCTTCTCCGACGCGTTCAAGGGATTCGGCTCGCAGAAATCCTGAACCGGGTCACGATCGGGACTTGGGCGGCGACAGCCGGGTGACGTGCCCCATTTTGCGCCCGGGCCTGATCTCGCGCTTGCCGTAAAGATGAAGCGCTCCGCCCGCGGCGGCGAGCGAGGGCCAATCGGCGGCGTCCGCGCCGATCAGGTTGTCCATGACGGCGTCGGAATGGCGCTGCGAAGAGCCGAGCGGCCAGCCGGCGACGGCGCGGATGTGGTTTTCAAATTGGCTCACGATGCAGGCGTCTATCGTCCAATGGCCGGAATTGTGGACGCGCGGCGCGATCTCGTTCACCAGCAGCGCGCCGTCCGGCATGACGAAGAACTCGACCGCCAGCACGCCGACATAGCCGAGCGACTCGGCGATCGTCTTGGTCGTGGCCACGGCCTCGGCGCATTGCGCCGCGCTCATCCTCGAAGGCGCGATGGAGCGTCGAAGGATGTGTTCGCCGTGAATGTTCTCCGGCGGATCGTAGGCCGCAAAGGACCCATCGAACCCGCGCGCGGCGACGACCGAGATTTCGAAAGCGAACGGAACGAAGGCTTCGAGTATGCAGGGCGCGCCGCCGCATCGCGCCCATGCGGCCTCGGCCTCGCCTGGCCCTGCAATCTTGGCCTGACCCTTTCCGTCATAGCCCATGCGCCGCGTCTTCAGGATCGCCGGCCCGCCGAGCGCGTTCGCGGCGGCGCGCGCATCCTCGCGCGAGAGCACATTGCGAAACGGCGCGGTCTTCAGGCCGAGCCCCGAGACGAATGACTTTTCTTCGAAGCGGTCCTGCGTCACGCGCAAGGTCGCGGCGTCCGGATAGACGGGCGCGAGCGCGGCGACGGCCTCGACCGCCGCGACCGGCACGTTCTCCCACTCGAAGGTCGCCACGGCGCAGCTTTTGGCGAAGGCCTCGAGCGCGGAACGGTCCTCGAAGGAAGCTTCGCTTCGCGCGGCGCAGACCTGGAACGCCGGCGCATCATCGCCCGGCGGCGAATAGATATGCGTCCTCAATCCGAGACGCGCCGCGGCCAGGGCGAGCATGCGGCCGAGCTGCCCGCCGCCCAGAATCCCGATCGTCCCTCCCGGGGCGACGGGAGCCGAGAGCCTTTTGGGGCCCGTCATGACTGGCTGGGCGCTTCGGCGACCGCGGCCGTCTGGCGCGCGCGCCAATCCTGAAGCCGCGTGGCGAGGGCTGCGTCGGAGAGCGCCAAAATCGCCGCCGCATGGAGGGCGGCGTTCCTAGCCCCGCTCTCCCCGATGGCGAAGGTGGCGACCGGCACGCCGCCGGGCATCTGAACGATCGACAGAAGACTGTCCAACCCCTTGAGCGCCTTGGTCTCCACCGGCACGCCGAGCACGGGAAGCATCGTCATGGCGGCGGTCATGCCGGGCAAATGGGCCGCGCCGCCGGCGGCGGCGATGATGACCTTGATCCCGCGGCCCGCAGCCGACTTGGCGTATTCGCTCATGCGATCGGGCGTGCGATGTGCCGAGACAATCCGACTTTCATAGGCAAGGCCGAGCGCATCCAGCGTTTCGGCCGCGGCGCGCAGCGTCGGCCAGTCGGACTGACTGCCCATGATCAGGCCAACAGGGGGAGCGCTCATGCTTCCGGTCTCGATTCGCGGGCGAGGGGGCCCTTCGGAGGAAGCGGCGCATTATAGGGTTGCGAAACGGAGAGGAAAGTGCGTTCGACGGAATTTTAACCAATTCTTTGCCATCATAAACCAATTCTTAAGCCCGCGATTCCTAGGTTTACCGCGCTTGTGCGGGCAGGGCGGGAGCTGCGGATGAAGATCGATCGGGCAAATGCGCTGCGCGGCGCGCGCGCGGTGGGCGCGGCCGCTTATGCGCGGCGGGCCGAAGCGGTCGCCGCTCCCGACGCGCTCTCCCCCGCGACGGTGGACGCGAGCGTTCTTGGCATCCCGGAAGAAGAATTCACGCCGCGCGTGCGCGACGCGATCATGACGCTGATGGGCGAGGTAGATACGTTGCGTCGCGAGCTGCACCACACGCGCGCCCGGCTCGAAGAAGCGGAGAAGACCGCCGACCAGGATCACCTGCTGCCCTTGCTCAATCGCCGGGCGTTCGTGCGCGAGCTAACGCGCTACATCGCCTTCGCCAGCCGTTATGGCGCGCCCGCGAGTCTCGTCTATTTCGATCTCGATGGGTTCAAGGGCGTCAATGACGCCCACGGCCACGCCGCTGGCGACGCCGTGCTTCAGCATTTCGCGCAGACGCTTCTGACCAATGTGCGCGAAAGCGATCTTGTGGGGCGGCTCGGCGGCGACGAGTTCGGCGTCCTCCTCAGCCACGCCAACCAGGCGCAGGCCCACGCCAAGGCCGACGGGCTCGCCAAGGCGCTCGGCGATTCGCCTACTATCTGGCAGGGCCGGGCGATTCCGACGAGCTTTTCCTACGGCGCTTTCGAACTGAAGGCTGGCGAGGACGCCCAAACCGCCATGGCCCGCGCCGACGAGGCGATGTACGCGCACAAACGGGCCGCCCGCTAGCGCTATCTCTTTTGGACACGGTCAGCCTGCCTGACGCCTTGATGCTCACGCTTCGACAGGCGCAGCATGAGGATTTGCGCAACCGCCTCGCCCTGAGCCTTTCGAAGAGGGAAAGTTCCGCCCCTCGAACCCGCTCGTCAGGCGATGATGTCGGGCAGAAGGTCGTCTTCGATGCGCGCAATCAGATCCTTGAGTTGCAACTTCCTCTTCTTGAGGCGCGTGAGCTGGATCTGATCGTTTGCGCCCGAGGCGATCAGCGCCGCGATCGCGGTGTCGAGATCGCGATGTTCCTGGGTCAGTTCGGCCAGCCGGGCGCGCAGGGCGGCCTGAGTGTCGGTGTCGTTCATCCGCGTGACGGCCTCGGCCTTGGCCGTCCCTTCGCAAGGTCTTCGCCCCAACGCCGGGCGAGCGGCCAATCATACCCCAAAAAGTCCAGGGCGCGGCCCGTCATCTGGTCGACCAGGTCCGACAGCGTGCGCGGTTCGGCATAGAAGGCGGGAACCGGCGGAAGGATGATCGCGCCCATCTCGGCAAGCTCGGTCAGGCGGCGCAGATGCCCCAGATGCAGCGGGGTTTCCCGGACCATCAAGACCAGCGGCCGGCGCTCCTTGAGCGTCGCGTCGGCGGCCCGGCTGAGCAAGGTCGCGGTCACGCCGGTGGCGATTTCAGACATGGTGCGCACGGAGCAGGGAGCGACGATCATGCCCCTCGTCCGGAAACTTCCCGAGGCGATCGGCGCGCCGACATCGCCAATGGCGTAGGAGCGATCGGCCTTGGCGCGCACGTCCTTCGGCTTGAGCTCGGTCTCGTAGCCGATCGTCATTTCGGCCGCCTTGCTCATCACCAGATGCGATTCGATTCTAAGATCGCGCAGCGCCTCGAGAAGGCGCACGCCCAAAGCCGCGCCGGAGGCGCCGCTCATGCCGACCACGACTCGATTTTGGCCGTTTTCCGCCCGATCCCGCGCCATATCCCCCTTTACTCCCGCGCAAGCATAGGCGGAAGGGGGCCGTGACAGAGAGCGCCGTTGGTGCTTAAATTGCCGGGCCTAAGTGAAGAGGTTTCGCATGACGCTTCAGCAGGGGCAGATCAAAGAACTCTCCGAAAAACATAAGAAACTCGAAGACACGATCACCGCCGAAATGGCCAATCCCGACTGGGACGAAGTCCGGGTCGCGGCGCTCAAAAAAGAAAAACTCCGGATAAAAGACGAATTGGAGCGGTTGCGAAGCAACCTTCATTGACGCTCCGCGCTTGATCCCGGTCACGCCGGCTGCATGACTGGCGCAGGCGCGCGGATGCGCGAAAAGACCAGGGCCGCCAGCAGCAGAAACAGGCTCGCCGCCAGGAACGCCGCGCCAGGGAAATAGACCGGCGCGCTTGCGCTTGTGAAGTAGGCGAACAGGTTGGTGAGCATTGGCGGCGCGGCGATCGAAGTGAGGCTGCCGATGCAGGCCAATGCTCCCTGCAATTCGCCCTGCTCGCGTGGGCCGACCGTCCTCGACATGATCGCGTTGAGCGCTGGCATAACAAAGCCGAACAGCGAAAACGGCGCCATCCAGGCGAACATCATCCAGCCTTTGGTGGCGAAGGCGTAGCCCGCAAATCCGACCGCGCCCGCGCCGAGGCCAAGATAGACTGCCGCGGTTTCTCCGATCCTGGGAATCGCAATGCGCACGAGATAGCCATAGACGACGGCCATAAACACGCCGATGGTCATCAGCGCATAGCCCACCATCTGCGGCGTCCAGTGGAACTTGGCGTACACATAGAAGGAAAATACCGAAGGATTGGAATCGTGCGCCAGCCTGATGAGGACGATGACGGCGCACATCGTGACGATGTTCGGAAATTTTCCCAACGCCACCAGCGCGCCGACGGGATTTGCGCGCCACGGTTCGAACGGGCGACGATGTTCCTTCGCAAGCGATTCCTTGAGCGCGAACGCGCCGAACAGGGCGTTGGCGAACGACAATCCCGCCGCGACGAAGAACGGCAGGCGCGCTCCGAGGCTGCCGAGAAGGCCGCCCAAGGCCGGCCCCAGCACGAAGCCGATGCTGAACGCGGCGCCGGTGAGGCCGAAATTGGCGGCGCGCTTCTCCGGCGGGGTCACGTCGGCGATATAGGCGTAAGCGGTGGTGTAGCTGGCCCCCGCGGCTCCGGACATGACCCGCCCCACGAACAGCCAGCCGATGGTCGGCGCAAACCCGGTGATCGCGTAGTCGACGCCGAGCGCCAGCAGCGAAACGATGAGCACCGGCCTGCGCCCAAATCGATCGCTCAGATTGCCGATGAGCGGCGCGCAGAGAAACTGCATCAACGCGTAGACGAAGAACAGCCAGCCGCCCCAGCGCGCCGCTTCGCTCATCGCGGCGGCGCCGCTTTGGCCGCCGGCCGTCAGTTCGGCGATGATCTTGGGCGCCACGGGAATGATGACGCCGAGCCCGATCGAATCGACCAGCATCGTCACGAAGATGAAGGCGAGCGCGTAGCGGCTGGCGAAGGTTTGGGGCTGGTCCACGGCGAGGTCCAGAGATTGCGCCGCAAGGTTAGGTCGGTTCGCGGCCGCCCGTCTCGCACAAAATCTTCGCGCGCGGAGCCTTACAGCCCCAGCGTCTTGCGCGCTTCGGCCTCGATTTCCTCCCAGGGCCGCCGCCCGCTGTAGCGCGCCGCGGACAGAACCAGATTGGCTCGGCCGTCGTCGGCGAGCAGCGGAGCGGAAAGGAACTCCCCGGTCAGAAAGGTCATCTGATTGGTGTCCTCGCGGGCGATGAAACGCAAAGGCGCCTTCGCGCCCAGCGTGGCGTCGAGGGCGGCGTGCCAGCGCGGCGTGAATTCGGCCGACACCGCCTCATCGACGAACTTGCCGGTGAAGTCGCCCAGAATCTGGGCGAAGGCCGTGCCCATCAGCCGTATGCGGTAGCGCCGTCCCGGCCCTTCTCCGATACGTTCGTACAGAGCGATATCGCGCAGGAACGACTTGAGCAGGCGTGCGGACATGGCCCGCCGAGGAGGTATGCCGGCCTCGCCGGCCTCCATGCGCCACAGCGCCAGGAGCTTGACCAGGTCAGAGTGTGCAAAGTTGAGCGTGGCGTCGCAAAGAGAGGCCCATCCGTTCTGCAGGGCGGCCGCATTGAACTCAGCGGCTCCGCCGACGATACCGTGCATCCATTCCCCCGGGGGCGCGATGCCCACGGCCGGGAGTCTTAATGCTGATTCGTGGCTCTGGCCAAGAAAATTCAATTAAGCCAACGGGTTGGAATTACATCTTATCCTTGTATATATATCCCCCTCAACTGAAACCGGGGACGGCGATGCGTTCGAGAGCCTCATGAACGCGGCAAAACATAGAGCGTGATGCTTTGCGCCGGCGCGGTGTCGCTCAAGGCGCGGGCGGACCAGGCGATGTCGGACAGCCGTCGGATCCGGTTGCCGGAATCGAGCCGCCAGACCTGCGCCGTTCCCGCCTTGGAGAAATGGGCCAGCTTGAGCTTCACCGGCGTATCGCCGCTGAGCGCCTTGGCGATCACCATCACCGTCATCGTTCCATCCGACCGAAGCGCGGCGAAGGCTGAAAGCTGATCGGGATTGGGAACGGATGCGGCGATGCTGGTATCGCCGAAGCCGGAACCCGCGCCGTCATAATTGCGATACATCTGCATCGCCTTGAAGGTCGGCGTCGACTTGTCCGGTACGGTCCAGCGCGTCGCCATGTCGAGACCCTCGCGCCCGAAAATGCCGAAGATGTCGGCCTGCGTGGTTGCGCCGTTGATATGGTTTTCGGCGCCCCAATTGTATTCGGTGATCGCCACCGGCGTGCCGGCGTAATAGTCGTCCGCGATCCACTGCTTCAGGCGCGGAATCAGATAGACCTTGTCGCCGATCCAGCTTTTCGACTTGTAATTCGGGTCCCACAGCTCGCGCGTGGATTCGTTTCGCAGTAGCTGCATGTTCTGCGAGACATCGTCGCTGTCCTCCCCGCTCTGCGGATAATAATGCACGCTCAGCACATCCACCGGATGTCCGGCATTCTTCCATTCGCTGAGCAGCCAGGGGATATAATCCATTCCGCCCTGCATGCCGTCGTGATCGGGCCAGCAGCAATAGCCGTGCTCGGCGGCGTATTGCTGGTCGTAGCCGGAATAGAAATAGGCTTCCCAGCCCCATTCCTCGGGCGCGACGATCTGCGCATTCGGGTCGACCGCCTTGATCTTCGCCGACATGGCGACGACCTTGTCGCGGTATTCATCCGCATGCGGACCGACGGGATGCATGTCGCGATGGGTGGAGAACCAGATGCTCGGCTCGTTGTCCATCAGGTAATAGGGCACGCCGCCGGCGGAGGCATCGCCCCATTTCTTCACCAGATGCTTCACCCAGCTCTGTTCGCGCGCCGCCGTGTCGGGAATGAAGGAGTCGTTGGGATCGTTGCCCTCGATCGGCGTCGCGCAATCGGGCTTTAGGCCGTCGCCCGCGTCCGGATCCCAGTAGTCCGTGTCGCATTGCGCGCCGTATTTGGTGACCGAAAAGGACGGAAGGATCGAACGGCCGGAGCCGAGCTTGGCCACCCAGCCCGCGAGCGGGATGGTCAGCATCGGCTCGGCGCCCTTCGACCTGGTGGCCGAGACGAAGGCGTCCGCGTCCGCGCCCGGCGCGTCGCTCGCGCCTGGATAGCTTTCGAAATACCAGTCCTGCCCCAGATTTGTGGCGTTTTCCTTCCAGTTATAGGCCGTCTCGGCGTTGCCGCCGGAACGGTTGAGCGGCGCGTTCAGCGCGGCGAGGTCGGCCTTGGAGGCGAACGCGACGCCGTAGATGTTCGGATTGATGGGATGGCGGCCGGCGGTCGCGTCGATCGAGACGGTCACCTGCGGATTTCCCGCGAGCGCAGCCGAACTCATCAACGCGAAGAGCGCCGCAGGTCCGAGTCGAGCCGTCATGGCGCGCCGCTATGTCGAGTGCGCGGCGAATCTATGCGTTATCCGGGCGAGGCGAAAGCCGGGAACGGGGCGTGGTGAACGCCGCCTTTAGGAAACCGGGAAAGTTTCGCTAGGCGACGGCCTTCGCCATCTCCCGAAGCTTGTATTTCTGCAGCTTGCCCGTCGAGGTCTTGGGAATCTCGGCGAAGACCACATGCCGCGGACATTTGTAGTGGGCAAGGTTCTCGCGGCACCAGGCTATCAGATCCGCGGCGCTGACGTGATCATGGCCCTGCTTCTTCTCGACGAAGGCGCAGGGCGTCTCGCCCCATCTTTCGTCGGGTCTGGCCACCACCGCCGCGAACAATACCGAAGGATGCTTCATCAGTACGTCCTCGACCTCGAGCGAGGAAATGTTCTCCCCGCCGGAAATGATGATGTCCTTGGAGCGGTCCTTGAGCTGAACATAGCCGTCCGGGTGCATGACCCCGAGGTCCCCGGAGTGGAACCAACCGCCGGCGAAAGCTTCGCGCGTCGCCGCGGGATTTTTCAGATAACCTTTCATCACGATGTTTCCACGGAACATCACCTCGCCAAGCGTCATGCCGTCAGCCGGCGTGGGCTCCATGGTCTCCGGGTCCATCACGGTTAGCGCGTCGAGCGCATGATAGCGCACGCCCTGGCGAGCTTTCCGGGCGGCGCGCGCGCCCCGCTCGAGCGCATCCCACGAATCCTTCCACTCGTTGACCACGGCCGGGCCGTAGGTTTCGGTGAGGCCGTAGACATGCGTCACGTTGAAACCGGCCTCCGCCATCTGCGCCAGCACCGCTTCCGGCGGCGGCGCGGCGGCGGTGATGAACTGCACCATGTGCGGCAGCGGCCGCCGCTCGTCTTCGCCGGCGTTGATCAGAGTCGACATGACGATCGGCGCGCCGCAGAGGTGGGTGACTTTGTGATCTGCGAGCGCATCGTACATTGCCTTCGCGCGCACCCATCTCAGGCACACATGGGTTCCGGCCACGACCGACAGCGACCAGGGAAAGCACCAGCCGTTGCAGTGGAACATCGGCACGGTCCAGAGATAGACCGGATGCATCGCCATGCGCGCGGAGATGACGTTGCCGTAGCCCATCAGCGCCGCGCCGCGATGGTGGAAAACGACGCCCTTGGGATTGCCCGTCGTGCCCGAGGTGTAGTTGAGCGAGATCGCGTCCCATTCGTCCTTCGGCGGCGCCCAGGCGAAGTCTGGATCGCCGCCGGCGATGAATTCCTCGTATTCGGCGGAGCCCAGCATCTCGCCCGTCTGAGGGAACTCGCGATCGTCGTAATCGATGACGAAAGGCTTGTTCTTCGCCAGAGCCAGCGCCTGCTTGATTGTCGGTGCGAACTCACGATCGGTCACCAGCGCCTTGGCCTCGCCGTGGTCCAGCATGAAGGCGAGCGTCGGCGCGTCGAGGCGCGTGTTCAGCGTGTTGAGCACTCCGCCCGTCATCGGCACGCCATAATGCAGCTCGAGCATGCCCGGCGTGTTGGCCATCATCGCGGCAACGGTGTCGCCGCGGCGTATGCCGCGCCGCGTCAGCGCCGAGGCGAGTCGGCGCGACCGCGCGTAGAACTCGTCGTAATTGCGCCTCAGCCTGCCATGGATCACCGCCAGGCGCTCCGGAAACACCCTCGCAGCGCGCTCGAGGAAGCTGGTCGGGGTGAGGGGCTGATAGTTCGCCGGATTGCGATCGAGGTCTGCGTCGTAGGCACTGACGTGGAAGAGCGGCTTCATCGGCGCCGTGCGGGCGAGCGGCCTTGCGCCCAGCCGGCGGGCGGGCCGTCGCGCCGGCGGCTTGCGGTCCGATGGCCGGGCGAGCGGCTTGGGCGCGAGCTTCGTCCGCGCCTTCGCCTTTCGCGGCGCCTTCGTCTTGCCCTTCGCCCGCTTCGATTTCACCGGCCGTCTGGGCGTCTTGCGCTTGGCCATCTCGTCGATGTCTCCCTGTCGAAAAGCTAGAGAATGCCGCGCTTAGCGGCAAGCGGATGGACGCCGTCTGGCGCGGTTGCTAGGAATGCCCACGACCCAGGGACGCCGCATGAGCGAAATCGCCGAACCCGCAAGGCCGCGCGGCCTGCGCGCGCTTTACGCTTGGATGATGCGGGCCGCGGTCGGCCGCCATGCCTGGACGGCGATGGCCGCGATCGCCTTCGCCGAGGCCTCGTGCTTTCCCATTCCGCCCGACATCATGCTGGTGCCGATGGCGCTCGCCAATCGCAGTCGCGCCTTTCTGGTCGCGGGATGGTGCACGCTATGGTCGGTCCTGGGCGGGGCGCTCGGCTACGCCGTTGGCGCATTTCTCTTCAATTCGGTCGGACAATGGCTGATCCATGTCTATGGCATGGGCGGGGGCATCGACGCTTTCCGCGCCGCCTATGCGCGCTATGGCTACTGGATCATGGTCCAGGGGCTGACGCCCATCCCCTACAAGCTCGTCACCATCGCCTCCGGATTCGCCGGATTCAATTTCGGCCTGTTCATGCTGTTCTCGGCGATCACCCGCGGCGTGCGCTTCTTCGCCGAGACCGCGGTGCTCTATGTCTTCGGGGAGCCCGTACGCCGAATCCTCGAGAAATATCTGGAAATAATTCTTGCCGCGTTTCTAGCGCTGATCGTCGCGGGCTTCGCGATCGCGCGCTACCTTGTCTGAGCTTTTCGCCGCAATCCTGCCCTGCTTTGACTTGTAAACACGCGCGCGCGATACCGGGCGCTGCGAAAGGCGCATCATGCGCAAGGAGATCCTGTCGGTCGGGGCGATTCTGCTGTCGGCGGCGGTGTTCATCGCCGGCAACGGCCTCGTCGGCACGCTCATTCCGGTTCGCGCGGAGCTCGCCGGGTTTTCGACTCTGGCCATCGGGATCATCGGCTCGGCCTATTATCTGGGCTTCGTCGCAGGCTGCCTTGCCGGACCGGGGCTGCTCTCTCGCGCAGGACACAGCCGCTGTTTCGCGGCCGGCGCCGGGATCGCGGCGGCGACGACGCTTCTGCAGTCGATGTATTTCAGCGAGTCGGTCTGGATCCTGACGCGCGCCGGCTTCGGCTTCGGCGCGGCCGTTCTCTACATGGTGATTGAAAGCTGGCTCAACGAGCGCGCCGCCAATGAGGCGCGCGGGCGCATTTTCGCGTCTTACATGACCGTGAACTACGGCAGCATGATCGTGGGCCAGATGCTCTTTTCCTCGAATGCGCCGACGAGCTTCACGCTCTTCAACCTCGCCGCCGTCTTCTACGCCCTTTGCCTCATCCCGGTGAGCCTCACGCGGCTGGCGCAGCCTGAAAGGGTCGAGGTTCCGAGGCTGCGGCCGCTGGGCCTCTACCGGATCACGCCGGTCGGCGTGGTCGGATGCGTGGCGGTGGGGCTCGCCAATAGCGCGGTATGGGCCCTGGCGCCGCTCTTCGCCCAGGACCAGGGACTGACCAGAACCTGGCTAGCCGCCTTCATGAGCGCGCTGACGCTTGGCGGCGCGCTGGTGCAGCTTCCGCTCGGGCGGCTCTCCGACCGGATGGACCGGCGCTATGTGATCGCGGCCATCTGCGCGGCCTCGGCGGCGCTCGGCGTCATGCTCTATGTCTTCGCCGGCGCCGGCCGGCTCCAGTCGCTGCTTCTGATAGGGGCCTTCGGCGTCACCGCGTTGCCGTTCTATGGGCTTTCGGTCGCCCACGCCAATGACCGCATCCCGCGCGAGTCCTTCGTGGAGGTCTCGGCGACCCTGCTGATGCTGAACGCCTTGGCGGCGTGTTTCGGGCCGACGCTAGCTGCGATCGTCATTTCGCGATTCGGCGACGCCTCGCTGTTTCTCTACACGGCCGCGATTCACGTCGCGATGCTTGTCTTCGTGATCGTGCGCGTGCGGGTCCGCGTGGCCTGGATCGGCGAGACGCGCGAAAAATTCGCCATGCTGCCGCAACAGGGCTCGCCGGCCGCGCTCGAGCTCGATCCGCGCGGTTCGGAGGAGAAGGCGGCTTAAGGCTCGCTCGTTTCGTCCGGCGGCTCGTCGGAGGAATCGGCGATCACCACCGGGGGCGGGGTCTCGGAGAGCGGCGGAATCTCCGCGCCGGCATCGCCTTCCGCCGGCTCCGGGGCTCCGGGCGCGGGCAAATCCTGCACCGGCTTGAGCGTGGCGCCGGCCTTTGCCGCGCGTTTGAGCGCCCGCTCGCGGCGCTGATTGGCGCGAGTCACGGCCAGATCGAGCTCAAGCTGCGAGCAAAGGCCCAAGGTCACCGGATCGACCGCCTTGATGTTCGGCGCATTCCAGTGCGAGCGCTCGCGAATCTTCTGGATCGTGGCCTTGGTGGTGCCGATCAGCTTGATGATGTCCGCATCGGAGAATTCCGGGTGATTTCGCAGAATCCAGTAGACTGCGTCCGGCTTGTCCTGGCGCTTGGAGACGGGGGTGTAGCGCGGCGCCTTCTTCTGCTTGATCGCCGGCATCTTGTGCTTGGGCGGCGCCATTTTGAGACGCAGCTTCGGATTCTTCTCCGCCTCCTCGATCTGCTCGCGGCTGAGCTGGCCGGCGCTGACCGGGTCCTGGCCCTTGATGCCCTTGGCGACGTCCTCGTCAGCGATGCCCTTCACCTCGAGCGGGTGCAGTCCGCAGAAATCGGCGATCTGCTCGAAGGTAAGCGAGGTGTTGTCGACCAGCCAGACGGCGGTCGCCTTGGGCATAAGGGGGTATTGTTGCGCGGCCATAGGTTTTTCCTTTCCCGGGCGGGGCCTTTCCGGCTCCGTCCCTTCGCTCGAACGTTCACGATTTCGAGGAAGGCGGGTGTTTTAGCGGGGATGCGCCGGAAAGGGAAGCCTTTCCTAGGTCGCTGAAACTGCGCGAGGTTTCCGGCCTCGGCGCGCGGCTAGCTGGACTGCGCGATGGCGGCGATCATCACCGCGACGGCGAAGACGGCGAGCGACAGGCGGAACATCCGAAACCTTTCAGGTTTAACCACCGGCTAAAAGTTAAGATCGAATCCGACGCTTTCAAGGCGCGAGCAGAAGCTTGTCGATATGCAGGTCTTGGGCCATGCGCGCATGGTCCGCCCCCGGGCCCTGGCGGGCGGGAACGCTTGGTCGATCACTGGCCGGAGTTGTCCCGATGCGATGGGCGGCCAGACTTCGCCGGCGAGCGCGTCGCCAGGAGCGTTTCGCCCGCGCGGTTCCGCTCTCGCACGCCGAGGGTGGAAAGCGCGTCTCACTCCGCCAGCTTGTGGCCGTAGGAGATGCTCTCGGCCATCAGCCACTTTCCACCCACCTGCTTCCACAGGATCATGAAATTGCCGGTTTCTGTGAGCTGTTCGGGTTTTCCGGCCAGTCGCGCATAGAACCGGTGCACGCCGATTTCCAGCGCGCCGTATTTGTCGATGGGCCACACTTCCAGCGATCCGGGAACGAGTTCGCGCCGCGCGGGGAAATCCTCGCCGCTCTTCACGCGCGCGCAATGGCCGTTGAGATCGTCGACGAATTTCGCGCGCGCGGATTCGCCGTCCTTGTCGTGCACGAAGCGGAAATCGTCCGTCAGCATTGCGGCCACGGAATCGGTGTCGCAGCGGTCGAACACGGCCGCGAAAAGATCGGCGTCGGCCTTGGCGATCGCGGCCGTCATCTCCGGCGTCGGCGCGGCGCCGGGGCGCAGGTGATATTGTCCAGCGCCTTTCACCGAAGGCGCTGCCTGAGCGACTGCGGCGGTCAGCGTGGCGATGGCGAAGATGGCGAAGGATAGACGAAACATGAAATCCCCCTTTTCGATGGGGCTCAATTAGGCGGCGCGGCGGGGCTTTCAAGGCGCAAGCAGAAGCTTGCCGATATGCACGCTTTGAGCCATGCGCGCATGGGCGGCCCCGGCCTCGGCGAGCGGGAACACCCGGTCGACTACGGGCCGGATTTGCCCCGATGCGATCAGCGGCCAGACCTCGCGGGCGAGCGCGTCGCGGATTCGGCCCTTTTCTTCCACGCTGCGGCTGCGCAGCGTCGTCGCGATCAGCGACAACCGCTTCATCAGCATGGGCGCGAAATTGACCGTCGCGCTCATACCGCCCTGATAGGCGATGTTGACGATGCGGCCCCACACGGCCGCGGCGCTCATGTTGCGCTGGATGTAATCGCCGCCCACCATGTCGAGAATGACGTCGACGCCGCGTCCGCCGGTTTCCGCCTTCACGACCTCGACGAAATCGGCATGGCGGTAGTCGATGGCTTTGCTCGCGCCGAGCCTTTCGCAGGCTGCGCATTTCTCCGCGCTGCCGGCCGTCGCGAACACCTTGTGGCCGCGAGCCTTAAGCAACTGGATCGCCGCCGTGCCGATGCCGCTCGAGCCGCCGTGGATCAAGGTCGTCTCGCCTGGCTTGAGGCGCGCCGCGTCCATGAGATTGGTCCAGACTGTGAAATGGACTTCAGGGAGCGCCGATGCCTCGATCAGCGACACCCCCTTCGGAACGGGCAGCGCGCAGCGCTCCGCGGCGATCGCATATTCGGCGTAGCCGCCGCCCGGAAGCAGCGCGCAAACCTCGTCTCCGGGCGAAAAGGCGCGCGCGCCCGGTCCGCATGAATCGACGGTCCCCGACACCTCCATGCCCAGGATCGGCGAGGCTCCGGGCGGCGGCGGGTAGCCGCCTTTGGCCTGCGCCAGATCGGCGCGGTTAACCCCGGCGGCCGCCACCCGGATCAGTATCTCGCCTGGTCCCGGCGGCGCCGGCCGTTCGACGTCCGAGATGGCGAGCGCATAGTTCGGACCCTGATTCTCGACGACGATGGCTTTCACGGATCGATCCTGCGCTCTTGTGAACGCGCAAGTTTAGGACAAAGATGCGATCGCCGCCCATTACCTGCGAATAGGCTTGGGCGATCGCCATCGATCAGGGACCAGCAATGCCGATCGATCCCGACGAGCTGCCGCGCAAGAAGAAGGTCACCGAGATCGTTCTCGGCCAGGATTTGTCTTCGCTGTCCGAATTCGAGCTGGGCGCGCGAATCATGGATCTCGAAGCCGAAATCGCGCGTTGTCGCGAAGCCATCGGCGCACGGCGAGCGACCAAGGATGCTGCAACCGCTTTTTTCAAGAAAGGTTGAATGCAACCGTGACTGCTTGGGCGTCAATCTTAACGCAGGTCGAATCGACGTTGCCCGTCGGCAACCATGAACGCGATTAACCGCAGGGTCGCGATGCTGGCGGCTTGCGCGGGTCGGGCGAGTTGATAGCCTTGCGCGCGCCGAGAGGTTTTCTGGGGGACCGCCGCATGACGCTTGCGCAAGGCGACGAAGAGACGTTGCGCGGCCTGACGGCGCAGGGGTTCGCCAGTTCGGCGCTATTCGAGAAAACGTTCGAGGAAGGCATGGCGCTGGTGGAAGAAACCGCGCGCTACCTCGACGGGCGAGGCCGCGCCGAATCGCGCGAGCTTCCGCGCAAGATCGCCATGCTCTACGCCGGCGAAAGCATGCGCGTGACCACGCGGCTCATGCAGGCTGCAAGCTGGCTGCTCGTACAGCGCGCGGTGCATGACGGCGACATGGACGCAAAGGAGGCGGCTGCCGAACGCTACCGTCTCGGTTCGCGCGAGATTTGCCTGGGCGGCGGCGGCGAGGGGATCGACCAGCTTCCGGTGATGCTGCAAAATCTTCTCTGGCGCAGCGACAATCTCTACCGCCGCATTGCGCGGTTGGACGAGGTTCTGTTCCGCGACGGCGAGGACGGCGTCAAGGCGCAGTACGAGCGTCTGGAAAAAGCGTTCGGCGGCTGACCCTCGCCGCGCTAGGACTTCACGAAGCCAGAAAACTTCTTGTTGAAGCGCGTCAGCCGGCCGCCGCGGTCTAGCAATTGCTGCTGGCCGCCGGTCCAGGCCGGATGCGTCGTCGGATCGATGTCGAGCGTCAGCTTCTGGCCGGGCTCGCCCCAGGTTGTGCGGGTCTTGTAGGTCGAGCCGTCGTTCAGATGGACCTCGACGAAGTGATAGTTGGGATGAATGCCCTTTTTCATGGCGAACGGCCCGCTTTTTTTGGAGCCGGGCCTTATAGGGCATGGGGACGGCTTCCACAAGGCTAAGGCGATCTGTCCCTTACCCCCGCCGGCCCGCCTCCTATATAGGTCAGGCTCGGAGGTTGAAGGATGGCCCAGTCCGGCGAGGAATTTGCTAGCCAGGTCGCCTGGCAGGCCCAGGGCCGGGCCAAGAGCCGATCGCTGAGGCCGCTTCGGGCGCTGTGGCCCTTCATCCGGCCGTTCCGCTTCAGGATCGCGGCCGCCACGCTCGCGCTCCTGGTCTCGTCGGGGGCGACGCTGGCGCTGCCCGCGGCGTTGCGTTCGCTGATCGACCGCGGCTTCAGCGCCGCGCAGATTTCGGCGATCTCGCACTATTTCCTTCTCTTCCTGCTGGCGGCGGCGGTGCTGGGGGTGTCGACCGCAATCCGCTTCTATTTCGTCACCTGGCTCGGCGAGCGCGTGATCGCCGATCTGCGCAAGGCCGTGTTCGCCAATGTCATCGGGCTCACGCCCGTCTTCTTCGAGACGACGCGCACGGGAGAGGTCCTCTCGCGCCTCACCGCCGATACGACCCTAATCCAGACGGTGGTAGGTTCGTCCGCCTCGATCGCGGCCCGCAATTTGGTGATGTTCATCGGTGGGCTCATCCTGATGTTCGTCACCAGCGTCAAGCTTACGGCGCTCGTCATCGGCGCGGTCGTTCTGGTGATGATTCCGCTCATGTTGTTCGGCCGCTGGGTTCGCACGTTGAGCCGCAAGAGCCAGGACCGCATCGCCGACACTTCCGCCCATGCTGGAGAGACCATCAACGCGGTGCAGACGGTGCAGGCCTTCACCCATGAGGCGGAGGAGCGCCGCCGTTACGCCGACGCGGTTGAGGCCTCTTTCGACGTCGCGGTGCTGCGCACGCGCGCCCGCGCGGCGATGACCGCCGTCGTGATCTTCGCGGTGTTCGGCTCGATCGCCGCGGTCGGCTGGGTCGGCGCGCAGGACGTGGTCGGCCATGCGATGACCGCCGGCCAGCTCGTGCAGTTCATCTTCTATGCCGGCATCGTGGCGGGCGGCGTCGGGGCGCTGAGCGAGACCTATGGCGACCTCCAGCGCGCGGCCGGCGCGTCGGAGCGGCTGAGCGAGCTTCTGAACGTGGAACCGGAAGTCAGAGCGCCGAAGACTCCGCTGCCCCTTCCGGCGCGGCCGAGCGGAGCGATCGCCTTTCGAGGCGTGACCTTCCGCTATCCTTCGCGTCCGGATCACGCAGCGCTCAACGACTTCTCGCTCGACGTCGCGCCCGGAGAAAGCGTGGCGCTGGTTGGCCCGAGCGGCGCAGGCAAGTCGACCGTGTTTCAGCTTCTGCTGCGCTTCTTTGCGCCGCAGACGGGAACGGTTCTTTTTGACGGCCTCGATGTGGCCGCCCTCGATCCGGCGCAGATGCGTCGTCACATTGCGCTGGTGGCCCAGGATCCGGTGATCTTCTCCGGAACCATCGCCGACAACATCCGATACGGCCGCAACGAGGCGCGCGAGGCGGAGGTGCGCCGAGCGGCGGAGGCAGCCGCGGCGGCGGAATTCATCGAGCAACTGCCGAACGGCTACGCCACGATCGTCGGCGAGCGCGGCCAGACGCTATCCGGCGGCCAGCGCCAGCGGATCGCCATTGCCCGCGCCATCCTGCGCGACGCCCCGCTGCTCCTGCTCGACGAGGCGACGTCCTCGCTGGACGCGGAGAACGAGCGTCTGGTGCAACAGGGCCTCGCCAATCTAATGGCGGGCCGCACGACGCTGGTCATAGCCCATCGTTTTGCGACAATTCAGCGCCTGAGGCGCATCGTGGTGATGGAGGCGGGGCGCGTCGTGGGCGAGGGCAGCCACGCCGAACTGGTCGCGCGAGGCGGGCTTTACGCGCGGCTCGCCGATCTGCAATTCGGCCAGGACCTCGCGCTGGCGGGATAAGGGATAGGGGCATGAAAGCGATTACGCGCGTGGCGATCACCACGACCGCCGTACTGCTCGTGGGCGCCGGAGCGCTTGCGCTGCGGACGCTGATCAAGGGCGGAGTCTTCACCGAGGTGACGCCGCAATTCGAGGGCGCCTGTCGGGCCATCCCGGCGCCCGCAGGCGCCGAAGACATCGCCATCGATCGCAAGGACGGTCTTCTGTTTGCGTCGGTGACGGATTGGCGAAGAATCGCCGGCGATCCAAACCCCGCGGATGGTCTCTATGTCCTGCGCCTCGACGGCGCGGGCGGGCTCGCGCGGCTGAAGGGCGCTCCGTCCAACTTTCACCCGCATGGGATATCGCTCTTCAGGGCTACCGACGGCTCGCTCACGCTCATGGCCGTCAATCACCTCTCCCAGCAGCGCAGCGCGATCGACATTTTCGAAGTGTCGTTGGGAGAGGGCGGTCCTGCGCTCAACGAGATCGGCGATATCGAAAGCGACAAGCTGGTCAGCGCCAACGACGTGGCTGCGGTCGGCCGCGAGCAATTCTACGTGACAAACGATCACGGCAGTCTTACGGGAATAGGCAAGACGCTCGAGACCTATCTGCTCCTGCCTCGCGCCAACGTGCTTTATTTCGACGGCTCGGTTTTCAAGGAAGCCGCAGCCGGGCTGACTTTCGCGAACGGCGTCGCGTTGTCTCAGGACGGCCGCGAACTCTACGTCGCCGAATCCACTGCGCGGCGCATTCGCGCTTTCTCGCGTGACCCCTTCTCGGGTCGCCTGACGGCGCTCGGCGCGCAGGAGCTCCCGGCCGGCCCCGACAATATCGATGTCGACGAGACCGGCCATTTGTGGGTCGGCGCCCACCCAAAAATGTTCGCGCTGCTCGATTATGCGAAGGATCCGTCGAAGCCTTCCCCCTCCGAAATTTTCGAATTTGCGACCGCGAACGGCGCGCCGGGTCCGGCCAAACTCGTTTATGCCGATCTCGGAACTGGGATTGGGGCGGCCAGCGTCGGCGCCGTGGCCAAGGGTCATCTCTATATCGGCTCGATTTTCGCGCCGAAGATTTTGGACTGTCGCCTGCCCTAGGCGAGCGCCCGTCCCGTCATACTTTCGAGCACGCGGATCGGCGCGCGCCAGGGCTCGGCCATCGCCTCCACGTCCAGATGAAAGGTCTGCTCAAGCACGAACTGGCCCGACAACGCCGCGTGCATCACCTGATCGGTGTAGCAGAGCCACGTCGTTCCCGGCGGGAATCGGATTTCGGCCTTCGGCGTAGCGCGCTGGTAGTCGAGATCGAGTTTTGCGCGATCGTGCAGGCCAAGCATGAGATCGTCATAGCGGCTGCGCAGGCCGCGCGTCTGCAGCGTCGCCGCCCGAAGCCAAGCGACGAACGCCGGCGGCTCCTTGACCTGCGGCAGTATCTTGCGCGCCATGTCGGCGAACGGCTCGCCGACGTTCCACACCCTCGGCGTCGATCCGGGATGGATATTCGAGAACAGCCGCATGATCCGCCGACCGCGCATAGGGCGGGTGGGAAAGGCGTCGACGTGAAGGCGCGTGTCGTCGTGCAACGGCGAATAGCGCCTCCCCGTGATTTCGATGGGGCGGAAAGAGGTGCGCGCGCGCTCCAGGCTGCCGGCATAGGCCGGGAACAACTCCCGCGACAAAGCGACGGCGGTGTCGGCGAAGCGCCGCATCATTGAGTTCAAGAGCGCGCGCTCCGCCGGCGAACCGGCCTCGTGCTTGAGCTTACCGGACGGATCCAGACTGACGTTCTTGGCTCGTCCGCTCGAAAGGCTGGGATCGAGAAGCGCGCGTTCCTCGTCCCGCAGTGCAAAACCGAGGCGCGGAAAGAACAGGACCTTGCCGTCCTCGAGCGCGGCCAGAGCGCCGTTCCTCGTCGCATCGTCGAACGGCCCCTTCCAAGAGGACGCTTCGATAGTGTGCATGGGATCCATGGGCGGGATTATACAGGCGTCCTGAGGCCCCGCCAGAACCGCTAGGCTCTCTCCGAACTGCGGGCGAAAGCCAGGAGGACGAGATAGAACGCGCCGAGCGGCGCGAAGAGCAGAAATGGAAGAGGCCAAAGATTGGACTGGCGCGCGAAGGCGATAAGACTCCAAAGGATCGTCGGCGCAGCACCAAGCAGCGGGACCGCCGCCGCCTTCCGCCAGCCCGCCCTGAAGCGCAGGAGGGCCCAGGGCTGCAGCGCCAGATAGATCGGCGCGCCCGCCATCCAGACAAGCCCAACAAGGCCCTCGACGATGTCCATCTGGGTATCCACGGCGGCGGCCAGATTGTCACATAGGGGACTAACAGGCCGTTTCCACGCGGTTCGGCGGGGCAGATCAGCCGGCTTGGCGCGGCAACGCTTGGGTCGACCGGCTGACGCGGATGGCGCGGTCGGGCAGGGGCATTCGCGGCGGCGAGTGCGGCGGCGCCCTCTTGCTTCATTATGCGGTTGTGGCACTCTCGATCCGGTTTTTCTGACGCTTTCATTTCGTTCATTACAATTGAGTTCCGGGGGGCATGCTGGATCGCAGGACATTGTTAAAGCTGGCAGGCGTCCTGCCAGCGCTGCGGCCGCAGTCGTCTCGTTCCGGGCATCCACGCCGGCCGGGCGCGCAGCCCAATTTCATCCATATCTGCACGGATGATATGCGCTTTGACGACCTGTCCGTCATGCCAATCCTGCGCTCGACGATGCGCGATCGGGGCGTTAGGTTCGACAATCATTTCACGCCGTTCCCGCTCTGCGCGCCATCGCGCGTCGGGATGCTGACCGGACTTCTCCCTCACAACCACGGCGTCCTGCATGACA
Source organism: Rhizomicrobium sp. (assembly GCA_035549135.1). GTDB lineage: Bacteria > Pseudomonadota > Alphaproteobacteria > Micropepsales > Micropepsaceae > Rhizomicrobium. The sequence goes on along the minus strand of DASZRM010000045.1, from coordinate 17,340 downwards.
AGGGCGCTGACGGCGGCTATGAGGCCTATCGAGCGCTTGAAGCCAACGCGTTGCCTGTGTGGCTTTCTGGAGCTGGCTATTTTGTGGGGCACATCGGCAAATTCATCAACGGGTATGACCAGGTCGCGCCCGATCATATCCCGCCCGGCTATGCCGACTGGCGCGCCATGTCCTGCGGCTTCGGCCTCTACAAGGATTTCACGCTCAATGAGAACGGCGACCAGGTGTTCTATGGCGACGGTCAGTATACAACAGACGTCTTCGTGCAAAAGGCTCTGACTTTTCTTGCGACCGCTCCCCAGCCCTTTGCGCTCTTCTTTTGGCCGAACGCCTGTCACTGGCCCGCGGTCCCGGCCGATCGGGACGCCGGGACTTTTGCGCATGTCAAGATGCCCCAGCCCCCGAGTTTCAACGAAGCGGACGTTTCTGACAAGCCCGCCTATATTCGAGATCTGCCGTTGATAGAGGGCCATCAAATCGAGCATTTGATCAACAAATGGCGCACGAGGGCGGAGTGCCTGCAGGCCGTCGATCGCGGCCTGGGCGCTATCGTGCAGGCTCTCGAGGACAACGGCCTCGCTGCCAGCACCCACATCCTGTTCACCAGCGACAACGGTTTCATGGAAGGCGAACATCGCATCGCCAGCGCGAAAAACTTTCTTTACGATGAGGGGGCGCGAGTCCCGCTGTATTGGCGCGAACCCAGCGGCTACGCCGATGAGTGCCGGCAGCCGGCTTCGAACATCGACGCGACCGCGACGATTGTCGACTTGTCTGGGGCAAAGGCCGGCCGGTTGTTGGATGGATTGTCCCTGAGTCCGCTGCTCAACGACGTAAGAGCGCCGTGGAAGACTGCGATGTTGCTGCAGAGCCTGTATACGGTCGGAATCGCCACGCGCGATTATCGTTATATTCGCTGGCGGAAGACCGGCGAGGTCGAACTTTACGATGCGACCGCCGACCCGTATCAGCTGCTCAATGTGGCCGGGAGGCGCGCCTACGCAGAAATCGAAAGCGCTTGCGCGCAGGCGCTCGAGACGCTGCTGGAATGCGTTGGGGCGAATTGCGCGTGGGACGGAAAATTTCCGCCGCCGCCGGTTCGGGGCGCCTGAGCAAAAGAAGGGCGCCGCAACTGACGCCCCTTTTCGTTTCCGAATAGGGCCGTCCTAGGCCGCCGCAGCGTCCACGGGATCGCGCAACACGTAGCCGCGTCCCCAGACGGTTTCGATATAGTTGTCGCCGTTCGTCGCCGCGGCCAGCTTCTTGCGGAGCTTGCAGATGAAGACGTCGATGATCTTGAGCTCAGGCTCGTCCATTCCGCCGTAGAGGTGGTTGAGGAACATCTCCTTAGTGAGGGTCGTGCCCTTGCGGAGAGAAAGCAGCTCCAGCATTTGATATTCCTTGCCCGTCAGATGCACGCGGCTGCCATCCACTTCCACCGTCTTGGCGTCGAGATTGACAGTCAGTTTGCCGGTGGTGATGACGGACTGCGAATGGCCCTTGGAGCGGCGCACCACCGCCTGGATGCGCGCAACGAGTTCGTCTTTGTGGAAGGGCTTGGTCATGTAATCGTCGGCGCCGAATCCGAGCGCCTTTACCTTGGCTTCGACGATTGCGTTGCCGGAGAGGATCAGAACCGGCGTTTGCACCTTTGCGACGCGCAGGCTCTTCAAGACCTCGAATCCGCTCATGTCGGGCAATTGGAGGTCGAGGACGATGATGTCGTAATCGTAGAGCTTGCCCAGATCGATCCCTTCTTCGCCGAGATCGGTCGTGTAGACGTTGAAGCCTTCGCTTCGCAGCATCAGCTCTATGCTGCGCGCCATGGCGCTGTCGTCTTCGATCAGGAGCACACGCATGTTGCGACACCTCTCTTGCGAAGGGCTTCCGGGATGCCCCTCCCGGTTAACCGCGCGTCAGGACCGTAAAGTTAAATGGTTAACATTGACTTGCGTTGTCGTCCTGCGCCCGGGATTCGCTTCGCCCCGATTAACGGATGATCCTCATCCCATTGATTCGCTTCGTTAAGTTTACCGCCACTTAAAACCTTCCGGGCAAGATGCGCGTATCGAGGACCCGCTTTACGGGCCCCAAAGGAGCGGCATGCGCGCCTTGCTCAAGCAGATCGACGCCGTTCCGGCCATGCGCCGCTTCGGCCGCGTGGCCCGCATTGAGGGTCTCTTGGTCGAAGTGACAGGCGCGGCCGGAGCCATCAGCCTGGGCGGACAAGTAAAGCTAAGCGGCGGTTCCGGCAAGCAGATTTCTTGCGAGGTCGTCGGGTTCCGCGATGGGCGGGCGCTGGTCATGCCCCTCGGCAGCCTCGAGGGAATGAGCCTCGCAGCCCGCGCGGATTTCGACGACAAGCCGGCAGCCATCTACCCCTCGACCGCCTGGCTCGGCCGCGTCCTCGACGCGTTCGCCGAGCCGCAGGACGGCAAAGGCTCGCTGCCGCAGGGTCCGGCAGCTTATTCGCTCAGGGCCCAGGCGCCTGCCGCGCACATGCGCGGGCGCGTCGGCGGCAAGCTCGATTTGGGCGTGCGCGCGCTCAACGCGTTTGTCACCTGTTGCAAGGGCCAGCGCATGGGAATCTTCGCGGGCTCGGGCGTCGGCAAGTCGACGCTGCTCGCCATGCTTGCGCGCAACACGGCTGCGGACGCCATCGTGATCGGGCTGATCGGCGAGCGCGGCCGCGAGGTGAAGGAATTCATCGAGGACGATCTGGGTCCGGAAGGGCTCTCGCGCAGCGTCGTCGTCGCCGCCTCTTCCGATGAGCCGCCGCTGGTGCGCCGCCAGGCCGCCTATGTGGCGATGACCATCGCCGAGCAATTGCGCGACGAAGGGCTCCATGTGCTGCTTCTCATGGACAGCGTAACCCGCTTTGCGATGGCGCAGCGCGAGGTCGGCCTGTCGGCCGGCGAGCCGCCCGCCTCCAAGGGCTACACGCCGACCGTCTTCGCCGAATTGCCGAAGCTTCTCGAGCGCGCCGGCCCCGGTCCCGAAGGCTGCGCCGGAACGATCACAGGGCTCTTCACGGTTTTGGTGGAAGGCGACGACCACAACGAGCCGGTCTCCGATGCGGTGCGTGGCATTCTGGACGGCCATATCGTCCTCGATCGGGCCATCGCCGAACGCGGTCGCTATCCCGCCATTAACGTTTTGAAGTCGGTATCGCGCGTCATGCCGGGCTGCAATTCGGCCCGCGAACAGGCATTGGTGGCCGAAGCCCGCGCGCCGATGGCCGTTTACGAAGACATGGCCGAGCTCATCCGGCTGGGGGCCTACAAGCTGGGCTCCAACGCCGAGGTGGACGCGGCCATCAGGCTTAATCCGCAGCTAGAAGCGTTCCTTACGCAAAAGAAAGACGAACGTGCGACGCTGGCGGACGGGTATGGGGCCCTCGAAAAAATCGTGGGCGGGGGCAAGGGTAAGGCGACATGAAACGAACCAATTCTCTGATGCGTCTGCGGCGCTTTCGCGTCGACGAACTCAAACGGCGGCTGGCGACCCTCGACGGCATGAAGGCCGACGTCGAGCGCAAGCTCGCCGACCTCGAAGACAGCGTCACGCGCGAGCGCCAGCGCGCCGGGGATTCCGACATCGGCCGGCTCGCCTTTCCATCCTTTCTTCGTTCCATCGAGGCAAGGCGCGAAAATCTGCGCGACACGCTCAAGGACATCGAACGCGAGCGCGCCCAGGCGCAGGAAGAGCTGACAAACGCCTTCCAGGACCTCAAGGCGCTCGAATTCGCCACCGAGCAGCAGCAGAAGCGCGCCAGCGAGATCGAGGCGCGAAGGGCCCAGTCCCGTCTCGACGAAATGGCGCTGGTCCGTCATCTGCGCAAGCACGCGCTGCGGGGCATCTGAACGATCCTTACACCCAAGGATTTTGCCGGACGCGCGATTGGCCCTAGACTTCCGCCGATTTGCGGGAGGGGCGGCGCATGTCATTTTCCGAACGAATTTCGCCGTTTTTCGGCCGGCTGGCGCTGGCTTGGTTCTTTCTCTCTGAAGTCTACGCGCGCGCAAGCGACTGGAGCGGCAATGTCGCGCTGCTTTCGATGCTCGATATTCCGGCGCCGCCGCTGATGCTGGCGCTCGCGCTCATCGTAATGATCTTGGGCGGGTTGTCGTTGCTGCTGGGTTTTCATGCCCGGCATGGTGCGATCGTTCTTTTTGGATTCACCGTGGTCGTGACGGTTCTGATGCACGATTACTGGCATATCCGCGAGGCTGGCGCGCGCGCGGAAGACTACGAGATATTCGCGCGCAACGTGGCCATCGCCGGCGGCCTCTTGATGGTGGTGGGCGTCGGCGCCGGCCCTTTCGCTGTCGACAATCGTGCGCAAAAAAAGAAGCGCTAGCTTAGAGGCGCAGCGCCGGCGGACGCGGGATGGTCGACGCGCGCGCGACGAATGTCGCCGAAAAGGCGCTCAAGGGCGTCCGGCTTCAGCGCAAGGACGAGGAGGCGCCTGGGATCGACTGGTCCGGGCATCTTCAGCCTTCCGGGCGCCAGCGGCGCAAAGCCCGCCCTCTTGTAGTAGGGCTCATCGCCCACGAGCAGGATGGCTATGAATTCCGTGGCCTGGGCCGCCTCGATCCCGCGGCGCATGAGCGCAACCCCCATGCCGCGGCCGCGACTTTCCGAGCGCACCGCGAGCGGCCCCAGCAAGAGGGCGTCGGCTCCGCCCGCCCTGATCGGCCAGAAGCGAACCGATCCGGTTAGCGCGCCTGCTTCTTCCGCCACGAATCCGAGCTCGCCGATCGGCTCGACGCCCTCGCGCAGACGATAGGCCGTCTTGGCGAACCGCCCCGGGCCAAAGCACGCCTCGTTTAGCGCTTCGATCGCGTCCGCATCCGATGGCCGCTCGGAACGAATCCGCCAGGCGGGAGCGGGCATGCTAGCGTCATCCATCGACATCGCGGAGGAGGTACCCATGGGCGTGCTGGAAGGCAAGGTCGTGCTGGTGACGGGCGGAGCCAACGGCATCGGCAGGGAATGCGCGCTGCTTGCCGCGCGCGAAGGCGCCAAAGTCGTGGTCAACGATTTGGGCGGCGGCGCGCAGGGCGGCGATGAAGGCTCGGCGGGGCCTGCCGAAGAGGTCGCGGCCCTGATCAGGAAGGCGGGCGGCGAGGCGGTCTCCAATTCCGACAGCGTTGCAGGCCGCGATGGCGTCGCTCGCATGATCGAACTGGCGATGGATGTCTTCAAGGGCCTGCACGCGGTCATCAGCCCGGCGGGAATCCTGCGCGACAAGATGTTCCACAAGATGAGCGACGAAGAATGGGACATCGTCGTCAATGTGCATCTCAACGGCAGTTACAATGTCTGCCGGGCCGCCATCAATCACTTCCGCGAGCAGGAAGAGGGTTCGTTCGTCCTGTTCTCGTCGACAAGCGGCTTGATCGGCAACATCGGCCAGGCGAACTACGCCGCCGCGAAGATGGGTATCGTCGGACTCTCGCGCATCATCGCGATGGAGGGCGTGCAGAAGAACGTTCGCTCGAACGTCATTGCGCCTTTCGCCTGGTCGCGGCTGATCGCGACCATCCCGATCAAGGACGAAGCCTCGGCCAAACGCGTTGAACGGATGAAGAATTTCATGCGGGCCGATCAGGTGGCCCAGCTCGCGGTGAGCCTGGCGGCGCCCGTATGTAGGGACGTGTCGGGCCAGATTTTCGTGGCGCGCGGCAACGAAATCTTCCTGATGAGCCAGCCTCGCCCCGTGCGCGGCCTGGCCAAGGTCGAAGGCTGGACGCCTCGGACGATCGCCGAGCACGCCATGCCGGCGCTCAAACCGAGCTTTCACGACCTGGGCGCCACGACCTCGGTGTTCGGCTGGGAACCGGTCTAAACCGAGCAGGTCTTCGGCCGAACCGACTGCGTCACACCGAGGATCCCGTCACGCTTGAAGGGCGGCCTCGCAGCCGCCCCGGCATGGCGCAACGGGGCTCGAAGGATGACGGTGTGATGACAGAAAGCTGCGCTCTAAAACTTGATCCAAACGCCGTTGCGCCAGTAGCCGCGACCCGGATGTTCGCGCCAGCGGAAATGCTCGCCCGCGCGCCAGCGCCAGCCGTTCGGATGAACGACGAGCCCAAATTCGGGGCGATAGCCGTAGTGCCGTTTGACGTGCCAGCAATCGCCGTCACGGTTGCAGACGATGTAGGCGGAGGCGCTTGTCGCCGTCACGGCGAGGCCTACCACGCCGAGCGCAGCGGCCGCCGCCATCTTGATCGAAGTGCGCATCGAAAAGCTCCCCTGGTTGCTTGTGTCTAACGGCCGGCGGCTTGCGGAGTTCCTTACCAATAGGGGCTGCGGGGGACTGCGCCGATGTGCTCGGCGAGTCGGCGACGCACCGAAGCGGCGGTGAGCGGCGGCGGAGAGGCGGGATCGGCGAACAAAACTTCGCGGATCTCCAGATTGGGCGTAAACGTAAATTCTACGTCGCGCAGACGAAACAGCGCGATAACGTTCGTCACAAGGCCGACCTTGCGCGAATAAAGTCCAAAGAGTTCGGGCGGGGCGGCGCGTTCGAGGCCGATCTCCTCCTTGAGCTCGCGCAGGATCGCCTGTTCGGCTGGTTCGCCTCGGCCGACGCCGCCACCGGGTAGGAGCCATCCCGCGACATAGCTGTGACGGGCGAGGAGAATCTTGCCGTCGCGTTCGACCAGTGCGCAAGCGGCGAAGGCCACGGGCGCCGACATCGCCTGGGCGGCGAGCTTGGCGATAAGCGCCATCCGGCGGGCGATCATGTTTTCTCCGTTTGCTAAGATTTCGCTAAGGCTGCGAGCCGTCTCCCGGCCGGGCGCCGACCGCAACCCTTTTATCGCTCCTTAAGCCCTATTCTTAATACTGAATGGGCTCTTCAGGCTCTTCCTCATGCTCCAGATCGGCGGCATCGTCTTTCTTTTCGCCATGGTTTTCGGCGGCTTCCTGATGTCGGGCGGCTCGATCGGCGTCATCGTCGAAGCCCTGCCGCACGAGCTCATGACCATCGGCGGCGCCGCGATCGCGGCCCTGTTGATCGGCGGATCGATGTACTCACTGAAGTCGATCGGCGGACAGCTTTCCAAGATCGTCTCCGGACCCAAATGGAAGCCATCCGACTATCGCGATCTGCTTTCGCTGCTCTTCCTGCTCACCAAGACTATGAAGTCCAAGGGCTTGATTGCGCTCGAAGCCCATATCGAAAAGCCCGCCGAATCCTCGATCTTCAAGCGCTTCCCCAAGATCGCGAAGGACCATTTCGCCTGCGCCTTCATCTGCGACACGCTGCGCATGATGACGATGAGCCTTGAAGACCCGCACCAGGTCGAGTCGGCGATGGAAAAGCAGCTGGAAAAACACCACCACGAGGCGCTCGAGGCGCCGTCGGCGCTGCAGACCATGGCGGACGGGCTTCCCGCGCTTGGCATTGTGGCGGCGGTGCTGGGCGTCATCAAGACCATGGGCGCGATTTCCGAACCGCCGGAAGTGCTCGGCAGGATGATCGGCTCGGCGCTCGTCGGCACGTTCATGGGCGTGTTTCTCGCCTATGGAATTGTTGGTCCGATGGCGACGCGCCTCAAAGCGATCGTGGAGGAGGAGGCGCTGTTCTATCACGTCATCCGCGACGTGCTGGTCGCCCATCTCCACGGCAACGCCGCACAAGTGTCGGTTGAGATCGGTCGAGGCAGCGTGCCCACCGAGGCCCAGCCGAGCTTTCAAGAGCTGGAAGAAGCGCTCAACAACATTCCGCCGGAGCCGGCCTGACCGCGCCGAGAATCAATCCTTCACGCGCACGCGGATGGGCTGTTTGCGCGGGCTGCGATACTCGGCGAGCGTCACCAGGAGCGTGGCGAGCGCGCCCGCCATGATGCCGAGCGGCATCGCGTAATAAACGTCAAGATCGGTTCCGAAGACCACGATCGCCGTCACGGCCATTCCGGTCAGCTGCGCCACGTTTCTGGGCATCCCTGGCCACCCCTCGTTAATGGGCAAAGCCTAGGGGAGGGTCCCATCAGAGCGAACCGGAAAGTTAAGAAGAGGTTAACGGCGAGCCGCAGTTTTTCACGGACCGGCCGGCGGGGCGCCCGCCGCTACGCGAGCGCCCCGCCCCCCGCGTTACTTGCCGAACCTGAAGAACTCCATCAGATCGCCGATCGCCGCGCCATTGATCGGGACGTAGGGATTGTCCTTTCCATATTGCGGATTGGGCAGGTTGTCCCGGCTGCGTCCGGTGATCGGAGGCAGCGACCAGTTCGCTTCGATGAACTTCAAAATCGAGACATGGTCTGAGTAACTGTGAACCACCCCCACGCCCTGCGAGTAGGGCGACACGACGATCAGCGGAATGCGGTTGCCGTCGCCGAAGAAATCCAGCGGGTGGGTATAGCCGGAATCGTAGTAGCCGCCCGCTTCGTCGGTGGTGATGAAGACCGCCGTATGAGCGTAGAGCTTCGGATTGGCCTGCAACTTGTCGATGATCTTCTTGGTGAAGGCCTCGAAAATATCCCATTTCGAATTGGTGGGGTGGCCGTCGTTCAGGCCGCTCGGCTTGACGAACGACACCGCCGGAAGCTTGCCCGCCTCGATGGCGGCGTAGAGATCCAGCGTGTCCTTGAGATGCTTCATCCGCTGCTTTGGATCGGTCATAAATTGAGTCTGGTACTGGAAAGGATTGCAGATGTTGCAATACGCGTTCGGCGTGCCCGCCACATACCTGTCCCAGTCCTCGCCATAATAGGCCCAGGAAACCGAGTGCTCGCTCAGATCGTCGCCGATCGAAGGGGTGATCACCGGCGGGATGGTGAACTCGGACGTTTCGAGCGAACCGTCGCCGCGATAGCCGGGATTGTAGTTGTTGACGAGATAGTAGGCGTTCGCCTCACAGTTGGGTTCGGGATGGTAGGGCAGCGAACTCAGATAGGCGCGGATCGAATGCACGCCGGGCTGGCCGTCATCGGAGCAATTGACATAGCTGCCAGCTGAATAACCGTCATTGATGTATTTGTTGTTTGTGCCCGGCTTGGGATCTGGGTTTTCAATCTGGTTCGCGGGTGGAACGGCGGGATTGCCATCAGGATCCGAGTAATAGATTAGATCGCCGAACCCCAGCATAATGCTGTTGGCCCCGGTGCCGCCGCGCACGGGTTGATGATAGTTGTCCCCGATCGCGAACGTGTTGGCGAGCGAGAGAAAGTAGGGACTGTCGCCTTGCTGGACATTGTAGAAGCCGTCGGCGCTCGCGCCTTCTCCAAATCCGTCCGTGACCTCGACCCAGGGAAACAGATCGTTGCGGCAGCCTGCCGGGTTGGACGCTGTGGCATAGGCGATATTGCAATCGGCCTGCTGCCAGGACTGGAAGAAGCGGTGGACCGGACCGTTCATATAGGCGTCCGCTAGTCCGGTCAGCGGGTAGGGCGCGTTGGGAAGCTTCAAGGCGTTGGGAATGCGCGTGTCGGGCGAACCCTCGGCAAGACCGGTCGCACCAGTGGTCAGTTCGACGATCTTGGCGTCCTCGAGACCGTAGTCGGCGGCGCGCGCCGCCCCGGCGGTGGCGAAAGGCGGCGGGTTGGTGTCGCTCGCGGTCTGATGCGCGCCGCCGGTCGTGGGGATCGGAAGGTAGCGATAGGACTTCGTGATCGCGGGGCTGATCGAATAGAAGTCTGTGTCACTGGCCTTGTATTGGGTCGCTAGCGCTACATTGGGCCCAGGACTGCCGTCGGCGTTGATGATCCCCTGCGAAAGTAGATTGAACGTCGAACCGTTGGCCGGCGCATAGGTCGCGAGCAGGTGATCGTAGCTGCGGTTCTCGCCCACGATGACGATCACGTGCTGAATGGGCGTAGTAGTGCGCAGATCGTTGGCTTCCGGCCTGACCGGCGCGCGCGTTCCCGCCGCCAAGACCTGTGATGGACCTGCGGCGACGACGAAAAGCATTGCAGCCGCCGTGCGGGCAAGCAGATTTGTTCTCAGTTGCGACAGTATCAAGACGTTCTCCTTCGATTGGCGATTGAGCCTGGCGCCGGAGCGCTGCGGCTCCCCTTCGACGCGCGGAATTTGCAAAGGGGATTCGAAGGAGAAGAGTCAGAACCATTGCGGTTCCAAAAAACTGTGCTCTATTTTTTGTGGCGGCGCGGAACCGGCGCCTGCGCGACGAAGTCGTCAGCCGCCGAGGTCCTGTCTCTTCTGTAGATATTCATCCCGCTGGATCTCGCCGCGGGCGTAGCGCTCCTCGAGCGTGGCCAGGGCGTCGGACTTGCCCTTCGGCGGCGGACCATAATGATAGGGGTAATAGTAGTAGTGCCGGCGGTGGAAGATCAGGCTCACCACCAAGATCACGACCAACAGCGTCAGAAGTCCATGAAACGGCCACACAAACCACAGCGGCCAGAACCAGAGAAAGTGAAACATACCGACCTCCGTACACCCTCGAAGGGGATATGGGCTCGGCCTGGAATTTTGCCAGTCCCTGCCCTTTGGCGCCGATCAACTCGCCGGTCAAGCCGGGCGTGGGCCACACCATCGATCGCTTGTAGTCGGCAGCGATTTCGTCAGGGACGATGCGGTCGCGATATTTGCGATGCGGCCGGTCCTGCGACCCCGACATTGCCAGCGCGATCTCGGCGCCGTCGGTAGCCGTCGGCTGGCCGAAGAATCGCGCATCGCCGCGGCCTTCGAACGCCATCGCGGCGCATTCCCCCGAACTCGAGGTATGGCGATCGAAAAGAATTGCGACCGGCGGAATTCTCCCTCTTGAAGAATTTCGTGAAATTCGATCGATGTCGGGCGGCGCAGGGCGGCGCGGCGAGGGCGGGTGTGCCAGTTGCGGCCGCGAACAGCGCCGTCAGCAGACGCATCACCTATATCTCCTCAAGAAGAGCGGTCAGCCATCATACCGTGAACTTGATCCCCTGGGCGAGCGGAAGCGCGTCGGAGTAGTTGATGGTCGCGGTCTGCCTGCGCATGTAGGCTTTCCAGGCGTCGGAGCCGGACTCGCGTCCGCCGCCGGTTTCCTTCTCTCCGCCGAACGCGCCCCCGATCTCGGCGCCCGAAGGACCGATATTCACGTTGGCGATGCCGCAATCCGAGCCCGATGCGGCAAGGAATCGCTCCGCTTCCTGCATATTGGTGGTGAAGATGCAGGACGAAAGTCCCTGCGGCACGGCATTGTGTTTGGCGAGCGCCGTGTCGAAATCGGCGTATTTCATGACATAGAGAATCGGCGCGAATGTCTCGCGGCAGACAGTTGGCGTCTGATCCGGCATCTCGGCGATGGCGGGATGCACATAGAATCCGTTCGGAAGTTCGTTCGCAAGCGCGCGTCCGCCGCCGGTGATCTTGCCGCCTTCGGCCTTTGCGGCTTCGAGCGCGCGCTCCATGTTCTCGAACGCCGCCCTGTCGATCAGCGGCCCGACCAGCGTTCCCCGCTCGAGCGGATTGCCGATGGGAAGATTGGCGTACGCGTTCTTCAAAGCCGGTACGAGCTGGTCGTAAATCGACTCATGTACGAACAGACGGCGCAACGTGGTGCAGCGCTGGCCGGCGGTGCCGACGGCTGCGAACAGGATCGCGCGGATGGCAAGATCAAGCTTGGCGCTCGGCGCCACGATCATGGCGTTGTTGCCGCCAAGCTCGAGGATGGATTTGCCGAAGCGCGCGGCGACGACCGGCGCCAGCTCCCGGCCCATGCGCGTCGAGCCGGTGGCGCTGACGACGGGAATGCGGTGGTCTTTTGCGAGACGCTCGCCGGCATCGCGAAGGCCGAGGACGACCTGCGAAAGATGGGCCGGCGCATCGCCAAAGCGCTTCATCGCGCGCTCGAACAGGGCTTGCGTCGCGAGCGCTGTGAGCGGCGTCTTCTCGCTCGGCTTCCAGATCACGCTGTCGCCGCAAACGAGCGCCAGCGCCGCATTCCATGCCCACACCGCGACCGGGAAATTGAAGGCGGAGATGACGGCGACCGGCCCTGCCGGGTGCCAGGTCTCCATCATCCGATGGCCGGGGCGCTCGCTGGCGATGGTCAGGCCATAGAGCTGGCGTGAGAGGCCGACCGCGAAATCGCAGATGTCGATCATCTCCTGAACTTCGCCGAGGCCCTCCTGCAGAATTTTTCCGGCCTCCAGCGTCACGAGCCGGCCAAGCACCTCCTTGTTGGCGCGCAGCTCTTCGCCGAACAGACGCACCAGCTCGCCGCGGCGGGGCGCTGGCACATCGCGCCATGTTCGGAACGCTTCCGCCGAAGCCGCGATCTTCCTTTCGATCGACGCGGCGTCGTCATAAGCGACGCGGCCGAGCTCTGCGCCGTCGATGGGCGAGCGGACGACAACCTCGCCAGAGGTCTTAAGACCGAATTTGATCAGAAGATCGTTCATGGCATTCTCCAATCTCACGCGGAGGCGCGGAGCACGCGGAGCTGCGATCATTTCCGCGTTCTCCGCGGCTCCGCGAGACACTCCGGTCTAGTGTCCCTTCGCGTAATAGCGGCCGAAGCGATTGTTGAGGAAGTCGGAAAGTTTGGCCTCTTCCTGCTTTACGAAGCCCTTCTGCGGCAGCTTGCCGTCCACCAGCATGTCGCACATCGCGCAGATGCCGGCGGCGGTGGTGATCTGGATCGCGCTCATCAACCTGTCGCCGACAGTCTGGCTGTAGATCTTTTTGGCGTAGCTCTCCTGCGTGAGAAGGCCATCCTTCCAGCCGCTCACGGTGACGAACACCAGAACCACGTCCTGATAGGTGATGGGGATCGCGGTCTCGAGCACGTCCTTGAAAATCTCGCGGCGGGTGCCGAGGTGCAAATCCCGCACCAGCATCTTGATGATATCGCGGTGGCCGGGATAACGCGCGGTCTTGTAGTTGAGGTTCTCGACCTTGCCTTCGAGCGTGTCGCAAAGCGTACCGAGACCTCCGCTCGTGTTGAACGCCTCGTATTCCACGCCGTCGAGCGTGAACTGCTCGAGCTCTTCGAGCGCGGGCACCTCGGTGCGCACGCCGTCGCGGATGGATTCACAGGGATTGCAGTACTCGTTGATCAAACCGTCCGTCGACCAGGTGAGATTGTATTTGAGCGCGTTGTGCGGGAAGACGGGCAGCGCGCCCACGCGCATCTGCACGTCGCGCAGCCTGTCGAATTTCTTGGCCAGATCGTAAGCGACGATCGAGATGAAGCCCGGGGCCAGCCCACATTGGGGAATGAAGGCGGTCTTGGCGCCTTCGGCAAGCTTCTTGATCGCGCGGGTCGACTCCACGTCCTCGGTCAAGTCGAGATAGTGCGCGCCCGCTCGCCTGCAGGCCTCGGCCACTTTGGAGGTGAGGTTGAACGGCGTCGCCGACAGCACGATGTCGTGACCCTCCACCTCATGGACGAATTCCGGCGAGAGGATATCGACCTTGCGCAGCTCCACATTGTTCTTGCGCGGCATGCGCTTCAGGCTCGCCGCGTCGCGGTCGACGACCGTCATCCTGTAATCGTCTGTCGACGACAGGAATTCCGTGATGGCGACGCCGATCTTGCCTCCGCCCACGAGCATGATCTTCTTCATGAAATCCTCCGCTTGGCCGGCGTGGAGAGTGGCGTTTTCCGCCGGCGGAAAAGAGGCGGCGAAACGCCGGAAAATCGGTTACCATCCGGCGAATCGCCGGTAGAACCGGCAAATCTACGGAAGGTCGTCCTCCTACACTCGCGCCGCGGTCGCTGCGCTCGGCGGGGAAGTACAACGAGGCGCGATGAAAGACGCAGACGCCCGCTTGATCGAGCTGCTCCGCGCCAACGCGCGCGAGCCCACCGCCTCCCTGGCCCGCAAGCTCGGGCTTGCGCGCTCGACGGTTCAGGAGCGGCTGGCGCGACTTGAGCGCGACGGCGTCGTCCGCGGCTACACCGTCCGGCTGGCCGACGAGGCGCAGGCCGGCAGGCTGCGCGCGGTGGTGATGATCGAGACCGATCCCAAACAGGCCGATCGCGTCACCGTCGAGCTGAGGAAAATGCCTGAAGTGCGCTCGCTGGCCGCTCTGTCTGGCAGCTACGATCTGATCGCCATGGTCGAAACCGACACGCCCGCGCGCATCGATGCGCTGCTCGACCGCATCGGCCGCGCGCCGGGCGTGGCGCGCACCGTCTCGTCGATCATCCTGTCGGAGAAATTCTCGCGCTAAGGTGCTAGTCTCCTTGGGGCGAGGGGCTCCATGAATCGCACACAGGACAGGCCTTCGGGCCGCATTCGCCGCGTCTATCGCCGCGCGCGGCGTCCTGACCGCGGCCACATGGACGCGCTCAAACTGCGCGTGCCCTACTGGTTTCTGGTCGTGTCGCTGCTCGCCTTCGCCAGCTTCCAGATCTGGATGAATCCGTTTGGCTTCAGCGATCTCACCCAGCGCTATGCGCAGGATGTTTCCGATCTTCTCATCATGGGCCCGCATTTCTACGGGACCGAAGGCCGCGACAACATCTCGGTCGCGCTCATCGACGAGGATACGCTTCACGCGCTTGAGGCGCCTTGGCCCTGGCGCTACGGCGATCACGCGCGCGCCCTCGATGCGCTGCTGCAATTGAAGCCGAAGGCGGTCGTCGTCGATTTTCTGTTCGTCGATCCGAGGCCAGACGACACGCTCACAGATCTGGTCCAGGAGATCGAGCGCTACCGCAAGGCGGGCGTACGCCTCTATTTCGAGGGCGGCGTCGATCTTCCCTATGGCGAAGCCGCGCTCAGGCCCGAACTCGCCAGGGCGACAAGGCTTCCCGTTCTCGATCCCGCCTTTCCGATAAACGCCGGCGTCGCGCGCCAGTACAACGCGACCGGCGCCTGTTTCGGCGCGAAACCGGACGCGGACGGAACCTGCCCGTCGCTGGCGCTGCGCGTCTTTCGCGACGTCTATCCGCAATACCCGCTCGAAAAGCTCAACGGGCTGATGGAGCTGGTCTGGGGGACGCGCACCGCGCCGGAGAACCGCTGGATCACCTATAGCGACGAGGGCGGCGCGCGCCATTCCTGCGGCGAGACGATGGGCGCGCTGCGGCGCTGGTATCTCGCCTTCTTCGACACCGCCTCGGTCAAGACCAAATGCCCCTACAACGCCGAAATCCCGGTCGAGGCCCTGATGATGGGCGCGGAGGACAAGGACATTCCGCGGCTCGTCAAGGACCGGGTGGTTTTCTACGGCGGCGCGCTCGAAGGGGCCCAGGACAGGGTCTACACCCCCGTGAACGGGCTCATCTCCAGCGTCTTTGTCCACGCCATGGCGCTCGACAACCTCATCACCAGCCATGGCCGCCCAGAGCAGAATGTGGTGACGCTTGGCGGAACGACGCTCGACAGCAACCCGGCGCAGATCGCGGCGGTCCTTCCCGTGATCCTGATCCTGTCCTGGTTCCACTGGCGGGGCATCCGGCGCAGGCGCCAAGGCTTGCGCGCCGAGCGCGACCTGAGCGCTGCCGTCCAGTATGTGCTCGAAAAAGCCGTTGAAAAGCTTTGGCATTATCTGGCTTTTGCGCTGGCGCTGGGCGTCGGCCTGATCCTGATGCTGTGGGCGGGCCTGTCGGTCGCCAACTGGGTCGAGGTGGTGTTCGTTTCGGCGGAATTGGCGGCGCTTCTCTTGGTAGGTGCGCCGGACGCCTTCTGGGGCTATCTTCACCACATCGCGGGCGGCGAGCCGCAATACGAGGGGGGCTCAGCATGAAAATCCGTTTGGCGTTGGCTTTCGCGACGATCGCCTGTCCTGCGGGCGCGACGACGGGTGCGGGCGACAGTTGCCCCGCGACCGGCGACATGGTGCTGGCGGCCCGCACGCCGCAGGTCGATTTATACGACGCCGCCGGCGGCAAGCGCGTGCAGACGGTGGACGCGGCGAAGTTTCCCGCCTGCGCGCCGATCACCGGGCGCGCGCCGAACATGATGCTGCAGATCGACATGAGCGGGACGAAATACTGGGTGCCGCCGTACATGGTGAAGTACCGCTTTTCCGGAAAGCTCCCCGCGGTCTGCCGAAACCTCGCCATGGGCTCGAACACCGAAAAGGTCGGCGCCACGCGCGGCCTTGGCGAAGGCTGCCCGAAACCGGGAGGCAAATGATGCGCGCGCTTGCGCCGCTCTCGCTCCTGGCGCTGCTGACGCTCTCTTCGTCCGCGGGCGCCGGGCTCTTCGACAGCAACGGCTATCCCTCCAAGGGGCGCGCCATCGACGCGCTGAAGCCCGCCGCCGACTATAGCGACGCGCTCAAGGGCCGCCCGCTCGCGCTGGGCATCATGCGCACGCGCGGGCAGGGCTTCGTGCCGTCGCCCGAGCTGCACGCCTATGTGCGCAGCGTGATGACGCGGCTGCTTTCCGGCGTGAAGCTGCCGCCGTCGTTTCAGCCGGACGTCAGAGTGCTGGCGACGCCGGAATTCGCCGGAGAGTGCACGCCCGACGGAACGCTGATCGTCACCGTCGGCCTGCTCGAGCAGCTCGAGACCGAGGACGAGCTCGCCTTCGTCATCGGCCATGAGCTGGCGCACGCCATCTATCGTCACGAGACGCCCAACTGGGCCAAGAAGGCGCAGTATTTCGCGGTGGTCCATGGCGCGGCGGTCGACGTGGTGGCGCAGTCGGCGCAGTCCGCGCTCGGAGGCCAGGCCGGAAACAACATCATGCGCGGCCTCGATGTGGCCCAGCATCTGGCCAAGCTGAGCGCCAACGTGCTCATGCCGCAGATGTCGAAGAGCCAGGAAGATCAGGCCGACGCGCTCGGCTTCGATCTGATGATCAAGGCCGGCTACGATCCGGAAGCGCCGATGGCGGTGATGGACAAGCTCGCCGCCCAAGAGGCCGAAGCCGCGGCGGCCGCGAAGGCCGCAAAGGAAGCGGCCGAGAAGGACAAGGGCTCGGGTTCCTCCGGCGGGCTGATGGACAAGCTCGGCGGCGGACTCGGAGTTCTTGGCACGCTCGCGGCCGGCGGTCGGCCGAGCACGGACCAGCTCGCCGACATCGCCATCTTCGCTTTCGATTCCGCCGTCGACAGCATGGCCGAGGACGCGACGACGCATCATCCTGCGACCGAGCGGGCCAATCTTCTGAGCGGCTACCTGTTCGCCTCCTATCGCGACGCGGGTCCCGTGGCGCCGACGCCGCTGCCCTGGGCGGC
Source organism: Rhizomicrobium sp. (assembly GCA_035549135.1). Taxonomy (GTDB): domain Bacteria; phylum Pseudomonadota; class Alphaproteobacteria; order Micropepsales; family Micropepsaceae; genus Rhizomicrobium. The sequence continues at coordinate 246 of DASZRM010000045.1, read as the reverse complement.
GCAGAGCAAATCGCCGCTCAAGCCGAAGCTGGTGGCGCTGCTCTCCCACTACACCGATGCGGAGAACGCCGCGGCCTATATCGCGGATTCGCGCCAGGGCACGCTGGCCTCCGCGCAGGCCAATGTAGGCCGCGCCGTCGCCGCGCCTACCGGCGACCACGCCTACACCGATTTCGTCGCCGCCGAATTCTACGACGGCCGCGGCCAGGCGAAGCTCTCGGAAGCGGCGCTGGCGCGCGCGGCGGC
>DASZRM010000044.1:0-6223 GCA_035549135.1 Rhizomicrobium sp. | reverse complement strand
TCGAATTTGCCGATCCACCGGTCGGCGATGTCGAAGATCGGGACGGGATTGAGGTAGTGCAGCTTCTCGCGCCCGCGCCACTGGACGGCGATGAGGTTCGCCTCCTCCAGAATGCGCAAATGCTTCGTCACTGCCTGCCGCGACATATCCAACCCACCGCACAGATCGTTCAGAGTCTGTCCGTTCTTGGCGAAGAGCCGATCCAGCAGTTGTCGCCTGCTCTCATCGGCCAGCGCCTTGAACACAGCGTCCATGCTCATGCGCCTTTATATGCAACCGTTTGGTTGCATGTCAAGTCCTTCGAGACGCACGCTTCGCGTGCTCCTCAGGATGAGGCTATGTTGGCCGCATGACCGCGCTTCGCATCACACCGTCCATCAGCATCGACGAGAGCGAACTCGAGGAGAGTTTCATTCTCTCGAGCGGCGCCGGCGGCCAGAACGTCAACAAGGTGTCGAGCGCGGTGCAGTTGCGCTTCGACGTCGTGCGCTCGCCGTCCCTGCCCGATCCGGTGCGGTTGCGTTTGATTGCGCTGTCGGGGTCGCGGCTGACGAAAGACGGCGTGCTTATTCTCGTGGGCCGCCAATACCGCGACCAGGCCCGCAACCGCATGGACGTGCGCGAACGCCTCGCCGCGCTGATCCGCGAAGCGGCCGTGATCCCCAAGAAGCGCCGCCCGACGAAACCAACACGGGCGAGCAAGGAGAGGCGGCTGGATTCGAAAAAGAAGCACGCCCGCCTGAAACGGACACGGTCGAAAAATTTCGAGTGACCTTCCCTCTCCCCCTTCGAGGGGGAGAGGGTCAGGGTGAGGGGGCGTCGGCAATTGGTCGCAGCACCCCCTCACCCCTGCCCTCTCCCCCGCTTCGCGGGGGCGAGGGAGTTATTTCTTCTTGCGTCATATGCGAGGTCACGTCACGAAGGCGCCCGGAAAACGGAGTTCGCCTGATGGAATACCAGAACCTCACCGCCAGAATCGAAGACGGCGTCGGCGTCGTCACCCTGAATCGCCCGAAGGCGCTCAATGCGCTCAACAGCGCTTTGCTGGCCGAGCTGATCCATGTCCTCGAGGAATGGGACCGCGGCGCGGAGGTGCGCTGCATCGTGCTCACCGGCTCGGACCGCGCCTTCGCCGCCGGCGCAGACATCAAGGAAATGGCGCCGCAGTCCTACATGGACATGTACAAGGCCAACTTCTTCGCCGACGTCAACGACCGCATCGGCGCCATTCGCAAGCCCATCATCGCGGCGGTCGCCGGCTATGCGCTGGGCGGCGGCTGCGAGCTCGCCATGCTCTGCGACTTCATCATCGCGGCGGACACCGCGAAGTTCGGCCAGCCCGAGATCAATCTCGGCGTCATGCCGGGCATCGGCGGCAGCCAGCGCCTCACGCGTTTCGTCGGCAAGTCGAAGGCGATGGAAATGTGCCTCACCGGCCGCAACATGGACGCCGCCGAAGCCGAGCGCGCGGGCCTTGTCTCCCGCGTCGTTCCGGCTGCGGAGCTGATGGCCGAAGCGATGAAGGCCGCGCGCGCCATCGCAGAAAAGTCCGTTCCCATCGTCATGATGACCAAGGAAGCCGTGAACGTCGCCTATGAGACGACGCTGCGCGAAGGCGTGCGCTTCGAGCGCCGCGTCTTCCACGCCATGTTCGCGACCCAGGACCAGAAGGAAGGCATGGCGGCGTTCGGCGAAAAGCGCAAACCCGAGTTCAAGGATCGCTAGCGCGTCATCGCATCGGCGCGCCGCCCAGCCGATACGGCGTGAACCTCGGCGCGCTGTCCAGACTTTTCGCCTTGAGGAACTTCCACACCGTGTCGTGGAAGTCGTCCGGCACGTCCGAATAGGCGTGCCTGCGGCCGGCGAGCAAATGAAGCTCGACCGGAACGCCGCGCTCGGCAAGGACGCGCGCGGTGCGCTCGACGCTGTCCACCGGGAAATATTCGTCGCGGTCGCCGACGAACATCGCGATCGGAATCTTGCGCCTGGCGAAATCGGCGAATTTGTACTCCGCCGGCCCGCGCCAGCCGCCGGCGTGAAAGGCGACGGCCGCGAAATACTCCGATTCCAGCAGGCCCAGATTCAGCGCATAGACCGCCCCGCCCGATTGGCCGAAGAGGTAGAGCCGCCGCGGATCGATCGGATGACTGGCCTCCATCGCCTCGATCACGCCGCGGATGAAGTCCGGCCCATCGTCGCGCAGGGTCCAGCCCTCGGCCGTGTGGAGCGAATTGGGGGCTGCGAGCGCCATCGGCTCTTGCGCGGCGATCTCCTTCCAGCGCTCGATCATCTGCGCGCCGTCCCCGCCCGAGCCGTGCAGCAGCACGACCAGCGGAAAGGGACCGGAACCCGAAGCGGGAACGCTTGCGTAATAGATCCGGTCGCGGCCGGCGAACGTCAGCGACGCCCGCTCGACGCCCGCCCGCGCCTGAGGCGCAAACAGCGCCAGCAGAACCAGGCAAAGAGAGATTTTGCGCATTGCGTTGTCCTTTCGGGCCAGCCTCAGGGCGCCGCGCTCGGGCGGCAAGTCACGTTTTGCTGATGGGGCCGCGCGCATTGACCGGCGCGACCGCGCAAGCTAAAGACCCCGCCTTCCGAAGGATTTCAGGACCTCACATGCCCAATATCGCCTCCGCCAAGAAGCGGGTCCGCACGACGGCCAAGCGCACCGCCATCAATCAGTCCCGCAAGTCGCGGGTGCGCGGCTATGTCCGCAAGGTCGAAGAGGCCCTCGCCAAGGGCGACCGCAAGGCCGCGGAGACCGCTTTCAAGGCCGCCGAGCCCGAGATCATGCGCGGCGTCTCAAAGGGCGCCATTCACAAGAATGCCGGCGCGCGGAAAGTTTCGCGCCTGGCCAAGCGCGTCGCCAAGCTCCCGAAATAGCCGGTCCGGCCTTGAATTCTTTGGGAAATCCGGGCGAATTCCCAATAGTTCAAGTATTCCTCTAATTTTTATTGTCCGTAGGCGGAGATTTGCAGTACTGTCTCAATACTGCAAGATTGTCGTCATGGTTCCGCAGCTAAACCTTTGATTTGGCGCGAAACGTGATTTTCCGTATACGGCGCAACCAGTTAGGCCGATTCAATTTCTTCACATTTTGGCTGATTCGCGGTCCGTTCTCCTTGTTTTGGGGGCCGAGCTGAGTCACTGTTAACCTGTTTCGGGCGCAGAGAATAAGAAAATGTCGGAGAGTAGAAGCAACAATATTCCAATATTGACGCTTCTTCGACGATCAATCTGCGACGGACACAGTAGAACCTAAGTAAAGCATGAGTAATCAAGGGGATCGGTGCGGACCCTCGTCCGCGCCATGGTTAATATTCGTCGCTTTGGGGGCAACCGTGTCTCATCTCGTTTTGAGCCTTGCGTCGCAGAACCTGTTCGGCGACGCCGCGCGGCGTCCCGACAGACGGCGTCCGGAACTTTCCAGCGAGAGGAGGACGATGGGACCGCGATAGGAACTCGGCGCTTCGCGCCGCACCAGCAACAGGGCCCGATGAAGGGCCCGGATCGACAAGGGCTCGCCGGCGCTGCCGGTAAGAAGCGGGAATTGGGACATGGGCGACATCAAGGAGAGGTCCTCGAGCGTGGACTGGCCGGCGGTATGGTCGGCGGCGCGTAGCAGGTTGCGTCGGGAGTTGGGCGATGCGGTGTTCGACGCCTGGATCGGACCCCTTACCCTCGAGTCATTCGAGGCGGACGAACTCAGCATCGGCGCCGCCAAGCCCTTCGTCCGCACCTGGGTCGCCAATCACTATATGGCGCGGCTCGACCGCGCCCTGCGGGCGGAGGGCGCCGATCCGGCCTCGATCTCGATCGTGCTGGCGGCGCCGCGGCCATCGGTCGGCGGAAACGTTTCGCGCGAGACGGTCGCGCTTCCGAGCGAGCCTGCGCCGGTTCTCAGCTATGCGGCTCAGCGCGAGGAGCTGGCGACGCCGGACGCCTCGAAGGGCCTGTGGACGCGGATGCTTCATCCCCAGCAGACCTTCGACAGCTTCATACCCGGCCCCGCCAACGAGTTCGGCCACAGCGCCACCCGCGCCTTCGCCGAGGGCCAGACCAGCGACTACCCCCACCTCTTCATTCATGGCGGCTTCGGCTACGGCAAGACGCACCTTCTGAACGCGGCGGCGCTCGAGTTCCGCAAGCGCGGCAAGCGCACGCTATTCCTGCGCGCGGAGGATTTCATGCGCCATTTCCTGGGCGCCCTGCATCGCAAGGACACGCTGGCGTTCAAGGACGAAATGCGCGCCGCCGAGGTGCTGATCGTCGACGATCTGCAGCACATCTGCCGCTCCTCCGCCACGGCTTCGGAATTTCTCTACACCGTCAACGCTTTCGCCGATCTGCGCCGCAAGGTGGCGATCGCCGCCGACCGCGCGCCCATGGCCCTCGAGGGTCTCGGCGCCGACATCCGTTCGCGGCTCGCGGGCGGGCTTGTCATCTCTCTTGGAAAGCCCGACCGGACGACGCGGCTCGCGATCCTGCGCCGCCGCTCGGCGGAGTGCGCCAAGCTTCGTCCGGAGGTCATTCTGCCGGCCGACGTGCTGGAGCGCATCGCCGACATGGACGATGCGAGCCCGCGCGAAATGATCGGCGTCTTTACGAAGCTCGTCACCTACGCCGACCTCACCAAAAAGCCGATCACCTCGGAGATGGCCGAGGAAGCGATCGGCCTTCGTCTCGCGCCGGGCGCCAAGACCTCGATCGAGGACATTCAGAGAAAGACCGCCGAGTTCTATCGTCTCGACGTGCGCGATTTTCATTCGCCGCAACGGGCGCGCCGCGTGGCCCGTCCGCGCCAGGTGGCGATGTATCTCTCGCGCAAGCTGACCACACGTTCGCTTCCCGAAATCGGCAGGCGGTTCGGCGGACGCGATCACACGACGGTCCTGCACGCCTGCCGCCGCGTCGAGGCGTTGTGCGCCGAGGACTCTGCCTTCCGCCAGGAGGTGGATTTCCTCCGGCAGATGCTCTCCAGGCATGGCTGAAGGCCGGGCGCGCCTCCCCCCGCCCGGCGGGGGGAGCGAAGGCCGGAAAGAGCGCCAAAACGCTGTTTTCTTCGGGCCTTGCCTGATATAGTTCCTTGCTTGAGTCCACCACGCTTGGGACCCAAGCAAATTCAATGGGTTCCGGGACCGTTGGCGGCTCCCGGAACGGGCTTTTCCAGGAACCGGACGGCAGCCGAAAGACCCATGAAAATCAACGTCGAACGGGGCGCGTTTTTGAAGGCGCTCAACCACGTGCAGAGCGTCGTCGAGCGGCGCAACACGATACCGATCCTCTCGAACGTGATGATCGAGGCGGCGAAGGGCCGCCTGAAACTGACCGCCACCGATCTCGACATCGAGATCCAGGAGACATTGCCGGCGGACGTGCTGCGCAACGGGGCGGCGACCGCACCCGCGCACATGCTCTATGACATCGTGCGCAAGCTGCCGGAAGGGGCGCAGGTCCAGGCGGAGCTGCTCACCGCCGAAGGCGGCCGGCTGGCCGTATCGGCCGGCTCGTCGCGCTTCGAACTTGCGTGCCTTCCCAAGGAGGATTTCCCGCAAATGTCCGCGGGCGCCCTGCCCCACCGCTTCCGGCTCGCCGCGGACGATCTCAAGCGCATCATCGACCGCACCCGCTTCGCCATCTCGACCGAAGAGACCAGGTTCTATCTCAACGGCATCTATCTGCACGCGGCCAAGGACGGCAAGACGAGCGCGCTGCGCGCTGCGGCGACCGACGGCCACAGGCTGGCGCGCTTCGAGCTGGACATGCCCGACGGGGCGGCGGACATCCCCGGCGTGATCATCCCGCGCAAGACCGTGGCGGAGCTGCGCCGGCTTCTGGACGACGCCGACGGGGCGATCGAGCTTTCGCTGTCGGACACCAAGATCCAGTTCAATTTCAACGGGCTCGAGCTGACCTCCAAGCTGATCGACGGCACCTTTCCCGATTATCAGCGCGTCATTCCGACCTCGAACGACAAGGTCCTGTCCGTCGAGTCGCGCGAGTTCGCCCAATCGGTCGACCGCGTATCCACCATTTCCGCCGACAAGACGCGTGCGGTGAAGCTCAACATCTCCAAGGACAAGGTGACGCTTTCGGTCGTCAATCCGGAAAGCGGCACGGCCACGGAAGAGCTTGGCGCGACCTACAGCGCCTCGCCCATCGAGATCGGCTTCAACGCGCGCTATCTGCTCGACATCACCGGGCAGATCGAGGGCAAGGAAGT
>DASZRM010000043.1:0-62102 GCA_035549135.1 Rhizomicrobium sp. | reverse complement strand
AGAAGATATTTCATCGCGAAAAAAGACGGCCGCATCTCGTTGCCGCTGGCGCCGACCATGGCGATGACCTTGGTCGAACGCAGGATGCTCTTGATGTAATCGTCGGCGTAGGTGGGCATCAAATACTCGCTGTCATCCCCGGCGAGCATCGCGCGTGGCGCGATGCGAGGGAAGGGGACCCAACTTTGTTAGGCAGGCATAGCTGCGCGAAGTTGGGTTCCCTTCCCCTCGCGGTGCGTCCGTACGCTGACGCTACGGACCATCGCTCGGCCGGGAATGACAGATAAGTATTCATTCCGGCCACTTCGGATTGCGTTTTTCGACGAAGGCGCAAATGCCTTCCCTGGCCTCGGCGTGGAGCATGTTCTCGGTCATCACGCGCGAGGCGTAGTCGTAGGCGTCGCTCAGCGGCATTTCGAGCTGGCGGTAGAAGGCTTCCTTGCCGATCTTCACGGTGGCGCGCGGCTTGGAGGCGATCTTGCGCGCGAGCGCCACGGTCTCGGCTTCGAGCGCCTCGTGCGCGACCACGCGGTTGACGAGGCCGATGCGCAGAGCCTCTTCGGCCGAGATCGTCTCGCCGGTCAAGAGCATCTCCATCGCATGCTTGCGCGAGACATTGCGGGAGAGGGCGACCATCGGCGTCGAACAGAACAGGCCGATGTTCACGCCCGGCGTCGCAAACCGCGCCTTGGCGGAGGCGACAGCGAGATCGCAGCTCGCGACGAGCTGGCAACCGGCGGCCGTCGCGATTCCCTGAACCTGCGCAATGATGGGCTTGGGATGGCGCACGATGGTCTGCATCAGCCTCGAACATTGCGCGAAGACCGCCGCGAACGCCGCCTTTCCGCCATCGGCCGCCGCGCGATGCGCCGTCATCTCCTTCAAGTCATGGCCGGAGCAGAAGGCGGGGCCGTCCGCGGCGAGCACGATGACGCGGCTGTCGTCCTTCGCCGCCGCATCGAGCGCCGCCTGGAGCGCGGCCATCAGGCCTTCGCTCAGCGCGTTGCGCGCGGCCGCCCGGTTGAGGGTGAGCTTGAGCGCGAAACCGTCGCGCGCGGCGAGAACAAGCGGTTCGGAGGCGGGCGCGTTCATGGCGCGCTTATATAGGGCGTCCCGCCTTGGGGCGCCACCGCCTAGCTGCGCGAAGGCGGCAAGGGAAGGATCATCCAGACGCGCTTGCGGTAAGCGAGGTAGGATTCCCCAAAATGGGAAATCAGGTCGCGTTCCTCAAAAAAGATGCCGACAAAGATGTAACCGGTGGTCGCCACCGCAAACAGAAGATGACCGAGCGTCATCGCGGGCGCCGCCCAGAAGGCGACGATGAACCCCAGATATATCGGATGACGCACGAAGCGGTAGATCAGCGGCACGCGGAATTCGCTCTTGGGAACGGCCACGCCGCGGAACCGCGCGTATACCTGCCTGAGGCCGAACAGATCGAAGTGGTTGATCAGGAATGTGCTGACTAGCACCAGGCCCCATCCGATCCATGAGAGTGCGGTGAGAAGTTCCGCCGCCAAGGCATTGCGCACCGTCCAGACCGGCTGTGGCAGCGGCTGCCAGGCCCAGATGATGAGGATCAGCGCAAGGCTCGAAAACAAAACATAGGTGCTCCTCTCGACAGATGCGGGCACGATGCGCGTCCACACGGCCTTGAATCCCTGCCTGGCCATGACGCTGTGCTGAATCGCAAATACCGACAGAACGACGAGATCGACAATGACGCTCGGCCACAATGCGCCCGCGGCGCCGCTGTCGATGGTTTTCGGTACGGGAAGGTTCTCGACGAATGCGATCGCGTACAGAAACGACGCGAAGAAAACAATGTAACAGACGATGCCGTACAGCAGTGCGATCAGGCCGCCCATTGCGCTTCTCCCCAAGCGACTCCCGGTCGAATGTACGCAGCCGTAATTGAACTATGTCACGATATCGCCGCGCCGGATACGGCTGGTTGCGGCGATCGCAGGCCCGCGGCGCCGGGGGAGTATTCGCCGCTTGCCGGATGAGGATGAAAAAGGCCCTCGGATGCTGGGCGCAGGCGCCCGCGCGGAGGCGCAACCGGCTCAGAATGGGGTTCCCCGCCGCGCGCGTGGCGGCGGGCCGCGCATGATGTGGTAGTATGATACCGTTAAACGATAATGGCCGATTGTGCTGGTTTTTCCGGTTCTCTTCTTGACGCGGGGCCGCTCGACGGGTACATGGCCCGCCTTCCGGCGGCCAGTTCGCGCTTGGCGCAGGCTCCGCCGCGGGGGCCATGGAGACGCCGCATGAAAACCTACTCGGCCAAACCGTCCGAGATCGAGAAGAAATGGGTGGTGATCGACGCCGACGGCCTCGTCGTCGGGCGCCTCGCCTCGCTCATTGCGCTGCGCTTGCGCGGCAAGCACAAGCCGACCTTCACCCCGCACATGGATTGCGGCGACAACGTCATCGTGATCAACGCCGCCAAGGCGCTGCTCACGGGCGACAAGGTGAAGAAGAAGGTCTACCACCACCACACCGGCTATATCGGCGGCATCAAGGACCGCACCGCCGACCAGATCCTTCGGAGCAAGCATCCCGAGCGCATCGTCGAGAAGGCGGTGGAGCGCATGCTGCCGCGCGGGCCGCTGGGCCGGCGGCAGCTGTCGAACCTGCGCGTCTATCCGGGCGCGGAGCACCCGCACGAGGCGCAGCAGCCCGAGGCGCTGGATATCGGCGCGATGAACCCGAAGAACCACAATTATCGCAAGACGAAGGCGGCCTGACCATGGCGGAAGACGTCAAGAGCTTCACCGATCTCAAATCCACGCTGATCAAGGCCAAGCCGCAGACGCCGGCCGGCCAAGCCGCCGAGCAGGGTCAGAGCAAGCGCGATTCCAGGGGCCGCGCCTACGCCACGGGCAAGCGCAAGAACGCCATCGCGCGCGTGTGGCTGAAGCCCGGCCTCGGCCGCATCACGGTCAACGACAAGGACGAGAAGGTCTATTTCGCGCGGCCGGTGCTGCGCATGATCCTGCGCCAGCCGCTGATCGCGGCCAATCGCGACGGCCAGTTCGACGTCGTGGTGAGCGTGAAGGGCGGCGGACTTTCGGGGCAGGCGGGCGCGGTGCGCCACGGCATCAGCCGCGCGCTGGTCGCCTATGAGCCGGGGCTTCGCGCCGCGCTCAAGCCGGGCGGGTTCCTGACGCGCGATCCGCGCTCGGTCGAGCGCAAGAAATACGGCAAGCCCAAGGCGCGCCGCAGCTTCCAGTTCTCCAAGCGCTGATCCGTACACGGATCGAAACAGCGAAACGGCCCGGCGAAAGCCGGGCCGTTTTCGTTTGGACTGCCTGCGAACCTGATCCATACTTCAACTTCTCACGTTGAACGTCAGAACCTCACGATGTGCATGTCCATTCGCCGCTTTACCCGGCTTACGAACGCCGTTTCAAAAAAAAGTGGATAACCACTGCGCAGCGCTGGCGCTCAATTTCGTGTGGTACAATTTCTGCCGCATCCACAAGAGCCTTCGCGTCTCTCCCGCAATAGCGGCAGGCGTGACAAACATGCTGATGGACACGGCTGATATTGTGCGTCTGATCGACGAGGCGAACCCGCCGAAGAAACGCGGTCCGTACAAGAAATCACTGGCTGAGATTGATGCACCAAGCAATTGAGTGGCTGGGCATTTTCGGGGCGCAAATAGCGCTTCTGGCGATTGCAATTGTTCCCTTTGCTGCTGCAATCGCTGTCGGTGTCTATGTGTTCAATTGGACGCAAAAGCAGTGGCTGGCTTGGATCATCGGCCTATTATCGCTTGCAATACTCGACTTAATGCTCGCACCGAGCTATCAGGCCGTTGAGCGCATAAGCTGCCGACATTCCGTCGATTACGAGCTTTGTATGGAAGGCGGTCCTGGAGACTAAATTTCAAACTGAGACACTACCCCGGCCGGTCATTTTGCTATCGCTTATAGGGTGTTTGCGGTCGCGCCCGCGAGACAGGCGCGGGCGTCGCGCCACGTCAGAAGCGTCGTCGCGTGGCGCGAACGGGCGGGGCGCGCCACCATAGATTGCCGGAACCTGTCTCTGGCATTAAATCCTATAGGCAGGACTTGAAGCCCTCCTGACGGCTTCCCACCTCTCGCCCGGGTTTTTGGAGAAGCCGTCATGCGGCGCATGCTGCCAAGGCCGTTCCGGGCCGCGAACTGATCCGCACGGGAGACATACAGGACAAGGGCGCTTCTCTCGTGCGCGCCCCGGTCCGGTCGAGGAGTACGTCGTCTCGGGCGGAAGAAGCTCCGCCGAACGCCGCCGCAGACCGGGCGAAGTCCGAGGGACGAGCCAAGGCGCCGCGCTCTTTCGCCTCGAAACGATTGCGGCCGGCCTGCCGTAGCTCCGAAGCCACAAGCGGATGCATCCCACGCAGGCTCTCGGCCGAAAAAAAAGAAGGCCGCCGCGCGCGAGAGGTCCGCCTTTCGGCTGTCTGAAGGAGGGCGCCCGGGCGCTCAACAATTATCTTGCTCTGGGGCGAATCTTGAAGTCCAAAGAAAGGGTTGTAAGCAGTGGGCAACGGATGGGCGCTATCTTTGTTGACGGACCGGGATGGCTTGGCCACTTTCCCGGCCCTTTCCGGGCCTGAGCCGGCCCCTCCGCGCGGATCGTGATGCACGCCTATCTGGATTTCGAAAAACCCATTGCCGAACTGGAAGGAAAGATCGTCGAGCTGCGCCAGCTCGCCGCCGACGATCCCAACATGGACATCGGCGCGGACGTCGCCCGCCTCGAGGCCAAGGCCGAGCAGCTTCTGCGCGACACCTATCTGAAGCTCACCCCCTGGCAGAAGGCGCTGGTGGCGCGCCACCAGAACCGGCCGCACTTTTCCGATTACGTCAATCATCTGATCGACGAGTTCTCGCCGCTCGCCGGCGACAGGCTCTATGGCGAGGACCAGGCGGTGATCGCCGGGCTCGGGCGCTTTCGCGGCCGCGCCGTCGCCGTCATCGGCCACGAGAAGGGCAACGACACCAAGTCGCGCCTCAAGCACAATTTCGGCATGGCCATGCCCGAGGGCTATCGCAAGGCCCAGCGTCTGTTCGACATGGCGGACCGCTTCGCCCTTCCGGTGATTTCGCTCGTCGACACCTCCGGCGCCTATCCCGGCGTCGCCGCGGAGGAGCGCGGACAATCCGAAGCCATCGCGCGCTCGACCCAGGCCGGACTCGAGCTGCGCGTGCCGTTCATCTGCACCATCATCGGCGACGGCATGTCGGGCGGCGCGCTCGCCATCGCCACGGCGAACCGCGTCTACATGCTCGAGCATTCGATCTATTCGGTGATTTCGCCGGAAGGCTGCGCCTCGATCCTGTGGCGCAACGCCGAGCGCGCGCAGGAGGCGGCGGCCTCGCTGAAGCTCACCGCGCAGGATCTGTTCGACCTCAAGGTGATCGACGGCGTCATCCCCGAGCCGGTGGGCGGAGCGCATCGAAACCCGCAGGAGGCGATCTTGAATGTCGGCGAGCAGATCGCCAGGGCGCTGGCCGAGCTCGGCTCAGTGGCGCCGGACGAGCTCAGGCGGCTGCGGCGCGAGAAATATCTGGCGATCGGCCGCAATCTCGCCTGAGCGGCGCGAAAAAGGGGACCGCAAGGGTCCCCTTTCGCAGGCGGCGAAAACGCTCTTTCGGTCTATTTCGACAGTTCGAAGGAAAGCGAGGACACCCAGCCCTGATTTCCGAGTTCGTCCTTCACCTCCCACATCGCGCCGTCCTTGTTGCCGGTGGGATAGAGCATCATGCCGACGCTGAGCGAACGCACCAGCTTGCTGTTCGGCGAGGAAGTCGAATACATGCGGCCCGGCCGCGTCATGGTGACCGCCTGGGCCGGGGCCTCCGCGGAGGCGCCGCCGGCGCCGGGCATTCCGCCCATCTCGTTCACCAGCTTGGTGTAGGCGTCGATATAGGCGAGGGTGACGACCTGGCCGATGTCGGTGCTGGTGTAGCTCGTCACGCCCGCGCCGCCGAAGCCCGCCCAGCTTCCCCATCCACCGCCCACGCCGAAGCCGAGATCGGTCTTCGAGCCGTGGCCCTGCGCGATCGGGCCGTCCTCGCTGGTGCGCACATTGACGATCGAGAGCACGACATCCGCCGTCGAGCTGTGCAGATTGAGATTACCGAGGATCGCGCCCGCGCCGTGTCCGACGAATCCGCCGAGCAGCCCGCCGATGTTCATGCCGCCGGCGTCGGCGTTCTTCGAGGCGATGTCGGGCACCAGAATGTAATCGGCGGCCTTGACCTGGCCGGCGCCGACGTTCGAGCCCTGCTGGAGCGATCCGCCGGAGGCCAGCGCGCGCTCCTGCTGCGCCATCTCGAAGCCCTTGCCGCGATCGACGAGCGTGAAGCATCCCGATTTGCGCACGAACACCTTCAGCAGAACTTCGGGCGAGGCGAGGTTGAGGTCGGTCCACCAGTTGTGCTCGGGCTCGCGGATCGCGATCGTTCCGAGATTGCGCCCGCAGGTGGGGATTTCGGCTTCCTTGCGCTCGGTCTTCTCGCGGATCGACTCGGCGAAGGATGGCGTCACGACCGCCGCAGCAAGACAGACGACCGCCGCGCCGCGCAGCGTACGCGAAATGCTCATTTTCAAACCTCTCCGACTATTGCCCCATTGGGCGGACCCGCCGCCCGCGGCCCCTGCCGCGCAACAAGACTATCGAAACCGCAAGAATCCGCAACGGGCGGCGGTCACACCAAGGCGCCGTGGCAATGCTTGAATTTCCGGCCCGAACCGCACGGGCAGGGCGCATTGCGCTGCACCTTGCCCCAGGTCTGCGGATTGTTGGGATCAACCGGGCCGTCATAGCCGCGTCCGCCCCGCGCAGCCGGCGCCGCGGGCGCCATCTCGTCCTCGCCGGTCAGTGGATTGATGTGCGAGGCCTGCAGCCTGCGCTCTTCCGGCTCCGAAAGCGCGGGCGGCTGCTCCACGCTGATCGAAATGTGCATCAGCTGGGTCACGACGTCGAAGCGCAGCTTGCTCAGCAGCGCCTCGAACAGCGCGAATGCTTCGCTCTTATATTCGTTGAGGGGATCGCGCTGGCCGTAGCCGCGCAGACCGACATACTGGCGCAGGTGATCCAGGTTGATGATGTGCTCGCGCCAGTCGTGGTCCAGCGTCTGCAGCAGGATCGCCTTCTCCGCATAGCGGGTGATGTCGGGGCCAAAGTTGGCCGCCCGTTCGGCCGCGCGCGTCTCCACCGCCTTGAGGATGCGCTCGCGAACCTCCTCGTCGGCGATGCCTTCCTCCTTCGTCCAGTCGACGATGGGCAGATCGAGCGCGAATGTCTTGGAGATCTCCTGGGCGAGTCCGGCCGCGTCCCATTGCTCGGCGTAGGCCTTTTCGGGAATGTGCCGCGCCACAAGCTCCTCGACGACTTCCTCGCGCATCTGCGCGATCTGGTCGCTCACGTCGTCGGCTGACATGATCTCCTTGCGCTGCTCGAAGATGACCTTGCGCTGATCGTTGAGGACGTTGTCGAACTTCAGGATGTGCTTGCGCTGCTCGAAATTGCGCGCCTCGACTTTCTGTTGCGCTTTTTCGAGCGCCTTGTTCACCCAAGGATGCGTGATGGCTTCGCCTTGCTCCAAGCCGAGGCGCGTCAGCACCGCGTCCATGCGCTCCGAGCCGAAGATGCGCATCAGATCGTCCTGCAAGCTGAGGAAGAACTTGGACGCGCCCGGGTCTCCCTGGCGTCCGGAGCGGCCGCGGAGCTGATTGTCGATGCGACGGCTTTCGTGCCTTTCGGTGCCGATCACGTAAAGCCCGCCGGCGGCGATGGCCCTTTCCTTGTCGGCCGCCACTTCCTCGCGGATCTGGGCGATCCGTCGTTGGCGCTCGGCCTCGTCGAGCTCACCGCCGAGTTCTTCGCGAATGCGCATGTCGGGATTGCCGCCGAGCTGAATGTCCGTGCCGCGGCCGGCCATGTTGGTTGCGATCGTCACCGCGCCGGAGACGCCCGCTTGCGCCACGATCATAGCTTCCTGTTCATGGTAGCGCGCATTGAGCACATTGTGCGGGATCTTGCGCTTCTTGAGCAGGTCCGACAGGTGTTCCGACTTCTCGATCGAAGTCGTGCCCACAAGCACCGGCTGACCGCGCTTCCTGCAATCTTCGATCAAGGCGATGATCGCCTCGTTCTTTTCGTCGGTCGTGCGGTAAACCTCATCGTCGTGATCGGCGCGACGCACCGGCAGATTGGTCGGCACTTCGATCACGTCGAGCGAATAGATGTCCATGAATTCGGCCGCCTCGGTCATGGCCGTGCCGGTCATTCCGGCGAGCTTTTCATAGAGGCGGAAGTAGTTCTGAAACGTGATGGACGCGAGCGTGACATTCTCCGGCTCAACCGCCACATTTTCCTTCGCTTCGAGCGCCTGATGCAATCCATCGGAATAGCGCCGGCCCTCCATCATGCGGCCAGTGAACTCGTCGATAATCACGACTTTCTCATTCTTGACGATGTAGTCCTTGTCTTTCTGGAACAAGGTGTGCGCCTTGAGCGCCTGGTTGACGTGATGGACGATGGAAATGTTTTCAATGTCGTAGAGATCTCCCGTCTCCAAGAGCCCAGCTTCGCGCAGAAGCTGGACCATATGCTCGTTGCCCGCCTCGGTGAGCGTGACCTGGCGCTGCTTTTCGTCGACTTCGTAGTCGCCCTTGGCGGCGGGGTCGTCTTTTCCTTCGGCGGATTTTGCGGATTTGGATGGAGGCGTCAGCCGCGGTATGAGCGCGTCGACTTTGCGATAGAGTTCAGTGCGGTCCTCGGTCGGTCCCGAAATAATGAGCGGCGTGCGGGCTTCGTCGATTAGGATCGAATCGACCTCGTCGACGATCGCATAAGAGTGTCCGCGCTGGACCATCGTAGCGATGGAATATTTCATGTTGTCGCGCAGATAGTCGAAGCCGAATTCGTTATTGGTGCCGTAGGTCACGTCGGCGGCGTAAGCCTCGCGCCGTTGCTCGTCGGTCAGCCCGTGGACGATGCATCCCACCGACAAACCGAGAAACTTGTAGATCTGGCCCATCCATTCCGCGTCGCGACGCGCCAGATAGTCGTTGACCGTCACTACATGCACGCCTTCGCCGGCAAGCGCATTGAGATAGACGGGCAGCGTCGCGACTAGGGTTTTTCCTTCGCCGGTCTTCATCTCGGCGATGTTGCCTTCATGGAGCACCATGCCGCCGACGAGCTGGACGTCGAAGTGGCGCTGTCCGAGCGTGCGCTTAGCGGCTTCGCGAACGGTCGCGAAGGCTTCGGGCAGCAGATCTTCCAGAGTCTCGCCGTTGACGAGACGCTCCTTGAAGCGGTCCGTCATCGCCCGGAGCTCATCGTCGCTCTTGGAGACGAATTGCGGCTCGAGAGCGTTGATCTCCGCCACGCGGTTCATCATGGGTCGGATCTTCCGCTCGTTGGACGAGCCGAAGAATCGTTGAGCGATGGCGCTGAAACCCAGCATGAGAACCTCGAATGGGCCTGGAACGACCGGCCGGCGGGCAGTCCGGCGTGGCGGCCGCGGCGGAGAGATAAGAACCGCTCACCCCCTTGTCAATTCAGCCGATTCCGGCCAAATCGCGCGCGGTTCAATCCGAGGCCGGTATGGCGAAGAGGGCGGGCCTGCGGGCCGGGGCGTCCAGGGCGGTTTCCCCCCTTGCGCCGGAAAAGATTGCGCAACTTCCGCCGCTTGCGGGCGTACGCCTTGCCGCAGGGGCCGCCAGCGTCCGCTACCGGAACAGGACGGACGTCTTCTTCGCCGAATTGGCCCCCGGAACCCAAGTCGCGGGCGTGTTCACCCGATCTAAGACCGCCTCTGCGCCGGTTGAATGGTGCAAAGCAAACGTAGGGAGGGGATCCGCGCGGGCGCTCGTCGTCAACAGCGGCAACGCAAACGCATTTACCGGACGGTCAGGCGTCGAGGGCGCGCGGAAAACTGCAAAGGCCGCAGCCGCTATCGTCGGATGCAAGCAGAACGACGTGTTTCTTGCTTCGACGGGAGTGATCGGTGAGCCCTTTCCGGCCGACAAAATCGCCGCAGAGCTCTCCGACCTTTCCAATCGGCTGCGGCCGGACGCATGGCGTCAAGCTGCCGAAGCAATGATGACGACGGACACATTTCCGAAACTTGCGACGGCTTCAGCGCACATCGACGGCGTCAAGGTGACCATCAACGGCCTTGCCAAGGGCTCAGGCATGATAGCGCCCGACATGGCCACTATGTTGGCTTTCGTATTCACCGATGCGTCTATTTCGTCTCGCGCTCTCCGGCCAATTCTCGGGGACGGCGTGCGATCGTCTTTCAACGCCATTACGGTCGATAGCGACACCTCGACCAGTGACACGCTGCTGATGTTTGCAACTGGCCGCAGCAAACATGCGCCGGTCAAGCGCGCCAAAGATCCAAGACTCGCCGATTTCCGCAGCAAGCTCGACGGCTTGCTTCTTGACCTTGCGTTGCAGGTTGTAGCCGATGGGGAAGGCGCGCAAAAGTTAATCTGTGTCGACGTCGTGGGGGCGCAGTCAGATGCGGCCGCCAAGCGGATCGCGTTTTCCATTGCCAATTCCCCGCTGGTGAAAACCGCCATTGCAGGCGGTGACGCCAATTGGGGGCGCGTGGTCATGGCTGTTGGCAAGAGCGGCGAGGCGGCCGACCGCGATCGGCTCAAGATTCGATTCGGAAGCCATCTCGTCGCCGAAAATGGCGCTCGCGCTCGCAAGTATGATGAGAGGCGCGCGACCCGGGCGGTGTCCGGCCGTAGGGTTGAAATTTCCGTCGACATCGGCTTGGGAAGCGGTCGGGCGCGCGTGTGGACTTGCGACCTCACGCACGGTTACATCGACATCAATGGATCATATCGGTCCTAATTCATTAACGCTGCTTTAGGGCTAGCCCGGCAAATATGGAGACGCGTTTATGATGCAGCGCGTAGTCTTCGTCGTTGCGTGTGCGCTGATAGATCCGGACGGCCGCGTCCTGCTTGCGCAGAGGCCGCCGGGAAAGTCGATGGGTGGGCTATGGGAATTTCCTGGCGGCAAAATAGAGTCCGGCGAGACGCCGGAGCAGTCTCTGATTCGCGAGTTGCGCGAGGAGCTCGGAATATTGGTCAAAGACGCGTGCCTGGCGCCATTCACTTTCGCGTCGCACGCCTATCCCGAGTTCCATCTGCTGATGGCGCTATATATGTGCCGCAGATGGGAAGGCGCGCCGCAGCCGTTGGAACATGCGGCCCTCAAATGGGTGCGGCCAAAGGACATGAGTCGATATCCGATGCCGCCGGCGGACTTGCCGCTTATACCAATGTTGCGCGATTTGCTCTGAAAGATTTCTTCGCGGATCAAAGGGGCACCACGGCGATAGAATATGCCGTCATTGCGAGCCTTATTTCCATCGCGATCGTGGCGGGCGCGGAGACGCTCGGCAATTCGCTAAAGGCATTTTTCGAAAGCGTTAAATTCTAGTCGGGCTCGCCGTCACCCGGGGATCTGAGGGCCGTCTTCAGGGCCGCGGATAGGGGCATCCGCCCGCTACCCGGCGCGAGTGGCTTTTGCTGGCTATCATGCGGCGCCCAGCCTGTCAGATAGACAATTTCGAACGTCGCGCGCACTCGGCCATCGGGCTCGGTGTAATACGCTTGGTAGTGGGCCAAGGCCGCGGCGAGCACGGCGCGCGGCAGGGGTTTTCTGCTTCGGGCCACGAGCGCGTTGGTCTGCGCATGCACGCGCAGATCGCGAACGAGAGATGCGACGTCGCGGTAGAGCGCCGTCGACCGCTCGACATCGGCGACCGGAAGGGCGAATCCGGCACGTTGCAGCAAGCCCCCAAGCGCGCGGATGTCAGCGAATGGCGCGACTCGGGGGCTGACCCCTCCCAAGATGTTTTCTTCGGCCACGGCCAACGAATGACGCAATTCGATCAATGTGTCGCCGCCAAGCATTGCGGCGAGGAATAACCCATCGGGATTGAGCGCGCCGCGGATTTGGCGCAACAACCCCGGCAGATCATTGACGGCGTGCAAGGCAAGCACACTGACCGCGATATCGTATCGTTCAGCATCGAGCGCCAGCTTTTCCCGATCGTCCAGAGTCAGACGCCGCCAGCATTCCGCGGCCTCCTCAAATACGCGCGCTTCAGGGTCCTGGGTGTCAACCAGTAGACCGGCTCGGAAGCGGCGATTGACCGCCATCATGCGAGCTTTGAGCGCCTCCGCGGCCTCCGTGGCAAGGAACCTGTCGCCGTCCATCCGGCTCGCGCGGGCCTTGTGCAAAGAGAGCGCCTTGCGATCGAAAATGCGAGGAGGACCATTCGCCATTCTGTTATAATAACTATATGGAAGCGACGGCGCATGGCGCTTGGCAAAGGTGGGGGCGCGCCGCCCTCGACCTTCTGTATCCTCCTTTGTGCATTGGCTGCCGCACGCAGGTCGCCGCGCCGGGGCTTTTCTGCGCCGCATGCTGGGCAGACATCGCATTCCTGGACGGCGCTGCCTGCCGACGTTGCGGTCTGCCGTTCGAGATCGACCCCGGGGGCGAAACCGACTGCGCGGCCTGTCTCGCTGAACCGCCCGCCTTCGATCGCGCGCGCGCGGTCATGCGCTACGACGAGAAAAGCAGGGCCCCGATCCTGGCGTTTAAGCACGCCGACCGCCTTGACCTTGCCCCCGGTTTTGCCGGCTGGCTGGCGCGCGCCGGGCGAGGCCTTGTCGATGAATGCGACTTAATCGTTCCGGTGCCGCTGCACGCCACAAGGCTATGGCGAAGAAGGTACAATCAGGCGGCGGAGCTGGCCCGGGGACTGGCAAAGATCAGCAATCGACCGTTCGACGCCATGGCGTTACAGAGAACGCGCCCTACGCCCAGCCAGGGCGCCATGCCATCCGCGAAGGCCCGCCGGCGCAATATGCGGGGCGCTTTTGAGGTTCCCGGGCATCACCGCGGCGCAATCGAGGGACGGGCGATCCTTCTCATCGACGACGTTTTGACGACTGGCGCTACGGTCGACGCCTGCGCCCTGGCGCTCAAGCGCGCCGGCGCTTCAAAGGTGCACGCCCTGGCGCTGGCGCGCGTTGTTCGGCCCGTAACCGCGCATATATAGTTGTATGGTTAGAAAGATCGTGGCGATTCCCGCCACGGCGAGTTTGGCGCATGTCGAAGGTTCGGATTTATACTACTCCCATCTGTCCCTACTGCGTGCGCGCCAAGTCGCTGCTGAAGAAAAAGGGCGCCGATTTCGAGGAGATTGACGTCTTCATGGACGGGCAGGCACGTTCCGAAATGGAGGCCAACAGTCACGGCCGACGTACGGTTCCTCAAATCTTCATCGGCAATGTGCACGTCGGCGGATGTGACGAACTCTACGAGCTCGACCGTGCTGGAGAGCTCGATTCGCTGCTCAAGGCCGGATGAGGGCAATGAAGGTCGCCTGTGTTCAGATGCGCTCATCGGACGATGTCGCGCAAAACATTCGCGACGCAAGCCAGCTTGTCCGCGAAGCGAGAGCAAAAGGCGCCGAATTCATCGCGACGCCCGAAAACACCACGCTCATGGCCCCAGATGGCGGCGCCAAGCTCGATCGCAGCTTCCGGGAAGACCGCGATCCGGCGCTTCCGGCCTTCGCGACGCTCGCAAAAGAGCTGGGTGTGTGGCTTCTGATTGGTTCGTTGGCGATCAAGCTGAACGATACGAAAACGGCCAATCGCTCGTTCCTGATCGATCCCGGCGGCGAAATCGCGGCACGTTACGACAAGATCCATTTGTTCGATACCGATCCGGGATCGGGAGAAAGTTATCGGGAATCGAAAACGGTCGAGGCCGGGCGATTGGCGAAGGTGGGGGAGACCCCTTGGGGACGAATAGGCCTCTCGATTTGTTACGACCTGCGCTTTCCGGCGCTCTATCGCGGACTGGCCAAGGCGGGAGCCTTCTTGCTGACGGTCCCCTCGGCTTTCACGCAGACGACCGGCCGGGCGCATTGGAGCGTGCTCGTGCGCGCTCGCGCGATCGAGAACGGATGCTTTGTGCTCGCACCGGCGCAGGGCGGAACGCACGCCAATGGACGCAAGACGTTCGGGCATTCCCTGATTGTCGGGCCCTGGGGCGAAGTCCTGGCCGAAGCCGGGGCCGATCCCTGCGTCATTGTCGCCGATATCGATCCATCCGACGCCGCGCGGGCGCGCGCCCGAATTCCGAGCCTCAACCACGACCGGGAATTTCAAGTGGGCTGATGCGTGGGCGATTTCGAAACTCATGCTGCGGCAATAGGTTGCGGAACCCCAATTCTACAACCTTGTTGCGCCATATGGGCTGTGTGAGGCGTCATTGATCGTTTACCGTCTTCGCTGTTGCGACAGCCATGAGTTCGAGGGCTGGTTCAAGGACAGCCATGCGTTCGACGCTCAGGCTGCGTCGGGCAAGGTGATCTGCCCGATTTGCGGCGGCAGAAAGGTAGAAAAGGCGGTCATGGCTCCGGCCATCGCCGGCGCCAGGAAGACCGACCTCACGGCGCCGGACAATCTGCGAAAGATGCGGCAGTTCATGTCGGGCCTGCGCAAATACGTTCGCGAGAATGCCGAGTATGTAGGGCCGCGTTTTGCCGAAGAGGCTCGGAAGATCCACTATGGGGAGGCCGAGGATCGCCAAATCTATGGCGAGGCGACAGTGAAGGATGCTGTGGAGCTCGTTGAAGAGGGCGTGGAGGTGGCGCCTCTGCCGCCCGATGTCGACGAGACAATGAATTAGGCTGGGCCTGGAGCGGGACTGGCGGCGCCGGACCTCCGCGCCACCATCATGTAGTTGACCGCCACATCCGATGAGAGCCGCCATGTCCAGGCAAGCGGGTCAAACACTACACCCTGTAATTTCAGTAACTTAAGACCCGCAGTTTCAAGCATTTCTTGAAGTTGTTTCGGGGTGACGAACCGGCTCCAGTCGTGCGTTCCCCGCGGCAACCATCCCAGTACGTATTCGGCCCCAATTTTCGCGAGTGCGAGGGATTTCAGTGTCTTATTCAGCGTGGCCACGAACATCAGACCGCCAGGTCTCACCAGTTCGGCGCAGGCCGAAAGGTAACCTGTTGCATCGGCCACGTGTTCGACGACTTCCATATTCAGAACGACGTCGAACAGCTCGCCCGCGGCGCAAAGCGCCTCTGCGGTCGCTTCGCGATAGTCGATCTCCAGCCGGACCGCCGCTGCATGCGCCGAAGCCGTCCGGATATTGCGCCCGGACGCATCGGCCCCGACCACGCTGAATCCAAGCCGCGCCATCGGCTCTGACAGAAGGCCGCCGCCGCAACCGATGTCGAGCAGACGCAGACCTTCAAACGGAACCAGGGCCGTCGGATCGCGTCCGAAATGTCGGTAGGAGACCTGCCGGACAAACTCGAGCCGTACCGGATTGAACTTGTGAAGCGGCGCAAAGGCGCCTTTCGGGTCCCACCATACGTCCGCCAGAGCCGCAAATTTGGCGACTTCCGCTTCGTCGATGGATGAGCTTCCGGCCATGAGTCTGCTTCGGCGTTGAGCGGCGGCTATGCGCCGTCTATGTATGGCCCCATCAGATAGGATGCGCAACGAATGGCCAAAATCGTTATGAAATTTGGCGGCACGTCAGTGGCCAATCTCGACCGCATTCGTCACGTCGCCGGTCTGGTCAAGCGGGAGGTCGATCATGGAAACAAGGTCGCCGTTACCGTGTCCGCTATGGCCGGAGAGACCAACAAACTGGTCGCCTGGACCCGCGAACTCGCGCCACTCCATGACGCGCGGGAATATGATGTGGTGGTCGCCTCGGGCGAGCAGGTCACCGCGGGGTTGACGGCGATCGCGCTGCAGACCATCGGCGTCTCCGCCCGTTCGTGGATGGGTTGGCAGATTCCGGTGCGGACGACCGCCATGCACAGCTCCGCGCGAATCGAGAGCATCGATGCCGCGCGGCTGGACGAGCGGCTGGCCGAGGGCCAGGTCGCGGTCATCGCGGGATTTCAAGGGATCGCCCCTGACAACCGGATTACGACGATCGGTCGGGGAGGGGGCGACACCAGCGCCGTCGCGGTGGCCGCGGCGCTCAAGGCTGACCGCTGCGACATCTACACCGATGTCGACGGTGTCTACACGTCCGACCCCCGGATCGTCGCCAAGGCCCATCGGCTTGAAAAAATCGCCTATGAAGAAATGCTCGAGATGGCCTCGCTCGGCGCCAAGGTTCTGCAGACCCGTTCCGTCGAGATCGCCATGCTTCATCGCGTGCCCGTTCGAGTGCTTTCGACCTTCGACCCGGAAAGCGGAGGCACGCTAGTCTGCGACGAGGAAGACATTGTGGAAAAGAAACCAGTTACCGGCATCGCCTATTCTCGCGACGAGGCGAAGATCACGCTGCACAGGATTCCGGATCGTCCCGGCATAGCAGCCGCAATCTTCGGTCCGCTTGCAGATTCCGGCGTCAACGTCGACATGATCGTGCAGAACGTGTCGGAAGACGGACGCAAGACGGACCTGACGTTCACAGTGGCGCGCAGCG
This sequence comes from Rhizomicrobium sp., assembly GCA_035549135.1. Taxonomy (GTDB): domain Bacteria; phylum Pseudomonadota; class Alphaproteobacteria; order Micropepsales; family Micropepsaceae; genus Rhizomicrobium. The sequence goes on along the minus strand of DASZRM010000043.1, from coordinate 45,577 downwards.
AGTTGGGCGCGGCCCTGGCGGCTTGCGAGGCTGCGGCCCCGGCGATCGGCTATCGCGACGTGACATCCGATACCAATGTCGCGAAGGTTTCGATTGTCGGCATCGGCATGCGCGCCCATCCGGGCGTGGCGCAGACGATGTTCCGCACGCTATCGGAGAAGGGAATTAACATCCAGGTGATCTCGACATCGGAAATCAAGGTGAGCGTCCTGATCGCCGAGGAATATGTGGAGCTTGCCGTTCGCGCGCTGCATTCGGCCTACGAGCTGGACGCGGCATGAGGGGAGGGCGGCGCTGATGCCTCCTCTGGCGGCCGGCGGACCGCGCATTCTGCTGCGCAAGCTGCGCGAGATCATGGCCGAAAAGGCCAGCGCGCAAACTCGACTCGACAAGCTTGTAACGGTGATCGCCACCAACATGGTGGCGGAAGTCTGCTCCATCTATCTGCGGAGGGCGGGCAAGTCGCTCGAGCTCTTTGCGACTGAAGGGCTGAATCGCGCGGCGGTGCACAACACGCGGCTAAAGGAAGGCGAGGGTCTTGTCGGACTTGTTGCGCTCACCGCCGAGCCGGTGAACCTGAGCGACGCGCCGGCGGATCCGCACTTCTCCTATCGGCCGGAAACGGGCGAAGACCCCTACAAATCCTTTCTCGGCGTGCCGATCGTGCGCGGCGGCCAGGTGTTCGGCGTGCTCACGGTGCAGAACCGCGCCGCTGTACTCTATTCGGAAGAGGAGGTTGAGGCGCTGCAGACCGTAGCGATGGTCCTCGCGGAGGTAGTGGCGCAGGGCGGCCTGTTCAACCTCGCGGAACTGGACGAACCGGAACTGCGCGCCGACCGGCCGTTGACCTACAAGGGCGAAGGCCTCTCCGAGGGCGTCGCCGTCGGGCGCGTGGTGCTTCACGAACCGCGGGTGAAGGTCGAGCGCATGATCGCCGACAATCCGCAGGAAGAACTCAAGCGCCTCGAGGACGCGATCGCCAAGCTGCGCCAATCGGTGGACCTTATGCTGGATTCCGGCGAGCTCGATCTTACCGGCGAGGGTCGCGAGATCATCGAGGCCTACCGCCTGTTCGCCTATGATCAAGGCTGGCGTCAGCGCATGCGCGACGCCGTGCGCACCGGGCTTACCGCGGAAGCCGGCGTTGAACGGGTTCAGGACGAATTGCGGTTGCGCGTGCAGCGCCTCGGCGATCCAGTTCTGCGCGAGCGCGCGCACGATTTGGACGACCTTGCTCGCAGATTGTTGCGCCACCTTGCAGGCGATGGAGATCTGAATGCGGCGGCCGATCTGCCTGCAGATTCTGTACTGATCGCCCGCGCTATGGGGCCCGCGGAGCTCCTCGATTACGGTCGCGACAAGCTAATCGGGTTGGTGCTGGAGGACGCCGCCTCGACCTCGCATGTCGCAATCGTCGCGCGCTCGATGGGCCTGGCCCTCGTGAGCGCCGGCGCCGGCATCAGCGACGCAGCCCGGTCCGGCGACACGATCGTGGTGGATGGCGAAACTGGCGAGGTGCATCTGCGCCCGATGCCGGGGGTCGTGCGCACCTATGAAGCGAAAAAGGCCTTGCGCGCGCACAGGGTGGCGCATTTCGCCGCGATCCGCGACACGCCGGCCGTCACGAAAGACGGCGTGCATATAAAGCTAATGATGAACGCCGGCCTGCTGTTGGACATGGCCCACCTCAAAGAATCCGGCGCCGACGGCGTCGGCCTGTTTCGCACAGAGCTGCAATTCATGATCGGCGAAACCATGCCCCGGCTAGCCGATCAGATCGCCTTCTACCGGCAAATTCTCGACGCTGCTGGCGACAAACCCGTGATATTCCGAACGCTCGATCTTGGGGGCGACAAGGTTCTGCCCTACGCGCGATGGGAGCGTGAGGAGAATCCGGCTCTCGGTTGGCGCGCCATACGCATTGCGCTCGACAGGCCTGCCCTGCTTCGCTACCAGATGCGCGCGCTGATGCGCGCTTCGGCGGGACGCGTGCTTAACGTATTGCTCCCGCTTGTCAGCGACGTCGCCGAATTCAACGCGGCGCGAGCGCTGATAGATCGTGAGACCGAGCGCGCCCGTCAACTGGGCCTGGCCCAACCTCGCCAGATCCGGGTCGGCGCGATGCTCGAAGTTCCCGCGCTCGCCTTCATGCTGCCCCAGATCATGCGCAGCGCCGATTTCGTCTCGATCGGCTCCAACGATCTGCTGCAATTCGTCTTTGCCGTCGATCGCACTAATCCGCGCGTCGCCAAACGCTATGATCCCCTCAATCCCTCCGCGCTTACACTCGTTCGTCAAATCGTCCGCAGCGCGAGCGAGTCGGCTGGCGATCTGTCGCTCTGCGGCGAAATGGCGGGTAAGCCGCTTGACGCGCTGGCTCTCATTGGCCTGGGCCTGAGGACGCTCTCCATGCAGCCGGCCAATATAGGTCCAGTCAAAATGATGATCCGGAGCGCCGATCTGCGGGAAGTGTCGCAGTTCGTCGAGAGACTTTGCGATCGCACCGACAGCAGTCTAAGACCTCGGCTGGCCGCCTTCGCCGCCGAGCGGGGAATTGCCATACAATAGCCAATCATTAAGGATTTCCAATTGTCTAACGTCTATTCTTCGCGTTAGATATCGAATCGCCCCTGGGGCGGCGGGACACGTCGAGAGATGACCAAAGTAACCCAGCTCACGGTTGAAGAAGGCGGCGGCCAGAACCGCCGGCGCATCCATTTGCGCGAAATTTCGGGCGATCTCGATTCGCCGCTTGAGACCGTGGGACAAGACCTGCGCGCGGCGCGGCATCGGCGCGGGGACGATCTCGCAACCGTCTCGCGCGCACTCAAGATTCGAAAGGACCATCTCGAGGCGCTGGAGGAAGACCGCATCGAGGCGCTTCCAGGCCGCGCCTATGCAGTCGGCTTCGTACGCACCTATGCCGACTATCTTGGACTCGATGCGGCCCAGTGCGTAGAACGCTTCAAGGCTCAGATAGCCGGCCGTGGCGATGATCTGGCGCCGTCGATCGCCATCATCGACGAGGACGAGCAACGCCGGCTGCCGCAGGGCTGGAAGATCGTGGCGGCCGTCGTGCTCGCGCTGTTTGTGTACGGCGCCTACCATTTGCTCGTGCCCGCGGCGGACAAGATGATGACGCCGCCGGTTTCTCCAGTTCCAATGCAACTGGCGCCACATCCCGCCCGGCCGAGTCCCAAGTCGCCGGCAAAACGCGTCGAGGCGACGCAGCCGAATCCGGCGCAAGCCCAACAACAGCAGCAACAACAAGCCACCATCTCGACGGGTTCTGGGCAGGCTCCCGCCGCCCAGAGTACTCAAGCGCCTGCGGCTCCGCCTCAGGCGCAAGCGGCGATCCCAGAGGGGCAAATCTACGGGGAAACCAATCGCAACGCTCGCGTGGTCCTGCGCATCAGATCGCCGACCCGCATTCTCGTGCTCGGCCGGGACGGGAGGGTTTATATCAATCGCACGTTGAACGCAGGTGACATTTTCAAGGCGCCCAACGCCGTCGGCCTCACGCTGACTGCCGCCGACGCCGGGGCTGTCGAGATCGATCTCGACGGGGTCGCGATGGGTGCGGCCGGCCGCAAAGGGCAGATCGCGGAAACGCTTTCGCTCGATCCACAAGCCATTGCGGATCGTTATAATAGCGGGCATTCAGGGTGAGAACATGAGCCTGAGAGCCTATCGCGACATTGCCCGGCGCAAATGCCGCCAGATCATGGTGGGCAAGGTGCCGGTCGGCGGCGATGCGCCGATCAGCGTGCAGACGATGACCAACACGGTCACCGGCGACGCGCGCGCCACTATCGATCAAATCCGCGCCATCGAAGAGGCCGGCGCGGACATCGTGCGCGTATCATGTCCCGACGAGGACGCCACGAAGGCGATGAAGGCCATTACGCGCGCTTCGAACATCCCGGTGGTGGCCGACATCCATTTCCACTACAAGCGCGCCATCGAGGCGGCTGAGGCCGGCGCGGCCTGCTTGCGCATCAACCCGGGCAATATTGGTTCCGCCCAGCGCGTGAAGGATGTCGTCAAGGCCGCCAAGGACCATGGCTGCTCCATGCGCATCGGCGTCAATGCCGGCTCTCTCGAAAAGGAACTACTCGAACGCTATGGAGAACCGTGCCCGGAGGCGATGGTCGAGAGCGCGCTCAATCACGCAAAGATTCTCGATGACAACGATTTTCGCGAATACAAAATCAGCGTGAAGGCGTCGGACGCCTTTCTCGCCGTCGCCGCCTATCAACAGCTCGCCGAAGCTGTCGACTGCCCCATCCATCTCGGCATCACCGAGGCCGGCGGCATGATTTCGGGTACGGTGAAATCGTCGATTGGCATGGGCATGCTTCTGTGGAGCGGCATCGGCGATACGATCCGGGTTTCGCTGTCGGCCGACCCCGTCGAAGAAGTGCGCGTCGGGTTCGACATTCTGAAATCGCTCAATCTGCGCCATCGAGGCGTGAACATCGTATCGTGCCCGTCCTGCGCACGGCAGGGGTTCAACGTCATCGACACGGTGCGCGTGCTCGAGGAACGACTGAAACACATATCGACGCCGATGACGCTGTCCATCATCGGTTGCGTGGTGAACGGCCCTGGCGAGGCGCGCGAAACCGATCTTGGTTTCACCGGCGGCGGCGCAGGCAAGGGCCACGGCCAGGTCTATCTGAACGGCGAACCCGCCTATCGCCTCGACAACGAAAAGCTGGTCGATCACATCGTCGAGCTTTGCGAAAAGAAGGCCGCTGCTATTGAGGCCGAGCGCGGCGCGGCCAAGGCCGTCCTCGAACCCGCGCAGTAGCGATCCGTGATTCCCACCGCCACGCTCGAGCGCCTGCTCGACCGCTTTCACGCGATCGAGGCCGAGCTTGCTTCCGGCGGCGCCGGAGGCAATTTTGTAAAGCTGTCGAGGGAACACGCCGAGCTCGCGCCGGTGGTCGAAGCGGCGCGCGGTTATCGCGAGTCCGAAAAGCAGCTTAGGGACGCCGAGGCGCTGATCGCGGATCCGTCGAGCACCTCCGAGATCCGCGCGCTGGCGGAGGAAGAACGCGCTGTCCTCAAGGCCCGCATAACCGAGCAGGAGCGCGACCTCAAGATCAGGCTATTGCCGAAGGATGCCGCTGATTCATCGTCGGCGATCGTCGAAATTCGCGCCGGAACGGGGGGCGACGAGGCGGCCCTGTTCGCCGCGGATCTGCTGGGCATGTATCAGCGATACTGCCAATTGCAGGGCTGGAAAACGGAAATCATGGACATGTCCGAGAGCGATCTAGGCGGCATTAAGGACGTCGTGCTCGAAGTGAACGGAACGGGGGTCTACGCCAAGCTGAAATTCGAGAGCGGGGTCCATCGCGTCCAACGTGTGCCGGTGACCGAAGCGGGCGGGCGCATTCACACGTCGGCGGCGACCGTGGCGGTCCTGCCCGAGGCGGAAGACGTCGACGTCCAAATCAACGACAAGGACCTGCGCATCGACGTTTATCGCGCGCAGGGAGCTGGCGGCCAGCATGTCAACAAGACCGAGAGCGCCGTGCGCATCACCCATCTGCCGACCGGCATCGCCGTGGCCCAACAGACCGAGAAATCCCAGCACAAGAACAAGGCTCAGGCGATGAAGCTGCTCAAGGCCAAACTCTACGAGATGGAGCGTGAACGCCTGGACAAGGAAAGATCCGGCGCGCGCAGGAGTATGGTCGGCACCGGCGACCGCAGCGAGCGCATCCGCACGTACAATTTTCCGCAAGGTCGGGTCACCGACCACCGCATCAACCTAACGCTATACAAGCTGGACCGCATCATCTCGGGCGACGATCTGGGCGAGATCGTCGATGCGCTGGTGACTCACGACCAGGCGCAGCGTCTTGCCATGTTGGAGGCCGGGGACGCGTGACCGAAGTCAGCTCGCTGTTGGGCGATGCGGCGCGCCGTCTCCTGGCCGCGGGCGTGGATAGCCCGCGCCTTGATGCGCGGCTTCTACTTGCGCACGCTCTTCGGCGGCCGCCGGATTCGCTGGTGGGGACCATTGAAATTCCGCCCGAAGCCGTCGTGCCCTTTGACGAATTGATCGCCCGCCGCATCCAACGCGAACCGGTCGCTTACATCACCGGCCACAAGGAATTCTGGAGTCTGGATTTCGAGGTTGGGCCCGGCGTTTTGGCGCCGCGCCCGGAGACCGAGACGCTGATCGAACTGGCGCTCGATCGTCTACCGGATCGCCAGGCAAGGTTGACAGCCATCGATCTCGGGACGGGCAGTGGCTGCCTGATTGCGGCGTTTCTCAGTGAGTATCCCAATGCGCGGGGCGTGGGTGTGGATGCTTCCGCGGGTGCGCTCGAATGGGCAAGGCGGAACCTGGAACGGCACGGACTTTCGCATCGCTGTCGCTTGGAATTGGGCGATTGGTCCGATTTTTTTGTCGCGGATGCCGATGTAATTTTTTCGAATCCTCCCTATATACCTAGCGAGGATTATTCCCGCCTCGCGCCGGAAGTACGGCTCTATGAGCCTGTGGCGGCGCTGGATGGCGGGGAGGGCGGGCTGGCCGCCCTGCGGTCCCTATCGCGTCAAATGGCCCGGCTATTGCGGCCCCAGGGACTGGGGTTCGTCGAGATTGGAGCGGGCCAGGCCGACGCAGCAGGCCGCGTTTTCCGCGAAACAGGGTTGAAAGTGGCTGAAATAGCCCCGGATCTGGCCGGAATTCCGCGCTGTGTCGCAGTGGAACGGCCTCCCGAATGAGAGAAAACAGTTGGAACCAAAGGCTAGAATCGGTAGTTTGCCAGCCCGTGGGGATGCAAGGATCCGCCGGCCGTCAAGTCTCATCGGCGGCCGACCGGGATGGCGAAGGCGCGACGGACGCGCCGTTCCTTGCGCAAAGCGAACGACGAACCCTGTGCTGCTGACGGCGACCTTGCGGTCGAGATTGTCTATGGGCGCCGGTTCGGAACGTTTGGAAATGAGGCGATGCTCAACAGGATAGAGGGGCTCACGTGAAACGCTCTCGCAGAGGCGGCCGCAGGCCGCCCACACATAATGGTCACAGCACCGGCGGCGGAGGGCACAACCCGAACCGGACATTCGATTCAAACGGTCCCGAGATCAAAATCCGCGGTTCCGCAGCGCATGTTTACGAGAAGTATCTTCAGCTCGCCCGGGACGCCAATACCCAGGGCGACCGGGTAATGGCCGAAAACTATCTCCAGCATGCTGAGCACTATTTCCGCATTCTGAGCGCGATGCAGGCCCAGCAGCAGCAATATGCCCAGAACAATCCGCAGGCCCAGGGTCAAGGCCAACGCGCTCAGAACGGCAACGGCCAGCAGCCATACCCCCAACCGAGCGGTTCCGGCGAGCAGCCCTATGTCCAGGGACCAGCAGCCCCTGCCAACGGACCGTCGTTCTCGCTCGTCGACAACGCCATCAGCCTCAATGACGAGGGCGAGGAAGAAGGGGTGGAATAGCCTTACCGGGCCCGGATCAGCCTCTTGCGAATTACCCGGTTCGACCACACATAGTTCCAGACGGCGGCGCCACGATCGGGCCGCGGTCAAATCCATGAGACTTGTCCGGATCGCCCAGGGGGCCTGGACAGGGGCTTGAGAGGAACCTATGGACGTCGAAAAATTCACCGAGCGGGCGCGGGGCTTCATGCAGTCCGCGCAGGCGCTTGCTCTGCGCTCCAATCACCAGCAATTCACGCCTGAGCATTTGCTAAAGGTCCTCATCGACGATGACGAGGGCCTTGCCGCGCGGCTCATCGCGGCTGCCGGCGGCAGGCCGGAAGTCGTGCGCGAAGGAGTCGAGCGAGCGCTCGCAAAACTGCCAAAAGTCGAAGGCGGGCAGGGGCAAATCTATCTCTCGCCGGCGGCCGCGCGCCTTTTCGACAGCGCGGAGCAGATCGCCAAGAAGGCTGGCGACAGCTTTGTCACCGCGGAATATCTACTGCTCGCGTTGGCGATGGCGTCGGGCTCCGACAGCGCCCACATTTTGAAGGACGCCGGAGTCTCGCCCCAAGGCTTGAACAAAGCGATCGCCGATTTGCGCCAGGGCCGCACCGCGGACAGCGCGACGGCTGAAAGCCAATACGATGCGCTCAAGAAGTATGCGCGCGATCTCACCGAGCTCGCTCGCACGGGCAAGCTCGATCCTGTTATCGGCCGCGACGAAGAGATCCGGCGCACGATGCAGGTCCTCTCCCGGCGCACCAAAAACAATCCCGTACTGATCGGAGAGCCCGGCGTTGGCAAGACGGCGATCGCCGAGGGCCTCGCGCTGCGCATCGTCAATGGCGACGTCCCCGAAAGCTTGCGGGACAAACGACTGATGGCGCTCGATATGGGCGCCCTGATTGCCGGGGCGAAATTCCGCGGCGAATTCGAGGAACGCCTCAAGGCGGTTCTCTCCGAGGTCACGGCCGCCGAGGGCAAGGTCATTCTCTTTATCGACGAAATGCACACGCTGGTCGGTGCGGGCAAGGCCGAGGGCGCCATGGACGCCTCAAATCTGCTCAAGCCGGCGCTGGCGCGCGGCGAGCTGCACTGCATCGGCGCCACCACCCTCGACGAATACCGCAAGCATGTGGAGAAGGACGCAGCGCTGGCGCGGCGATTCCAGCCGGTCTTCATCGATCAGCCGACGGTCGAGGACACGATTTCAATTCTGCGCGGGCTCAAGGAGAAATACGAGGTGCACCACGGCGTGCGCATCTCGGACGGCGCGATCGTGGCAGCGGCGACCCTGTCCAATCGCTACATCACCGACCGGTTTCTCCCCGACAAGGCGATCGACCTGATGGACGAGGCTGCGAGCCGCCTGCGCATGCAGGTCGACTCCAAGCCCGAGGAGCTGGACGAGCTCGACCGCCGCATCATGCAGCTCAAGATCGAGCGCGAGGCCCTGAAAAAGGAAACCGACAAGGCATCCAAAGATCGCCTCGCCGCGCTCGAAAGCGAGCTTGCCGAGCTGGAAGAGAAGGCGGCGTCCCTGACGGCCAAATGGCAGCAGGAAAAGAAATCCGTCCAGGACGTACAAAGCCTGAAGGAACAGCTCGACAGGGCGCGCGCCGAAGTCGAGATCGCGCAGCGCCGCGGCGACTTTGCGCGGGCCGGCGAGCTCACCTATGGCGTGATCCCCGGGCTGGAGAAGCAGATCGCCGCCATCGACGAGAAGAACAAGGCGGCCCTCGTCAACGAGGCCGTTACGCCCGAGAATATCGCGCAGGTGGTCTCGCGCTGGACCGGAATCCCCGTCGACAAGATGCTCGAGGGCGAGCGCGAAAAGCTGCTGCACATGGAGCAGTCCCTTGAAGCGCGCGTCGTCGGCCAGGACGAGGCCGTGCGCGCCATTTCCAACGCCGTGCGCCGTGCGCGCGCCGGCCTTCAGGACGCGAACCGCCCGATCGGCTCGTTCCTGTTCCTTGGGCCGACCGGCGTCGGCAAGACCGAGCTCACCAAGGCGCTCGCCGCATTCCTGTTCGACGACGACACCGCCATGGTCCGCATCGACATGAGCGAGTTCATGGAGAAGCACGCGGTGTCGCGCCTCATCGGCGCGCCGCCCGGTTATGTCGGTTACGAGGAAGGCGGCGTGCTTACCGAAGCGGTGCGCCGCAGGCCCTACCAGGTGGTTCTGTTCGATGAGGTCGAGAAGGCGCACCATGACGTGTTCAACGTGCTGCTGCAGGTGCTCGACGACGGCCGGCTTACGGACGGGCAGGGCCATACCGTGGACTTCAAGAACACGGTCATCATCCTGACCTCGAACCTGGGCACGGAATTTTTGGCCGGCGAAGAGAGCGCGCAGGCGCGCGCGCAGGTGATGCAGGCGGTGCGCGCCCATTTCCGGCCCGAATTCCTGAACCGTCTGGACGAGATCATCCTGTTCCATCGCCTGACACGCGCGAACATGGACAGGATCGTCGACATCCAGATCGCGCGACTGCAAAAGCTGGTTGCCGACCGCAAGATGGAAATCGTTCTGGACTCCCAGGCGCGCGAATGGCTCGCCAACGCCGGCTACGATCCGGTTTACGGGGCGCGGCCGCTCAAGCGGGTAATCCAGCGCCGGCTACAGGATCCGCTCGCCCAGCTCCTGCTCGAGGGCAAGATCGCCGACGGCGCGAAGATCAAAGTCAGCGCTGGCAAATCGGGCCTAGTCATAAACGGTCAGGAATTCGCCGCATCGAGCGAAGAATTCGACGTCGAGCATGCCGCCCCAAGTCGTGCTCTGCATTGATCGGGCCAGGATTCTATTTGACGCGCGCCCGAAGATAGAAGGGCGCGAGGGCGTTGTAGACTTCGTCTGCGTCCAGCAGCCGCCATTCCTGGCCCACGAATTCGGAGGGCAGCGAACTGGCGTTTGTCAGTAGAACGTCGAGTTCGGTCTGGAAGCCATCTGGGTCTGCTCGGACCGGCGTTCCATAATACGTGGTCGAAATCCAGAAAGCGGTATCGCGTCGATCGACGATGAGAATTTTCGTTCTGCCCTGCTGACGCGCCATATCCGCGGCCCGCAGAAGCGCCATTTCCTCGATCATCGACGCGGTGCCGCGATCGCCTCGAAATCCCACGGTGACGACGCCACGCCCATCCGGACCGCGGCTTCGGTAGCCCTCCGCGTCCAGGTCTGCCTGAGACCCGGTCATCGCCAGGAACGGCTTCTTGGCCTCGACATAGGGAGGAACCCGATCGGCCGTCTCTGGCTCTGGCAGCGCCTTGAATAGTGTCTCGAGGCTGGGCTCTTCGCCGGAGTCGGCGATGCTCGTCCTCAGCGCCTGGGCCGCGCTGCGCGAAGCGGCGTCGGTCTTCGCCAGGCGTTGGAGGATCTCGTCAAGCATGGTCTGTTCCGGCCAGCCTCGCTTGAGCTGCGACGCTTTCAGCGCCGCGAGAGCGCGCGCTATGTCGCCCGAACTGAGAACCAGGCGCATGTCGACGCGCGATTGCCATTGATCGATCGTTTGCCCTGCAAGCTCGGCGACTTTTTTCCGATTGGCGATGTCTTCTTCTCGATACGCTGTCTCTCTCGCGTGCTCGGTGGACGAAAGGGATGGATCCAGCGGAGGGGGAGGCTGCGTATCTGCGCTCAACTTCGTCCTGGCGTCGGCCAACGCCGCGCGCGCATCCGCCTCTCGGCCCAACGCCGCCAGCGCGAAAGCGTAAGCGCCGGCGCGCGATGCGTGGAAATATTCGTCCAGCGCAAATTCGCGCATTTGTCGTTCCCGCTGCTGGCCGTTGCTGATATTCACCTCGCCGAGCTCGCGGTACGGCGTGAGCTGACCGTACAGAGCGATCGCGCTCTTGTAGTCCGCGCCCGCCAGCGCCCCCATGAACAGCGAATCCACCGCAGTCGGCAGCAGTTTGGCGAGCGTGCGCTCGAGGGCGATGCGATCCTCCTTCGGGGCCTTGGGTCCCAACGCGATTATCGCGGCGACGACGGACTGGCGGTCGTAGGGACGTTCTGCCTCCACCGATAGGGCGAGGGCTTCCCCCTTGGCCTCTCGTCCGGATCTGCGCAGCGCGAGAGCGCGGACATATTTGACGCCTAGTCCGAGGCTGCGCGCAAAGAGCGGATCGTCGCCCATCGAGGCCGCCGCATCCGCCAGATCGAGATCGGAGAGCGCCCCGGACGCGTCGTCTTGGTCGAGCCGATGCAGTGCGCGCGCGCGCAGTAGGCTGACCTTTCGCCGCCAGTGTTTTGCCGGCAGATCGGCCAGCGCGGCGTCGCAATCAGCGATACCTTCCGCGCCGCGACTCGTGCCCGATCTGGATGTGTTTCCGTAGCCTGGAGGATTGAATATCAGAAGCACTGTCGCCCATTCGGTCATCCCGTCACCGGCGCTCGACGCCGCGCCGTAGCCGTCACAGCCTCGATATTGCTCCGATGAGGCGTCGGCGCGAACCGCGCAGGTTTGTGCGATGAGCGCAAGTCCTGCTGCGGCGGCGACTACCCCCGCTCCTCTCGCCGATTTCACGATTTTCCCCGATTGCCCCGTCAGCTCCGCATGCATCATGCGCGAATTCACGCGGAATTAGAACCTGATTTGAGACGGATTCAGGTTGTCACAGACCCAGTGACGAGGCTTGCGCCGCCAAAACGAGGCGACACTTGAGCCAATCGCGATAAGGCTATTTCGCCTTGGCCTGGCGCAGATCGGTCGATATATCCGCGACCTTGGTCTCCAGCGGCATCGAAGCCAGTTGCGCGTCGATGTGGATGCGTTCGCCCAGGAAGTCGCGAAGCTGTCGTCCAGTCAGCCTTCTGCCCGTCGCGACCTTGACCCTGGCCGGATTGACCTGATCGCCGTTGACCAAGATTTCGTAGTGCAGGTGCGGCCCCGTTGTCAGGCCCGTATTGCCGCTGTAGGCGACGATCTGACCCTGGTGGACGCGGCTGCCCTTGTGGATACCCGGCGCCAACCGCGAGAGGTGGCCATAGGCGGTGGAATAACCGTTGCCGTGATTGATCCGCAGGTAGTTTCCATAGCCGCCAAGCCGGCCCGCGATCTGCACGACGCCCGATCCCGCAGCCATTACGGGGGTGCCCACCGGAACGGCGAAATCGATGCCCTTGTGCATTCGTGTGTAGCCAAGAACCGGATGATAGCGCATGCCGAAGCCCGAGCTGATGCGCGCGCCGTCGACCGGCGTCTTCATCAGCATCGACTTAGCGCTCTGGCCATGCGCGTCGAAATAGTCGGCCGGCTCGCTGGGGTCAGGCTGATAACGGTAGAGCGTCACCGTGCGACCGCCCAGATGCATCGAGGCGTAGGAAATGTTGCCTTCGCGGGCCGGCTGTCCCTCGGGTGTGTAGTAGTAATTGTAAAACACCTCGAAGGAGTCTCCCGGGCGAATGTCGCGCTGGAAATCCACTTCATAGGAGAACATGTGGATCATCTCGACGACCACGTCGGCCGGAATGCCGGCTTTCATTGCCGAAAGATAGAGGCTGGAGTCGATGGTGGCGCCGGCGCGATGAATATGAGCGACCAGCTTCTTGGCGACATCGCTGGCGACAAATGCGCCGTCCGCGCCCCGCGTCACCGTGATGTCATGTTCCACCGAAGGCGAGAAGGCGATGGAAAGGAGATGTCCAACCGGCGTGGTCGTCGCCGGACCGATCGCGCCGTTCGCGTCGGCGTCGTCCTCATCGGTCGCGCCGTCAGAGGGAAGGGCGGCGTCCGAATAGTCGACGCTCGATGCGGTGGAGTAGGTGACGTCGAAGGACTGCCCAGCCCGCAAGCTTCGCGCCTTGAAAACTTTTTCGAGCGCGGCGACTGCCGCATTGGCGTCGTCGCTGGAAATGCCGGCGTCCTCGAGCGCGCCCGCAAGCGTATCGCCGCGGTCCATGGTGATGGTGCGGCTTTCGACGCCGGGTTCGCCTTGCGCATCGCCGGACTCCTCCGCCGCGAGCGCGTCATCGAGCCTGGCGGCGACGGGAGGAACCTTGGTTCGGCTTATGGACGGAGCGAAGGGATTGAAGGTGGCGAAACTGGCGGCGCTGCTGGAGCGAGCGATGTTGAGGAACAATTGGTAGGGCAGAAGCGTTCTCTGATCGCCGGCGCGGAAGCCATGGACGGCTGTGGGCGGTACGGCGCCCGCGGCCAGCCAAGCGATGGAACCGGCGATGACTGCTGTAAGAGAGGTCGTAAGGACGGCCCATCGGCCATCGGGCGTGGAAAGGGCGGCAACGGCCGCGCGCGCCGATTTTCGCCAGTCGGCTGCGTAGGTCGCAAAAGAGGATTGGCTGCTTCGCTCCACATCGGCTCCTGGTTTTGCGAGCCGAAGGTTCCCCCGCGACTCATTCCCCATAGTCATGCGCCCGGCGAACAGGCAGCAACTCCTTATAGCTCAAAGACTATTACGACAGTCAACCCTTACCGTGGCGTTAATCCTGTCGCGACGTTTGTCGGAATCGGGCGAGGCAATCCGTGAAATTCGCGCTCGGTTCAAAAAAAAACGCGCGCCGGAAAGGAACGCCCTCGGCGCGCGACACATCCGGCTCCGCGGCTGTCAGAGCCGCACGAGGAGAAGTTCTGCAATGCGGCCATGGAGCCAGCCGATTCCGCGGGCGATATGAAGCACTACGAAAAAGAGCAGGACGCCGACGAAGGCGAACAGAACAAGGCCCGGCGCGGTATGGAGTAGGTGCTGAAGCCAGGGAACGTCGTCGACCTGGATATGGCTCGCATCGTTCGTGAATAGCGAATAGAGGCAGCCAGCGGTCACGCCGAGCGACACGGAAAGTCCCACCACCGCCGTCACGAAGTAAGCCACGCCTAACGGCAGCATAAGCAGGAAATAGAACATCGACGACCAGGTCCTCGCGTCGATCAGCGCGTCCTTGATCCGCGCCAGAATGGATTCGTCGCTCTGCGTCGCCGGCGGTAATCTGCGCGGCATTCTAACGCCGAGCAGGCCCTCCACGACCCGGCCCTCGATATGGCCGAGCACGCGGATCGAGCCGATGAACAGGAGCGCGAATGGAACGCCGATGATGAGGATTGCAAATCCAATGGTCAGCGCGACGCCGGTCACCGTCCAGGTGAAATAGAAGATGCCCGTCACCAACGACAAAAGCATATAGACCAGCGCGCCATAGGTGCGCGGATCCGATACGACGTTGAAGAATCCGTATCGACGTTCAGGCGGCGTTTCCGATTTCGGAAAGGGGCCTCCAATGGTGGCTTCCATGTCTCGATACTCCTCTGCGATTTCTTGCGGCGTGCCGTAAGTCTCGATGACGGTCGCCAGGATTTGCGATTCCGGAATGTCCGGATTGTGGGAAATCTCGTTGTTGAGGTGGTCTTCTGCGTCTGCCAACGCGTCCGCGACGAGACCCGCCGGCGCGCCCTTCAGCGCGCGCCGTAGCGCGTCCAGATAGGCGCGGACGGTTTCAGGCGGACGGTCTGGCGTCATCGCCCGCTCCCGCCGGGATACCGCCTTTGAGCGCGTCGTCGACGAATTCACGCATATCGCGCCAGGCGAACTGCCATTCCGCCAGCGCGCGGCGCCCATCGTCGGTGATGTTGTAGTAGCGCCGTGGCGGGCCGAAGGCTGAGGCCTCGACGCGGCTCTCAAGAAGGCCGGTGGCGTGGAGCGACCGCAGGACCGGATAAATCGCGCCCTGCTTGAAGATCAGGCCGCCTTCACCCTCGGCCTTCACGGCTTTTGCGATTTCATAACCATACATCTCCCGGCCGGCCCGGGCGAGCACGGCCAGAAGGACGAGCGATGAGAGCCCGGCCATGAGTTCCTTACGGAATTTGCGCGTGTAGTCGGTTTCAGATGGCACGACGCGCCGTTTCCGCCTCCTTGCTATTACGCACTTACATCTAGCATGGAGTTCGTAATATACAAGAGTGCCCTGTAGGCGTTGGGCGAATATTCCCTGATGTCATAATACACTGTAAATAGTGTGCTAAATCCGCGGGTCGCATCATGAGTTCGTTGGCGCGGCCCCGCTATTTGCCGTCGAGCTCTAACGGAGTGAGCGTGATCTCAAACCGCCCGTTGTGGGAGTAGGTAAAGGTGGGACGTGCCTCGGACCCTGTGTGTATCTGGTAGGCGCCGTAGCCTGCCGACACCGTATAGACCTGCGTTTCCTCCGCGATTCTTGAATCGGTCTTTCCGACCATCGAGGGATCGGACTCGACGACCAGGTAAGTTTCGTCGGGATGGCTGCGCAGAACTGTGCCCAGTCCCGTTCCCCGAAACTGCAAAGCCTGGCCGGAGAACTCCCGGCGTACGCCGCCGTCGGCGCCCAGTAATAAAATGCGCGGAACGAATAGGGTGGAGCCCTCAACCAGGCTGGTGACCGAAATGACGTAGGGCGTCGAAATCTGGGGCAAGGCGAATGTCGCATAGAGAGCGCTGCCGCCAGCGGATGCAATGCAAGGCGCGGCCTCGTTAATGTCCGTGGCGAAGCTCCACTCTTTCCCGCCGTCAAAAGTCATCGGCGACGGTTTGGAAAGATCGAACGCCGCGCCGCACTGCCTCGCCGAAATATCGGTTACAGGCGGCGGTGCGTTCAGTGTGGCGCTACATCCGGCGAGGGGCGCCAACAAGACGAGCAAGGATCCATGAAGACGGCGCGAGCCCATGCGCGTTCCTCGGCTTTAGCGTAAGAGGCGCCCGATCGAATCGCTGGTCGCGTGAAACGCGGCGGTCAATCCCGCGGCGCCCTGTTGCGGAGCGTTTTCGATCGCATTGAAATTGACGAATGTGTAGGCGGGGTCGGGCGAGATCGAGACATTCTTGCCCTGTCCAAATGGCGCGACCGGATTGTAGTAGATGGAATCCTGCATCAACACCGCTCCGGTTGTGGCCTGGACAAGCTTGCAGTTCAGATAGACAAACGGCCGATAAGGCGTGGACGAAGCGATACCCGCAGCGACATATCCGTATTGGCCGACCACGATGTCGAGATAGGCGTCCACTCCGTTCTCCGCCGCTGACGGATACGCCTTCAGGTACTTGTCGTCTTGGCGCTCGACATTGATGGGCTTGACGGCAAACCCGTCTGCTTCCAGCGATTGTCGCAGCACAGAGGAGAATTGATCGCGCGGATTCATTTTCTGATCCACGAGGAGCGCCCACATCTTCTTCTCGCGCGCTTCCTGCATGCCCGCATCTATCAACGCGCCGACGAGGCCGAAACTCTGTCCCAAATCCGTCGCCAGCCAGACTGTCGGTTTTTCCTGCATAACCGGCGTCAGAACGCCGATCGTATGCACTGACGCCGCAGTCTTATCGAACGGAATTTCTGGCTGCGAAGCGCACCCCGCCAAGCACACTAAAGCGGCCAACGCCAAAATCCTTTGGAACACCCTCATATTCGCCCCCAATTCAAATGCCCGCGCGCGTAAGATGTGCGTCTACAGCTTGCTATCTTAGCATGCAAGATGCGCTGGCCCAGCGCGAGAATCTTCGCGTCCTTGATTTTGGACGCACTGTTGTAGGGGCGAAACATCTCATGGAAGCCGCGCAGTCGGCGCCCGCTCACAATCCGAACGGCGCAGTTGTGCGGCGCAAGCGTGGTGCTTACGGTTAATGTTGGTTCCGCGACGGTCCGCATTCTGAAATGAATAGCCGCTCCAACGATACGCTGCGCGTCGGCGTGGCATGCTCCGACCGACGCTATGCCGGAGCGCTGTCGGCGGCGCTCGAAAGCTGCTTCCGCGACCTTCACGGCGGGGGCGGTCCGCGCGTGACGGCGCCGGATGCGTGCGACGTACTGGTTTACGCATTTCTGGATTCGGATGCGTCACAGCCGGATTTTCTGGAGCGGCAATCGGCGGCAATTCGCGGCGACGGGGCGCCGACCAAGGTGTTCCTCGAACTGACTTCCGCCCAAACCCTAGGAATGCAGGCGCAGGAGACCGCCGCAAAAAACAAGCGCATCGCGGATCTTGCGAACCTTCATGGCGGTTACCTCGTCCCGCTGATGTCGAAGTTCATGCGTTGGGACGCCGAGCGGCTGTTGACGAGCGCTGGACTTCCAAACCGCCGAGGCTTTCAGGCGATCGCACGGACCATTGCAAAATTCGTCGACCGCTTGGATGTCCGCCGGGAGGTCGGCGCCTCAGCCCAAACTCCACTCGCCAGCGCTCAAATTCCGTCGAGGGGGGATGCGGATGCCATTCTCTCGTCGCTTTCCTGGAACACGGGCGATTTGCCGCGCACGATTAGACCGGTCGCCTCAGTACGCTGCGCCCTCGATCTTTTGGACGGTTTTGCATCCTTCCCATCCTACCCCGAATGGGGCCGCACGCCATTGGCGTCTCCGGTGGATTGGTCGATAGCCGGCCCCAATCGAAGCTGGCAATCGTATTTCCTGGGGCTGGAATTCGTCGGCCCAAGCCTCAGCGTCTGGCTGGCAATGTTGCGTGGCCAGCCCCCGCGCGACGCCTCCTTGCTGACGGAAGCGCTTGAGAGTCGCGGCGCAAAGCCGGACGTTCTGCTTGAGCGCGCCGGCGCCGTCATCGCAGATTTCCTCGAGGCCAATCCCGCGGACAGGCCGCAGGCCCAGCGCGCCTGGCATGAGGGCACGGTATGTCGCAGGCTAAAGGTCCTGCTCTCCTTCCTCATTTGCTGCGCGAAGGCGAAAGACAGGGGCGCCAGGATCGACGCGCCGACGGTGGAGGCGGCGTTCGCCAGCGTCTGCGCGTCCCTGCAGATGTTGCAAAGCCCTACCGTATACATCGCCGCCGGCAACCACGGCGTGAGACAGGATTCGCTATTGATCGCCGCAGCGATGTTGTTCGCGCGCCGGCCCGGAATGGCCGACGTTCTGCGCACCGGTCTCGATCGCCTTGAGCGGCGCCAGCTCGGCTCCATGCTGTCGGAGGACGGCGTCTGGTTGGAGAATTCGTTCGAATACCATCGACTAGTGATGAGCGCGCTCGGCGATCTTGCGTCCGATCTGCGCACAGCCGGCGCGCAAGGCGGAGAATTCCTGTCCAGCGCCGTTGAACGAATGTTGGGATTTGTGGAAGCCGTTGTCACGCGCAGCGGCCAGGCGCCCCTGATCGGCGACACGGCGCCGAGGGAGGCCCTTCAGGCGATCCTCAATACGCGCCAACTTCTCGCTTCGCTGCGCGGCAGGGCCGCGGAAGAACGCGCGGCGGCGGGCGAATTCCGGCGGCCGCGCGAGACCTATCTCTTCTCGAAGTCCGGCTATTTCGCGAGCCACAGCTGCGTGGCGCTCGACGACGCAGGCGGCTCGTCCGTGCTGTTCTACGCAAATCTCGGCGCGCCCAAGCACAAACAATCGGACGACCTTTCTTTGCTGTTCGAGTGCGACCGCACGACTGTCCTGGTCGATGGAGGCACTTACAACAAGGAAGTCTCCGACGACATTCGCAACGCCGCGCGATTCGATCCGGCTTCACACAATTGCTATCGCGTCAATGGCAAGGGCTATTCGCTCCGCGCCTCGCCGGGACGGCCACTGGCGGGCGTCACCGCAATGTGGAGCGGGCCGGGCTGGGCGGCCGCGCATGGCTTCAACAGAGCCTATGACGACGGCCGCATCGACCGGTTCGTAATTCACCTCAAGCGCCACAGCGCGCTGATCGTCGCCGACAAGCTCGCAAGCGCCTCGTTCCGGACCTGCGAATTCGAGCAGTTCTGGCATTTGGCGCCCGAATTTCGGGCCGAGGAGCTGGGGCTGGAGTTTGCTTTGAAATTCGGTTCCGACCGTTGCGGCGCACTCTCGGTTGCGTTCGACGGACAGAGCGGCAAGCCCGCCGTCGAGATCGGCGCTCCCGATAACCCCATCGCGTGGCTAATGACGAGCGACGGCCGCACGGTTCCCACCCCTTATATTCGCCGTGCCGTGCGCGCGCGCAGAGCCTGGATGGTCTCTTTCTTCCAGTGGAGCGAGCGTTGGAAGGGTCCGGCCAGGCTCGCGTTGAAACCCGGAGCGCGCGCAAGGCTTGAACTCGAGAGCGAGAACGTCACCGCTGCATTCGCCGTCGGCGAGAACGGCGTCGAGCGCATCGCGCTGAGCGACTAGTTGCGCCGGAACAGAAGCATCGCCGAGTGCGGAGAGTCGGCCGCGCGGTCCGCAAGCCTTGCGCCATCGATCGCGACGAAGTCGAGCGCCGCCAGATGCTGGCGATAGAAGTCGAGCGGCCAGGCCCATCCGCGCAGCTTGAAGCGTAGTGGATGGTCCGCGAGCTTGACGTCGAAAGCCAGCATCGCGCCAGGCTTCGAGCAAAGCGCGGCGAGGCTTCCGAAATAAGCTTCGATCTCGTCGGGATGAACATGATAGGAAACAGCGTTGGAGATAACGAAGTCTGCTGCGAAGTCCTTGCCATTGGCGATCGTGTCGGGGCCGATCGACGCGAGGACGGGTTGCTTCGACCGGACAAGATTGCCCGCGGCGGATGCGCCGATATCGATGAAATCGCGCGTGACGTCGAGGCCCATGTAATGGCCGATATCCAGATATTCCAGGAAATGAATTCCGACCCTGAGGCTCCCGCAGCCGTAATCCAGCACGCGATGGCGGGGCTCCACGCCCAGGATCCTTCTATATCGTTCGAATGCGGCGCGACCGGCCTCGAAGAAATCGGCGTCGCCCGTGCCCTCGGGCGATCGCGCCAACAGCCGAAGCCCGAGCGTGGAATGCGCTTGGCCTGCTCTAATAGAGGCCAGCGCCTTGTCGACATAGAATTGGGCGAAACTCGCGTCCGGATGTTCGCGCCTGTAGTCGGCCAACTCCAGATCCCATCGCCGTTCCGGATCTAGATCGCGATGCCGGCGGGCGGCGATCTTGCGTGCGAGGCGTCGAAACAGGCTCAACATGGAGTTCATCCGTTGCCGAGCCGGGCGCACAAGTCAATGCGCGCTCAGCCGCGCAACGCCAGCAGGCGCACGCCGCCGGCGGAGACAGCGAACGCGCATTCTAGGTCCGCGCCCCGGGCGCGAATTTCGCTTGTTCCGCCCGTCGCCGGCGCACATTCGATTTCGATCGTTGCGGAGCGATTGCTCCATTGGAAGATCGACGCCATTCGCCCGGCCGTCAGCTCCTTGGTTCGTCGAAGATATGGCGTTGGCGCAATTCCTCCGCCATCCATCAGCATGGTCCACGCGATCGGTTCGTCGGGCCCGCCTTTGCCCAGGGCGCAGGGAGCCTCTTCGGCGTCGAATCCCGCGAGGAACAGCCCGCCGCGGGCAGAGAAGACCCAATGTCGCGAGGAGCCGGCGTCTTTCGCCTCGAGGCCCGGCGCGAAGTGCCAGAACTGGTCGAATCGCGCCGGTTTCTGGCTCTTGCTCGTCAATTCGTCCAACACAATGAGCGCGTGATGGCGCTTCAGATGAATGATCGTCCTCTCGACGCCCCCATCCTCATAAGCGCGGTTGAAACCGCGCGCCGCCGCCCAGCCTTCGCCGCGCCAGAACCCGGCAAGACCTGCCCTCCGCGCCCCTTTTGGCGCGCGCAGCGGATAGCCCGCGCCGTTCACGCGAAAGCTGTTGTGCGAGGCAGGATCGTATCGGGCGCAGTTGCGCACCGTATCAGAAATCTCCTTGTTGAATGTGCCGCCGTCGATCAGCAGGTCCATCGAGCCGCGCGCGAAGATCACCGACAGGTCGTCGGATTGCTTGTGCTTCGGCCGACCGCTCAGCGTGGCGCAAAAGATCGCGGTCGATCCGTTTTCGTCGAGCGCGCGCGACGAATGGCTCGCGAAGTAGCCGGAATCCGGAAAGTAATAGGTGTCCATGCGGCGTGTCGCAGGCGAGGTCGCTGCTCGTTCGGCCTGCGTGCGTCCTGCGGCGGCAAGTTCGACTTTCGTCTCTTCGAGCGCAAATCCGTAGCGGCGAGGCGCTGTGTCTCCCAGGAGCGGCCCATAGCCGTCCGGACGGATCAGCGCCTCGACAAACGTCTCCATTTTTTCGAGAGCCTCGTGCAGCATCGCCGCTTCCTGTCGCCCCGCGCGGCGCAAGTCCGACGCGAGCATGCGGAGCACATTCATAACGACGCAGTGATAGCCGAAGGAATTCTCCTTCCAAACTCCGTCCTTCGACAGGGCGAGGCGCAATTGGAGTCGCCTCAGCCGGTCGGTTCCCAATTCGAGCAGCGACCGGGCATATGGATCGCCGGGCATGACGAGGCCGGCCGCGACGAAGAGGGCGTCCTGACGCACGCCATGATTGCCGCCGCTCGGATAGGCATCCTCATCCTTGAGAATTTCCATCGAATCCGAAAAGATTTTGATCGCCAGCTCAAGGTCTTCGCGATCGATGGACAGTCCCATCCGTCGCGCGGTCCCGCAACAGACGAGAAACGCGAGAAGCGCCTTGACGCGCCTGCAGATCGTTCCCTGAAGATAGGCGCGCTGGTTCGCCGGCTTGGTCGGCGGATTGGCTCTCGCAAATTCCGCGATGATCTTGCTTGCGCGAAAGAAGAGATCGTTGGCCGTAAGCCCCCGCTCCTTGAGCATCTCCGCGATCCGCTCGCGCTCGTTGGCGCGTCCATGGGCGGCATCGCGCCAATAGGCGAGGGCGGGCCGGACGAATTCTAGGCCGGTGAAATAGGATTGCCAGCTCCAGTTGGCGCCTTCCATGCCCCAATCGATCGGATCGGCGAGTTTGTATCGCCCCCAGCCCGGAAAAGACGGAAAGAACACGACGCCGTCGGCGAAGGCCTGGATCATCTCGCGGCTGTAGACGGCCTCCAGGCTCTCGGGCAGAGACGGCTCGGCCCGGGCAATCGCATCGAGCACGGCATCGGCGTTCGGCGGATGCGAGGTTTGCGCAAGCGAGTCCGGCAGCGCTTCGCGCAACAAATGAGTCTTGACGATGCGGTTGATGACGTGGGCGATGGACAGATAACCGAGCGCGTTCGGCCGACCGGATCGGGTCAGCCGCCTAGCCGCGCCCGACCGCATCAGATCGCTCATGATGACGAGGTGCGCGCCGCAGCGCCTTGCCATCGATTCGATGCGCCGGTTCTTGCCGTCGATGTCGGCGAGCGTGACGCCGTGGATGGGGTGCGGGGGAAGTTGAAGGAAGATTTTCACCGGCGCTCGATCGGCCCCGATTTCCCGCACCCGATCGTCGTCATGCCCGGACGCGTTCATCGCTTCCGCGTCGAACGCATAGACCAGAACGTTCGCCGACGCCCGGCTCGCGCGCCTGTACGCCACGCGCTCTGCGCGCAGGAAGCGCAATCGCCAGCTCTCAAGGCGCATGGCCGCAGCGATAACGGCCGCGCCGGCGCGATCCGGCGAGACCACCCTAAGTCCAAACATCGCCGCGGCGGCGCGCGAAGCGCGCAGATGTCCAGTTCGAATAAGCGACATGCCCAACGGATACGCCATTCTCGGCGTCGCTCAAAACGCCGGGCCGCAGCGAATTGACTGGATTGGTCGCCGGCGTAGGGTGGCGCGCTGTCTGCCTTGGGATTTCATGATCGGCGGTTCGAATATTCTTGCGCGCGCAAGGCGGCGTTTGTTTCCAGGGCGCAGCGGCGAAATGCGCTGCGAATATGCGGCGCAGCTGAACGAGGGATTCGGCTCAAAGCGCATCGCCATCGAACTGAGCGCGCCTGTGGGCTTGCCGGCGCGCCCGGGATTCGCCTTCGCCGACCATGTGATCGACGAGGCCGGAAAGGCCACCGACAAGGTGATCGCCGTGGCCAAGGGACGTATTGCCATTTCAGGCGACCTGGGCTGCAGCTGGACGATCGTGAAACTCAAGGGCCACGAGCGCCGCCACGTCGTTGACGCCAAATCGATTGGGCGATCGGAGCTGCTGATTCAGACGAGCGCCTACGCCTCGGAGAACGTCAAAAGCCCACTTGTCGATCTGCTGGTTGCGAACGAAAGCGGCGAGGTGCTGGCCGAGCATCGCCAATTCAGTCATCGCTGGCACGGCTGTCGCGCCGTCGATCTGGCAGGCGAGACCTTGATGTTCGCCGAATATCCGGGGAACCGGCCCATCGCCAACGCCAGGCCCTGGTCGCCGCGCGTCTTTCGAAGCCGAGACAGGGGACGAAGCTGGGAGGTGGGGTTTGTCCGGAGCGGCGCCCAGATCCGTCATTTTCATTTTCTCCAGGCAAGGCCCGGCGCGCCGGGGGAGTGGTGGCTCACCTCCGGAGATCATCCGAACGAATGCCATATCTGGGTGTCGAAGGACGACGGCCGATCCTGGCGCGACGCGACCGAAGATTTCCCGGAACGGTTCACGGTCGACGGCGTCGTCTATCGTCGCGACGCCTTCCGCCTCACCGACCTTGCCTGGGCGGACGGCGACGTCATCTGGGCGACCGACGACACGCTAGGGGGCTCGAGGCCGCGCGGCGCGCGGGTATTTCGCAGCGTGTCTCAAGCGCCGCTTGTCCCGCGGTTCGTGGGACTCGGCAAGTGGCATTTCCGCTCCCTTGTCGACATCGGCGAGTTCCTGCTTGCGATTTCGCAGCGTTCCAACCGGCCCCAGTCGAACGCTGAGGACAGAAGGCCCGGCGTCTATCTCGTGGCGAAAACTGCGCCTCCAGACGCGCCTCGATTCCAGCACCTGTTCGACTTGCGGACTTTTCCATCGGGGGTGCGGCCCGCGGGATTTACCTATTCTAAGGCGAGCCGCGCCGCGAAGGACGGCGTGTTCTTCACATATCGCTCCGACGAGGATGTGTTCGACGGCGGACACAAGCTGCTGAGGTGGCGGGTGCGCTGGGAGTAGCGCCGAAGAATTCGAACCGCTCCGGAAAACTCTGTCCTACTCGGACGGCGAGGCGTCCACCATCTTCTGCACCTTGACGTAGTCGGTCTTTCCCGTGCCCAGGACCGGGATTTCGGCCGCATGGACGAAACGACGCGGCACGGCGAGTTCCGTCACGCCGTGATTGTGCGCCCACCCCACCAAATCTATGCGGCTTGCTTCCGGATTGGTGGTCACAAGGACGATCTGCTCTCCCTTGCGACCGTCGGGCAAGGCGACAGCGGCATGGCTGTGCTCCGGCCAAAGCGCCGACGCGATACTCTCGACCACTGCGAGTGAGACGGATTCGCCGCCGATCTTGGCGAAGCGCTTGAGGCGGCCCTTGATGGCGATGAACCCCTCGTCGTCGACCGTCACCACGTCGCCTGTGTCGTGCCAGCCCTCGGGCGGAGGAACGATCCGTCCCGGCGCGTCGGGCCTCAAATAGCCAAGCATGACATTCGGCCCCTTGATGACAAGTCGTCCGGCGTTCGGGATGCCTTCGGCGGGCTCGATGCGGTACTGCATGCCCGCCATCAACTGCCCCACGGTGCCTGGCCGGTTCGCGCCGGGACGGTTTGCAGCCACGACCGGCGAGGCTTCGGTGACGCCATAGCCTTCGAGCAGTTCGATACCGTGCTTCTTCCGCAGGAAGGCGCGCGTTTCGTCGCGCAACCGTTCGGCGCCGCACACCGTCAGCCGCAGCGACCGAAGATCGCCGGGTTCGCCGGCGCGAGCGTACTGGGTGATGAAGGTGTCCGTCGAGACCAGGATCGTGGCGCCGTGCTTGCGGATTCGATGGACGATTTCCTTCGGCTGCAGCGGCGTCGGATGGCAGACCACCTTCAGACCCAAAAGCGGCGGCATCAGCGAGCCGACGGTAAGGCCGAAACAGTGAAAGGCGGGGAGGGGATTGAGCAGAACGTCGGACGGAAACAACTCGAGATGCGCGCGGACCTGTTCGACATTGGCAAGCAGATTGCGGTGCGACAGCGCGACGCCCTTGGGCTCGCCCTCCGTACCCGACGTGAACAGGATGACCGCGGGCGAATCCGCCGGTGGGTTTCGCGATACGATCGCAGGAATGAATTGGCCGATCGCCGCCGCGGCCTTGTCGAAAATGGTGAGACGGTCGCGGATGTCCTCCAGATAGACGATCTCGGCGACGCGCGAGATTTCCTGAACGAGCGACTGCAGACCGGCCCCCTCGACGAGCCGGCGCGCCGTGGCGACGCGCCTGACCTTCGACGTGCGAATCGCGGAGGCGACGGCCGCCGCGCCGGCGGTGAAGTTCAGCATCGCCGGCACGCGTCCATAGGCGACAAGCGCCATGAAAGTGGCGATCGCGCCGGCGCCCGTCGGCAGCATCACCCCTACGCATTCCCCGTACTTCGTTCCCGCCTTAAGGGCATGGCCGAGCGCCAGCGCGCCGCGCATGATGTCGTCATAGCTGCGCGGACTGTCGTCCACATCGACGACGCAGACCCGCTTGCCGCCGAACCTGGAGCGGGCCGTGGCGAAAGCCCGGAACACGGACTTGTCGGCGCTGGCAATGTCGAAGGGGCATACGTCTTCGCCGGAAGCGGCGGCGATGGTGGAAAGCGTCAAGGGCATTGCTCCCGAGCGGCCGAAAGGCGGCCGATTTCAGCTCGCTTCAGGCTAACGGAATCTCGTGCTTTTCGCGAGGCCAGCTTGTATATCCCTCTTTATGACCGTTGTTATCGACCGGACGCTTCGTCATCCCGAAAAGGCGCACAGGCCCGACAGCGTCTCGCTGCGCAAACCCGATTGGATTCGCGTGAAAGCGCCGGTCAGTCGCCAATACGCAGAAACCAAATCCATCGTGCGCGAGCATGGCCTGCACACCGTATGCGAGGAGGCGGCGTGTCCGAATATCGGAGAGTGCTGGACCCACCGGCACGCCACGATGATGATTCTGGGAGACACCTGCACGCGAGCTTGCGCCTTCTGCAACGTGAAGACGGGCCTTCCAGGACCTCTGGATCAGGATGAGCCGGAGAACGTCGCCAGGGCGGTCGCAAGGCTCGGCCTCAGGCATGTGGTCATCACCTCCGTCGATCGCGACGATCTCGCCGATGGCGGCGCCGAACATTTCGCGAAAACAATCCGGGCCATCCGCGGGCTTAACCCTGGCACAAGCATCGAGGTGTTGACGCCGGATTTCCTCCGTAAGGACGGCGCGCTGGATGTGGTGATGGACGCGCGGCCGGATGTCTTCAACCACAATCTCGAAACCGTGCCGCGCCTTTATCTTTCCGTCCGGCCGGGGGCTCGCTATTTCGCTTCGTTACGCCTGCTCGAACGCGCCAAGGAGCTGGTTCCGGACGGCTTCACCAAGTCCGGCCTGATGGTGGGTCTTGGAGAGAGCCGCGAGGAGATCATGCAGGTGATGGACGATCTGCGCGCAGCGGATGTCGATTTCCTCACAATCGGCCAGTATCTCCAACCCACGAAGAAACATGCGCCGCTCGCACGCTTCTGGACGCCGGAGGAATTCGCGGCATTGGAGCAGATCGCGCGCGCGAAGGGCTTTCTCATGGTGTCGGCGTCGCCGCTGACGCGCTCGTCCTACCACGCGGACAGCGATTTCGCGGCGCTCAAATCTGCAAGGCGCGCGGCTGCGGGAGGCGCATGAGCGCGACGCTCCGTCATAGTGACGGACCTTCGCGAGGCTGAACGTGACCTCCCATAACCAAACGCGCATTACGCCTTATTCCGCCGAGCTGATGTTCGGGATCGTCGCGGATGTCGAACGGTATCCGCAATTTCTTCCCTGGGTGACCTCTCTCGACGTGCTCTCGCGCGAGCATGCGGGCGGGCGCGAAATTCTCAGCGCGCGCATGGCGGTCGGCTTCGGCGCCTTTCACGAAAGCTATGTCAGCCGCGTGGTCCTCGATCCGTCGGCGGGAACGATTGACGTCGTACAGACAGAAGGCCCGTTCCGCAGGCTCGAAAACCATTGGCGCTTCGCGCCGCTTGAGACCGGCTGCCGTGTTGATTTTTCGGTCTCGTTCGAATTTCGCAGTAGGCTTCTAAACGCCGTGACAGCGGCCGCTTTCAGCCGCGTCCTGCTCAAGATGGAAGACGCTTTCATCGAACGCGCAAAGCGAATGTCAAAACAGACGGCTTAGAAGGTCGAGCGCAGCCTCCGCCGACCGCAGACGGATCTGCGTGCGTCCGACATCGCCGAAACGATGCGCCTCGTGCAAAATCGAACGGCCCTCGCGCGCCGCGGCGATGTGGACGAGCCCGACCGGCTTGAGGCCCGTTCCTCCGCCGGGCCCCGCGACGCCGGTGACGGCCACCGCCATATGCGCATTGGAATTTTGCACCGCGCCCTCGGCCATCGCGCGCGCGACCGCTTCCGACACGGCGCCCTGATCGGCGATGAGGTCGCCCGCCACTCCAAGCATGTCCTCTTTGGCCCGGTTCGAATATACAATGAACCCGCGCTCGAAGACCTCCGACGAGCCTGGAATCTCGGTCAGGAGCGCGCCGATCAATCCGCCTGTGCAACTCTCTGCGGTCGCGATGCGCAACTTTCGCGCCCGCGCCTCTGCGAGGACAGTCTCCGCCAGCCGCAGAAGCGGCGAAGTGAACAGCGCGATCAGATCAGCCCCACATTGTCGAGGATGGCGACGATCAGCCCGGCGATCAGCCCCGCCATCAGGTCGTCGGCCACGATACCCAATCCGCCGCGCAGCCGCTCCGCCGCCGAGACCGGCCAGAGCTTGGAGATATCGAAGAGGCGAAACAGCGCGAAGGCGAGCGCGAACCCGATAAGCGTGGGCGGCGCCGCCGCGCAAGCCAGAAACTGTCCGGCCGCCTCGTCGATCACGCATTCGCTCGGATCGCGCGCGCCCGATTTGCCTGCGTAAATCTCGCAAGCCCAGATTCCGATCGCCGCGGTGACGACGCCAAGCGAGAGCACGGCGAGCGGTCCGCCAACCAGCATCGCGATCCAAGCGACCGGCAGCGCAGCCAGACTCGCAGCGGTTCCCGGAGCGAATCGTATGCGTCCAAGACCGAACAGCGTCGCGGCGTATGTGGCGATCATGGCAATCGCACTGTGGCGACCGCCTGCGCCGCCAGGCCTTCCTTGCGCCCGGTGAAGCCCATTCCTTCGGTGGTCGTGGCTTTCACGCTGACGCGCGAGGGATCGAGCATGAGAATTTGCGCGATGCTGGCGCGCATCGCCTCGCGGTGTGGTCCGATCTTGGGTCGCTCGCAGATGAGCGTGACGTCGCAATTGACGATTGCGCCGCCCGCTTCGCGCACGAGCTGCGCTGCGTGAGCGAGGAATTTCGCGGAGCGCGCGCCGCGCCAGCGTTCGTCGGTGGGAGGGAAATGCTGACCGATGTCGCCGGCTCCGATGGCGCCCAAAATGGCGTCCGTCAGCGCGTGCAGGCCTGCATCCGCGTCCGAATGTCCCTCGAGCGCATGATCGTGAGCGATCCTGACGCCGCACAGCCAGACTTGATCGCCGGGCGCGAAGCGATGAGCGTCGTATCCGAAACCCGTTCGGATGTCGCCGAGCCGCGCCGCCAGAAGCTGTTCCGCCATCTCCAAGTCCTTTGGGGTGGTGATCTTGAGGTTAGATTCCTCTCCGGCGACCGCAACGACGTCGAGGCCCGCTTCGGTCGCCAGGGCCATGTCGTCGGTGAAGTCGCGGGTCTTGAAATCGCGATGAGCCTTGAGGATCTTCTCGAAGCGGAACCCCTGCGGTGTTTGCGCTCGCATCAACCCCTCGCGCGGGACGCCGACCCATTTTCCGTTCTCCATCCGTCTCAAGGTGTCGGCGACCGGAAGGAGCGGCGCCGCGGCCACGGCGCCGCGATGGAGCGCGGAGATCACGGCGTCGATGAGCGAGTCGGTGACGAGCGGCCGCGCCGCATCATGGATCAGAACGAAGTTGGGCTTGCGCGGCGCCAGAGCCTCGAGGCCGTGCATCACCGAATGCTGGCGAGTCGCCCCCCCCGCTACGGGGTTCGCGAGCGTGAGCCCCTCGATGGCCGCGGCGAAGAGGGCGTGGTCCTGTTCGCCGATCACGGGCTGAACAAGATCGATTCCGGGATGACGCGCGAACGCCTCGACGGTCCGGCGCAGCATCGCAGCGCCGAGCAGGGGCGCATATTGCTTCGGAATGGCATGTCCCATGCGCTCGCCCCTGCCTGCGGCAACGATTACGACGGCGACGCCAGGCATTCGGGCTCCGGGATTGGGGGCCGGCAAGATGTATGGGAACGGCCGGCCCGCGGCAATGTCGCCTGCTCCGGACAGGAATTCCGCCCAGCGCAGCCATTGACCGTAAGGGCGGCCTCCTGTTGCATAGGAAATCATCAAAATGAAAATTGCCTAGAACGTAGGCATATTGGTTCCTCGATGGAATTGGGCTCGAGCTTGGTCGCGACCGCGCAGATCGCTGAGGCGCTGCCGCTGCCCATTGTCGTCGTGGGTGAAACACTGGACGTGCTGTTCGCCAATCCTGCCGCCGAACAGTTCTTTCAGATAGGCGCGGGCGTCCTTTTGAAGCGCAAGCTCGACAGCGTCGTTCCCTTCGCCAGCCCACTGCTCGGCCTTGTGGCGCAGGCGCGCGAACGCGGCGCATCGGTCAGCGAGCGCGCCGTCGATCTCGCCATGCCCCGTTCCGGCGAGCGCATCGCCGACGTCATCGCCACGCCATTGCCAGGGACCGAGGGCGCCGTGATCGTCACCTTGCGCGAGCAAAGCGTCGCGCAACGCATCGACCGCCAGCTTCTCCATCGCGGCGCGGCGCGCTCGATCGACGGCATGGCGGCGGTGCTGGCCCATGAAATCAAGAACCCGCTCGCGGGAATTCGCGGCGCAGCGCAGCTTCTTGAGGACATCGTCCCCGAGAGCGAAAAAACCTTCACGCGGCTGATTTGCGCCGAGGCTGATCGGGTGCGCAATCTGATCGAGCGCATGGAATCCTTCGGCGACGGCGGCGTTTCGCGCCGCCCCGTGAACATCCACGAAGTCCTGGCGCGCGCGCGCGGCGTGGCCGAGGCTGGATTCGCCAGAAACGTCTCGTTTGTCGAGGCGTTCGATCCGTCGTTGCCGCCGGTGCTCGGAGATTTCGATCGGCTCGTACAGGCCTTTCTCAATCTCGTGCGCAATGCCGTCGATGCGCTTCCCGAGGGCGGCGGCGAGATCGCGCTCGCCACCGGCTACAGGCCTGGCGTTCGGTTCGGTGCGGCCGTCGCAGGCGAACGCGTCAGCCTGCCGCTGGAAGTGACGGTCCGTGACAACGGATCGGGAGTCGCCCCGGAACTCCTGCCGCACATTTTCGATCCTTTCGTCACCACCAAACCGCGCGGCGCAGGATTGGGGCTGGCCCTGGTGGCCAAGATCGTCGGCGACCACGGCGGCGTCATCGAATGCGAATCGGTCCCGCGCCACACGGTGTTTCGCGTGCTTCTGCCGAAGGCGCAGGGCGCAGTCGCGGAGGAGCAGGATGGCTGACGGCGCGATCTTGATCGCAGACGACGACAGCGCCATCCGCACGGTGCTGACCCAGGCGCTCGGGCGGGCAGGGTACGAAGCGCGCGCCTCCGGAACGGCGGCCGGCCTCTGGCGCTGGATCGCCTCGGGCGAAGGAGACCTCGTCATCACCGACGTTCTTCTTCCCGATGAGAATGGTTTCGATCTCCTGCTTCGTATCAAGCGGCTGCGCCCGGATCTTCCCGTAGTGGTCATGAGCGCGCAAAACACGATCCTGACGGCGATTACCGCCACCGAGCGCGGGGCGTTCGACTATCTGCCCAAGCCGTTCGACCTCAAGGAGTTGATTGCGGTCGTGCGACGCGGCCTTGTCGGCGCGCGGCGCGAGGCCGAGCCCGCCGCCGCTGGCGAGGACCGCCTTCCGCTGATCGGCCGCTCACCGGCGATGCAGGAAATCTATCGCACCGTCGCCCGGCTGACCCTGACCGATCTCACCGTTCTCATCTCCGGCGAGAGCGGGACGGGAAAGGAGCTGGTTGCACGCGCGCTGCACGACTACGGCAAGCGTCGTCGCGCACCCTTCGTCGCCGTCAACATGGCGGCGATCCCGAAGGACCTCATCGAAAGCGAGCTCTTCGGCCATGAGCGCGGCGCCTTCACCGGCGCGGCCGGGCGCGGAATCGGCCGCTTCGAACAGGCCGAGGGCGGCACGTTGTTCCTGGACGAAATTGGCGACATGCCGCTGGAGGCGCAGACGCGGCTGCTGCGCGTGCTGCAGCAGGGCGAGTATACCGCGGTCGGCGGACGCACGCCCGCGCGCGCAGACGTGCGCATTGTCGCGGCCACCAACCGCGACCTTCGCCAGCTTATTCAGCACGGTCTCTTCCGCGAGGATCTCTACTATCGGCTCAACGTCGTCCCGCTGCGGATGCCGCCGCTGCGCGAGCGGGCGGCGGACATTCCCGAGTTGGCGCATCATTTCCTGCGCAAGGCGGAAGAGCAGGGGCTGCCCGCGAAACGCCTGGATGAAGAGGCGCTGGAGCGGCTCAAGCGCCATCGCTGGCCGGGTAACGTGCGCGAACTCGAGAATGTGATCAGGCGACTTGCGGCGCTGCACGCCGGCGACACGATATCGGGCGCTGCGGTGGCGGCCGAACTGAGCGAGCCGCCGCAGACCGAGGCCCGGGATGAGGAGCAATCACTGTCCGCGCTTGTGGAGAGGCATCTCCTAGCCCTGTTCGGCCCGAGCGGCGATCAGCTCCCGCCGCCGGGCCTTTATGAGCGCGTCCTGCGCGAGGTTGAGCGGCCGCTGCTTTCGATTTGCCTGGCGGCGACGCGGGGCAATCAGATCCGCGCCGCCAGCCTGCTCGGACTCAATCGGAACACGCTCCGGAAGAAGATTCGCGATTTGAGGATCGACGTGTTTCGGGGAATGGGCGGGGACTGAAAGGCTGGCGCGGCGCGGCCCCGGTTTACCCTGTTGGCGCTTTGCACTGCAGTAAACTTGCAACAGTCTGTGGCGTCGCTACACTGCCCGGCGAATTTGGAGGGATCGTTAGCCCCTTAACGGCCCTTCCACCATCTAAAAGCGCAAGCATGGCCAACGCGAGCACCATCCCCGCGCCTTCAGGCGGCCTGATCGGCCTTGTGCGCGCCGTGTCCCGGCCGTCCAGGCTGGCGATCGGGGTGGGGCTACTCGCTATCCTGTCAGGGGCAGCCACCTACGCGCTGTTGACGGGCCTCGTTCCCTATAACCCCACGCCGGCGGCGCTGGTGAGCTTGTTGCTCGTCAATCTTTCGCTGGGGCTGTCGCTCGGCGCGCTGATCGCATGGCGCCTAGTGCGGCTGTGGAGCGAGCGCCGGATGGGGCGCGCAGGCGCCCGGCTGCACGTCCGGCTCGTGGTCATGTTTAGCGTCATGGCGGTGGTGCCGGCTATCTTCGTCGCCTTCTTCGCCGCCGTCACGCTCAACCTCGGCATGGAGTCGTGGTTCTCCAAGCGCGTTAAATCCGCGCTCGACAACGCCGTCGGCGTGGCGCGCCAATACGCGATCGAGACCGGCCGCGGCATCATCATCGACGCCGGCGAGATGGCCGACGGCATCGAGCACGACCGCTCTCTTTACGACGAGAACAATCACGTCAAGGTCGGATTGATGGTCGAGAAACTCGCGATCATGACCAATGATCGCGGGCTCGTGGCCTCGTTTCTCGTCGACAGCCACGGCAACGAGCTGGCCAGCAGCGCCAAGCTGAAATACACCGCCGCGCTCCGCCCGAGCGCCAGCGACATCGCCGACGCAAAAGCCGGACGCATCGTCGTCGACGCCGATCCCGAAATCGGAATCGTCCACGCGCTGATACACTTGCCGCAGCTGAACGACGCCTATCTGCTTGCCGTGCGCGCCGTCGATCCGAAGGTGTTTCTCTACTACAAGCGCAGCAAGGTCGCGGTCAGCGAGTACCGACGATTGGAGCAGAACCGTTCGGAGGTGCAGCTAAATTTCGCCGCTCTCTATGCGGTGGTCTCGCTGGTCATCCTGATGGCGGCGGTATGGATGGGCCTGTGGTTCGCCACCCGTCTCGCGCGCCCCATTTCGGGGCTGATCCACGCCGCCGAGCGGGTCTCCGAAGGCGACCTCAAGGCGCAGGTCGAGGTCGAGCGCGACGACGACGAAATCGGCACGCTTGGCATGGCGTTCAACCGCATGACCGCGCAGCTCGATGCGCAGCGCAGCGCGCTCGTTGCGGCCAATGAGCAGATCGACGAGCGGCGGCGTTTCACCGAGACCGTTCTGGCGGGCGTCAGCGCCGGCGTCGTCGGCGTGGATGCGGACGGCCTGATCACCATCGTCAATCGCGCCGCCGCGCGCCTGTTGAACGCCGCGCCCGAGGAGCTGGAAGGCCGTCATTACGCCGAGGCGGCGCCCGAGCTTTCGGGGCTGATCCGCCGCGCCTTTTCCGAGCCGGTCGGTCGCGCCAGCGGCGAGGTCACGATCAAGCGCGCCGGCACGCCGCGCGCGCTCAGCGTTCAGGTTGTCGGAGAAGAGGGGGCGCGCGGTCGCGGCCTCGTCATCACCTTCGACGACATCACCGATCTGGTCTCTGCGCAGCGAACCGCCGCGTGGGCGGACGTGGCGCGGCGCATCGCCCACGAGATCAAGAACCCGCTCACCCCGATTCAGCTATCCGCCGAGCGGCTGAAGCGAAAATACGGCCGTGAGGTCTCCACCGACCCGGAGATCTTCGAGCAGTGCACCGACACCATCATCCGCCAGGTCGGCGACATCGGGCGAATGGTCGACGAGTTCTCGTCCTTCGCCCGCATGCCGACGCCAGTGATGCGGCGCGAGAGCGCACAGGAATTGCTGCATCAGTCGACATTCCTGCAGCGCGTCGCCAATCCGCAGATCACCTACGAGACGCGCGCGCCCAAGGAGCCGGTTTGGTTCGAGTGCGACGGCAGGCTGGTCAGCCAAGCGTTGACCAACGTCATCAAGAACGCGGGGGAAGGAATCGCCGCGCGCATCGCCGCCGGCGACGACGCTCCCGGCCGCATCATCGCGACGATCGAGTGCGTCGACGGCAAGGTGGCGATCAAGGTCGCGGACAACGGCATCGGCCTACCGCCGGAGCATCGCCACCGCTTGACGGAGCCGTACGTCACGACGCGCGCAAAAGGAACAGGGTTGGGACTGGCCATCGTGCGCAAGATCATGGAAGACCATGGCGGCGAAATTTCATTGCAGGACGTGGGCGAAGATCGAAGCGGCGCGGAGGTCGCCTTGATCTTCCCGCTGCGCCAGAAGATTGCAAAGCAAAGAGGGTCAACAGATGAGCAAGAGCGGATCGCCGCAGGCGACGTCTGAAATTCTGATTGTCGACGACGAGGAGGACATTCGCGACCTGATCGCGGGCGTCCTCAAGGACGAAGGCTACGAAACGCGCGTGGCCGGCGACGGCGAAGCCGCGCTTGCCGCCGTACGCCAGCGCCGCCCGCAACTCGTCATTCTTGACATTTGGCTTCAGGGCTCGCGGCTCGATGGCATCCAGGTGCTCGACGCGCTCAAACGCGAGCAGGCTGACCTGCCCGTCGTCATGATTTCCGGGCACGGGACGATCGAGACGGCGGTCGCGTCCATCAAGAAGGGCGCCTACGACTTCATCGAAAAGCCGTTCAAGGCGGACAGGCTCATCCATGTGACGGCGCGCGCGCTCGAGGCCGCGCGGCTCAGGCGGGAGGTGCAGGAGCTGCGCCTCAAGGCTGGCGACGATTCCGATCTCGTCGGTCAATCCTCCGCAATCTCGCAGCTGCGCCAGCTGGTCGAGAAGATCGCGCCCACAGGAAGCCGGGTGCTAATCACCGGACCCGCCGGATCCGGCAAGGAAGTCGTTGCGCGACTCATCCATGCGCGCTCGCGCCGCGCGGCCAACGCGTTCGTCGCCATCAATTGCGCCACCATGGATCCGTCCCGCATCGAGGCCGAACTGTTCGGAGTGGAGAACGCCGAAGGGCCGCGCAAGATCGGTCTATTCGAGCTCGCCCATAACGGAACGCTCTATCTAGACGAAGTCGCCGACATGCCGCTGGAAACGCAGGGCAAGATCCTGCGCGTGTTGGTCGACCAGACGTTTACCCGCATCGGCGGAACGACCAGGGTCCAGGTCGATGCGCGCGTCATAAGCTGCACGACGCGCGATCTGCGCGCGGAGATCGCGGAAGGCCGCTTCCGCGAAGACCTCTATCATCGACTTAACGTGGTGCCAGTGCGCGTGCCGTCGCTTGCCGAACGACGCGACGACATCCCGCTTCTCGTGTCCCACTTCATGAAGCGCCTGTCGGCGGCGTCCGGACTTGCGATGCGCGAGATTGGCGATGACGCGATGGCCGTGCTGCAGGCCAACAACTGGCCCGGCAACATTCGTCAGCTTCGCAACATCGTCGAACGGCTGCTTATTCTGGCGACGGACGATCCCAGCCAGGCCATTTCGGCCGACCTGCTTCCGGCCGATCTCGGCGCTGGCGCGCCTTGGGGCGGGCAGGGCCGGGGCGAAATGGTGATCTCAATGCCCCTACGCGAGGCGCGCGAGATCTTCGAGCGCGATTATCTCGTGGCGCAGATCAACCGCTTCGGCGGTAACATCTCGCGCACCGCGGCCTTCATCGGCATGGAGCGCTCGGCGCTGCACCGCAAGTTGAAAACGCTCGGCGTGGCGGGCAATGGGGCCGGCCGGGAGCAGCAGTACAACGCATGAGCGACCATTGGCCGGCGCGCGCGCCCGCAGGACGCGTCGCCTATGTAAACGGACGCTACGTTCCGCACTCAAAGGCCGGCGTGCACATCGAGGATCGCGGGCTTCAGCTTGGCGATTCCGTGTATGAGGTGTTCGCCGTCAGGGCGGGGCGCCTGCGCGACGAGGAAGAGCATCTCGACCGCCTCGAGCGCTCGCTTCGGGAAATCGAGATCGCCATGCCGGTGAGCCGCGAGGCGCTGAAGCTTGTCATGCGCGAGCTGGTCCGCCGCAACCGCATCGACGACGGGCTGCTCTATCTTCAGGTGTCGCGCGGAGCCGCGAAGCGCGATCATCCGATCCCGGCGGCGGCGCCGCGTCCGACGCTGATCCTTACCGCGCGGCCCTTCGACTTTCATGGCGCGGAGAAGCGGGCGGCCAACGGCGTCGCCGTCGTGACCCGTCCGGATCTCCGCTGGGGCCGCTGCGACATCAAGAGCACCCAGCTTCTCGCCAATCTACTCGCCAAGACCGACGCCAGGCGCGCCGGCGCCTACGAGGCCTGGCTGGTCGATCGCGACGGTTTCGTGACCGAAGGCGCCTCGACCACGGCCTGGATCGTCGACCGGGACGGCGCGGTGGTCACGCGGGCGCTGTCGAACGCGATTCTTCCCGGGGTGACGCGCCGGGTGATCATGGAGGCGGCGGCCGAGGCGCAAATGCCCATAGTCGAACGCGCTTTCACGCCCGAGGAGGCCAAGTCTGCGCGCGAGGCGTTCATCTCCTCAGCCGCGAACGCGGCCACGCCCATCGCGACGATCGACGGCGTCCGAATCGGGGCCGGGGCGCCGGGCCCGCTGTCGAGACGGATCGCCGAACTTTATCTTAGCCGGTCCGCCAGGGCGGCGGAGGGGCCCTGACCTCTCATTCGCGCCTGCAGCATGGTATGCTTGATTCTGCTTCGCAGGGGCGCGAGGCATACAAAATCAAGTGGGCTTTCCCATGAGCGAAAAACAACAAAATCTGCAGGACACATTCCTGAACGCCGTGCGTAAGAGCAAGTCGTCGGTGACGATCTTTCTCGTCAACGGCGTCAAGCTTCAAGGGAACATCACTTGGTTCGACAATTTCTGCGTATTGCTGCGGCGGGACGGTCAGGCGCAACTCGTCTACAAGCACGCGATCTCGACCGTCATGCCGCTGGGCCCGGTTCAGCTTCACGAAGCCGAAGCGGCGGAAGCAACGGCCTGACGTCTCGTTCGCCGCAGCACGCGACGCATCGGGCTCTTGTCGTTCACGTCGAACCGAAGGGGCGAAAAGACGCATTCGATCGCGACGCGCAGGCGCGGCTCGACGAAGCCGTAGGACTCGCCCGCGCCATCGGGCTAACCGTTCTGGCGGGCCGCATCGCCCCGCTCGCCCGTCCAACTCCGGCGACGCTGCTCGGCAGCGGCAAGGTGGAAGAGATCGCGGCGGAAGCGCGCGCGCTCGAGCCCGAAGTCATCGTCGTCAACGCACAGATCTCGCCGATCCAGCAGCGCAATCTGGAGAAGGCGTGGAATGCGAAGGTGCTCGATCGCACGGCGCTCATTCTCGAAATATTCGGCGAACGCGCGCGCACGCGCGAAGGGCGTTTGCAGGTGGAGCTCGCGCACCTTTCCTACCAGCGCTCGCGGCTGGTCCGCTCATGGACCCATTTGGAGCGGCAACGCGGCGGTTTCGGCTTCCTCGGCGGCCCCGGCGAAACGCAGATCGAAACCGACCGGCGGCTAATTTCGGAGCGAATCGTCCGGATCAAAGCCGAGCTCGAGGGTGTGAAGCGCACCCGCGGCCTCCAGCGCAAGGCGCGCAAGCGCGTGCCGTTCCCGGTGATCGCGCTGGTCGGTTACACCAATGCCGGCAAGTCGACCCTGTTCAACCGGCTGACCGAGTCCGAAGTGTTGGCGAAGGACCTGCTATTCGCCACCCTCGATCCGACCATGCGCGGACTTAAACTGCCGGGCGGCGCAAAAGCCATCCTGTCCGACACGGTCGGCTTTATCGCCAATCTGCCGCACGAGCTGGTCGCCGCCTTCCGCGCGACGCTGGAGGAAGTGCTGGAAGCCGACGTCATCGCGCACGTTCGCGACGCCGCCCACGACGAGACCGAGGCGCAGAAGGCCGACGTGCTCAAGGTCCTAGCCGAACTGGGGGTCGAACCGGGCCGCGATCGGCCGTTTATAGAAATCCTCAACAAAATCGACCTGTTGGACGACAATGTTCGTTTGGGACTTCAGGCGCGGGGAAGGGGGAGGGCGGACGCGCCCGTCGCCGTTTCCGCGCTTTCCGGCGAAGGCCTTGACGTCCTCCTCGCGCGCTTCGAGGCGGCGTTGACGGCCGGCGACATCCAGCTGCGGCTCCGGCTTGGGCACGAGGATGGCGCAGGGCTCGCCTGGGCCTACCGGCATGGCCAGGTCCGGTCCCGCCGTGATCGCGCGAGCGGGGTGGAACTTCTGCTCACAGCCAATCCACAGGAGGCGGAACGTTTCGCGTCACGCTTCGGCCCAAAAGTGACGGTGACATAACGGCTTCTGGGCCACATGCGATGTGAACTATTTTTCCACAGGACGCCCCTCGCTCGAATGGGGGGAACGCGGGGGTGTTGAAATTGAAAATGCTGCTGCCGCCGCCGCCTTGCCCTGGCCGTCTCCTCCGCTGCGCGGGGGTGAGCACGAAGATACCTGCGTTGACGCGCCGAGAACTCATCGTCAGCGCATCGCTTCTTCCTTTCGCGGCAAGCGCCGGCGAAAATCCCGAAGGGTCGATCGAAGTGGTCGAGAAACGCGCCGGCGGGCGGCTGGGCGTCGCCGCGCTCGATACGCAGACAGGCCGGCGCATCGACTGGCGCGCCGGCGAACGCTTTCCCATGTGCAGCACCTTCAAGCTCTTGATGGTGGCGCGCGTTCTTCAGAAGGTCGATCGCGGCGAGGAAAGGCTTGACCGCCGGATCGAATACGGAAAATCCGATCTGCTCGACTATGCGCCTGTGACGCGCAGCCATCTGGGCGAAGGCGGCATGAGCGTCGAAGATCTTGCCGCCGCCGCAATCGAATGGAGCGACAACACGGCGGCGAACCTTCTTCTCGCCGCCATCGGCGGCCCCTCGGGCTACACGCGTTTCGCCCGCTCCCTCGGCGATGCGCAGACACGACTGGACCGCAACGAGCCGACGCTCAACACGTCGATCCCCGGCGATGCGCGCGACACCACGACGCCGCGGGCAATGTTGGAAGATTTGAGGCGCGTGCTACTGGGCGACATTCTCTCAACTCGGTCGCGCAAGCGCCTCACGGGATGGATGATCGGCTGCAAGACGGCGGACCATCGAATTCGCGCCGGCCTTCCGAAAGGATGGAAGAGCGGCGACAAGACGGGCACCGGTCAGAACGGCTCGACCAACGACATCGCGATCCTCTGGCCGGCGGGACGCAAACCTGTCCTGCTGACCGTCTACTACACCGGTTCGAAGGCCGGTATGGGCGAGCGCGAAGGCGCAATCGCCGACGTAGCGCGGATCGTTGGCAAGACGTTCCAGCCGATCTGACAGATTGGCCGTTACTCTGAGACCCGCTATGGTGCGCTGCATTCTCATGAGCGGGGGCAAGATGCGTTCGTTGTTTGCGCCAATCGGCGGCGTGGCCGTGGCCGCGGTCGTGACGGCGATCTCTTCAAGTTCGGTACAGGCCGACGCGAGGCCGAAAGCCGTGATTACGATTCTTCACAGCTTCGGAACGGACGGCCAGCATCCCTTTTCTGGGCTGGTCGCGGACAAGTCCGGAACGATGTACGGCACGACGCTCCATGGTGGCGCGACGAGCCTCGGCACAGTCTACAAGCTTGCGCCCGACGGCGCAGTGAGCGTCATCTACAACTTCCAGGGCACTACGGACGGCGCATTTCCGTTCTCGGGAGTGACGCTCGACAAGAAGGGCAATCTCTTCGGGGTTACGAGCGGCGCCGACGTGAGCGACGATTACGGCACCGTCTACAAAATGACCGCCAAAGGAAAAGAAAAGGTCCTTCACGTCCTGAACAACGTGCCGGACGGCAACTCCCCGCAATCCGAACTCGTCGACGACGGCGAAGGGAATTTTTACGGAACCGCCGCTGCAGGCGGGATGGGAGCCGGCGACGTCTTCCGGATTTCGCCGTCGGGGAATTTCGAGGTCGTCTACAGCTTCATTGGCGGCGCCGATGGAGGCAACCCGGTCTCCGGACTCATCACCGACGGAAGCGGCAATTTCTTCGGCACGACCTATAACGGCGGCGATCACGGATGGGGCACAGTGTTCGGCGTGACGGCCGGCGGCGGGCATACGATTCTCTATTCCTTCACCGGCGGAACGGATGGCCGCAATCCCTGGTCCGGGCTGGTCGCGGACAAGAGCGGAAATTTTTACGGCACAACCTATTTTGGCGGAGACCAGGACATGGGCGTGGTTTTCAAGCTCGCCCCCGACGGAACGCAATCGGTGCTCCATTCCTTCACCGGCGGCAATGACGGCTCCAATCCGATCGGCAACCTGCTGATCGACAAGAAGGGAAATCTGTACGGAACGGCGAATCTGGGCGGCAAGGGCGGCGCAGGAACCGTGTTCGAGATTTCCGCGCATGGAAAATTTTCGACGCTCTATGCCTTCAAGGGAGCGCCGAAGGATGGCGCCAATCCCGCGGGCGATCTCTACATGGATGGCGACGGGGTTCTTTTTGGCACAACTGAGAACGGCGGCGAGAATGCGAGCGGAACAATCTTCAAACTCACGATTCAGTAGTCATCGCCAGCCGGAAGTTTTGTCGAGGTAGGTCGGCCCGCCGTTCACAAGCGTGAGAACGACGCGCACGGCATGAATGGCCGCGGCGTCGATGCGGAACAGGTTTTTGTCGAGCACGACGAGGTCGGCCGCCTTGCCGACCTCGAGCGTTCCGTCGATCTCGTCTTCGCGCGCGGCCCAGGCGGCGTTCTTGGTATAGGCGGCTAGCGCGGTCGCGAGGTCGACGCGGTTCTGCGGCTGAAGGGAAGGGACCGCGCCTCGCGGCGCCTGACGCGTCACGGCGGCTTCGATCCCGTCCAGCGGGTTCATCGAGGTCGCGGGCCAGTCGCTGCTCATCACAATCCGCCCGCGCCGCGCGGCGACGCTCGCCGCCGGGTAGAGGCGCGTTGCGCGTTCGGGTCCGAGCGCCGCCTCAGTACCCGGCAGGGCCGGGTCCTCGACGCGAAACCAGCCGGGAGAAAAATTGGCGGTCACGCCAAGCGCGCCGAAGCGGGCGATGTCGGAAGGATCGGCGAGGGCGACATGGGCGAGCTGATGGCGGCGGTCCTTCGCTCCGTTCGCGGCGATCGCATTCTCATAGGCATCCAGCCCCGCACGGACAGCCGCATCGCCCATGACATGAATATGAATGAGAAAGCCCTCGCGATCGAGGCGCTGAACGAGCGCGTTCAACGCATCGCTCTGGAGGAATAGCGCGCCGGAGCCCTTCGGCGCGTCGGCATAGGGCGCAAGAAGCGCGGCGGTGTGCTGGTCGATCTCGCCGTCGAGAAAGATTTTCGCCGCATCGGCGCGAAAGCGGTCCCCTCGCGCGCCGACGCGGCGCCGGACCATTTCGTCCACCTGGTCCGATCCTCGTTTGGGATCGACGAGCTGGGCCGCGACGACCCGCAGGTTAAGCTCTCCCGCCAGATCGGCCGCGTGATAGGCGGCGACCATCGGCGGGGAGGCGGCTGCGTCGAACACCGAGGTGATGCCGAAGGCGTTCGCCTTCGCGGTCCACAGTTTCAACGCCGCCCGGTATTCGGTCTCGGTCGGGTGGGGAATCTTCGCATGGACCCGGTCCAACACTTCGTCGCTGATCAATCCCGAAGAGTTGCTTGCGGGGTCGATGCCGGCGGCGGCCAGGGCGCGGGAATTGACCCAGGCGGAAAAGCCGGTCTCGTTGGCGATATAGGCGGGCCGGTCCGGTACCAGCGCGTCGAGCTCGGCGCGCGTGACCGGGTTCTTCTCGAAGGCCTTGGATGGATATTCATAGCCGACCAGCCAGGCCGCATCCGCGTGTGCGGCGGCGCAGGCGCGGATCGCAGAGAACAGCGCGGCACGCGTGGTCTTGCCGCCGAGCCGGCAGCGCAGGAACCGGAGGCTCGCGCTCATGGGGTGGGCATGCGCGTCGTGGAAGCCGGGCAACATCATCCGGCCATGAAGCCGGATCACACGCGTCTGCTTGTCGATGAAGCGTCCCGCCCCCGCATCGCTGCCTACGTAGGCGATGCGTCCGTCACGCACGACGAGGGCGCTCGCCCAAGGCTGCTTGTCATTCTCCGTGTAAATCGCCCCGCCGAGGAAGACGGTCGTCGAAGCAGCCGCGGACGTCGCCCACATCGTGAACAGCGCCGCGCCAAGCAGCCGTTTCACGGTTTGGCCTTCGTCTTGGCTTCCTGCCAGAGCGCTTCCATCTCATCGAGCGTGGCTTCCGCAGTGGTCCGGCCCTGTTTCTCAAGAGCGGACTCTATCCACTTGAACCGACTCACGACTTTGGCATTGGTGCTGCGCAGCGCCGCCTCGGGATCGACGTTCAGATGCCGCGCCAGATTGGCGACGACGAATAGCAGATCCCCGATCTCGCCCGCGATGTCGTCCTGGCTCGCGCCCTCGCGCCGGGCTTCGACGATCTCGCTTGCTTCCTCGGCGATCTTGTCCAGTACGCGTTCGGGAGAATCCCAATCGAAACCGACGCTTGCCATACGTTTTTGAAGCTTTTCCGCACGCGTGAGCGCGGGCAGGGCGCGGGTGACATCGTCCAGCAGCCCGGCCTTGGGCTTGGCGGCGCGCTCGCGGCGCTTGATTTCCTCCCAGGCGAGGGTCTGCGCCGCCGCGCTTTCGACCTTGGCTCCACCGAAAACATGCGGGTGGCGGGCCACCATCTTGTCCGAGATTGCGGCGACAACATCGTTGAAATCGAAGAGCTTGCGCTCCTCCGCCATGCGCGCGTGATAGACGACCTGGAGCAATAGATCGCCCAGCTCTTCTTTCAGCCCGGACCAGTCCTCATCCTCGATCGCGCCGGCAACCTCGTAGGCCTCTTCGATTGTGTAGGGGGCAATGGTCTCGAAGCTCTGCTCGATGTCCCACGGGCAGCCGCCGTCGGGATTGCGCAGGCGGGCCATAATGTCGAGCAGGGTGGTTATGTCGGTTTTTCGAGTCACATCCGACTCATAGCACCGATTCTTGAATCTGGTTGCGAGCATGGAACTTGGGGCCAAGACTCGTTTTGTTCCGCGGCCCAATCGGTTTTCGTCATGGCCGCCCTCGAGGCGGCCATCCAGTCTGGATGGCCGGGTCAAGCCCGGCCATGACGAATTGAAACTCAAAGCCGCGTCGCCGCCTTCTGCACGAAGGCGAAGATCTCCGGGTTGAGGGGAAGCTTCGGCGCCGCCTTCGGATCGGCCATCGCGTCCTTCCACATCGCCATGACCTTTTCGCTCACCTTCGGATCGCCCTCAGTGAACATGCGCACCTGCGCCTGCCAGCGCCGGGCCAGATCGCGCGCCGCGTCGGAGAAGGGGTCGCCCTTCGCCATCAGGGCTTTCGCTTCCTCAATTAAAGCACTCCAATTCCTGCTCACTTCGGCCTGGTCGAAGCTGCGCTGCGTGAGCCTCGCGCGGTCCTCGGCGGTGAAATGTTTTGCGGCGAGGGGATCGAAGATCGCCTTCATCTCCTCGTCGCTGGCCTTTTTCGTCATCGTCGTCTCCCTGGTCAGTGTTGCGAGATCGTCGATGGTGAGAGCCTGTCCGGCCGCGAGCCTGGCGCGCGCACGCCGCACGATCTGCAGCGCATTCGTCACCCGGACGCTTTCGCGCGCGAGCACGCGCTCCTGTAGATCGAGGACCGCATCCAACGCGCCTTTTTCTGCCCCCGAGAGGAGGTCCGCGATCTTCGCCAGCGACAGACCGAGGCGCTTCAGCGCCACGATCTGGTGCAGACGCGCGATTTGGCCGGGCCCATAGGCCCGCCAGTCCGCCCCCGTGCGTAGCGGCGTCACCAGGCCCTTGGATTCGTAGAGCCTGAGCGCCTTGATGCTCAGGCCAAGAAGTTTTGCGGTCTGGGCAGGGCTCAGATAGCGATCCATGACGGTCATTCCACGCGCGTCTCTTCATCGACGGGCGATGCTTCTGGGCCCGGACCCTGGGGCCGGGTCAAGCCGCTTTTTTTTACTAGGGCGCGTGGCCGGCAAGCCGCAATTCCCGCTTTCACTTGAGCTTCCATTCCTGTCGGGCGACCGGCGCGCAGGTGGGAGAGCCGAAAGGCGCCGACAGAAGCGCGAAGCCTAAATTCGGATAAGATATATTATGTGAAATCTTGTCGCTTGACGCGCGCGCCGGGCGTGCCGGATAACACCCGCGCCTTGGGGACAAGCGGCGTTCGCCGCCTTCGGGCCAACCGCAAACAGGCGTTCGATGCTGATCTCGTTCAAGCACAATTACATCTATTTTCGCCCCAAGAAGACCGGCAGCAGCGTCATCGCAAGCATCCTGCGCGACAGTTTCGGGGAAAAAGACATTCGCGCCCATGATCCCGGCCCCGGCAAGGCGCTCGAGAAGGTTCACACCGAAGCAAGCGAGATCAAGAAGATGGTCTCCGAAGAATTCTGGAACGGCGCATTCAAATTCGCCTCAGA
Organism: Rhizomicrobium sp.; assembly: GCA_035549135.1. Classification (GTDB taxonomy): domain Bacteria; phylum Pseudomonadota; class Alphaproteobacteria; order Micropepsales; family Micropepsaceae; genus Rhizomicrobium. The sequence continues at coordinate 946 of DASZRM010000043.1, read as the reverse complement.
GCGCCATCCATATGAAAAGGCGGTCTCGCTTGCATTCTACCGCTATGGAAAGCGCGTGCGCGACGGACGGGGAAAGGCGCTAAACTTCGAGAAGGTCCTCGACAAAGTAATCGAGACCGGCTCCTATTCCGGTTTCAAATATTACAGCATCGACGGAAAGTCGGTGGCGGACGATTTCATCCGCCACGAGAATTTCGAGGCGGATCTGCGCCGCATCTGCGCCAAGCTCGGCGTGCCGGTGCCGGACGAGCTTCCGCGCAAGAAGAGCAATTTCCGCAAGGATCCAAGGCCGGCGCGGGAAATCCTCAGCGACGCGCAGAAGTCCCGCATCTATGAGACCTGCAAGCCGGAATTCGAGCTGTTCGGCTACGAACGGTAGAGCGTGCGCGACGATCGAGCGTCCCCGGTTCCATGAATGCAGGATGAACGGACGCTACCGGCTTCGTTCAGGCGCGCTGGAGCACTATCCGACTCGCACAAGACGGCGTATGTCCCTTTCCATACGCCGCCAAGCGAAAGGAAGCATCACATGAAGAGCCTTGCTAAGCTTGTCATCGGAGCCGCGATGGCTGGAGGCCTCGCATTCACCGCAGCGCCCGCCAGCGCTGGCGTCCATGTCGGCGTCGGGATCGGAGTGCCCGCCCCTGTCGTTGTCGCGCCCTCCCACCGCCGTTGGTGCTGGCGTCATCCCGGCGCTTGCCACGGCCGCGTCTACGTCGCCGGTCCGCGCATCGGCGTGTACTATCACGGCCGCGGCTGGTGGGACGGCCATCGCTATTGGGGTCACCGCTACTGGCGCCATGGCCGGTGGTGGTATCGCTAAGCCGAAGGCGAATTCCGAAAGCGCGGCGCTCCGAATGGACGCCGCGTTTTTCATTGGCGTCAATTGCAACTGCTACCGTTGCAGCCGCGCTGCTGATTCCGCATCAGCTCCTTTTGGGCGCGG
>DASZRM010000042.1:0-16573 GCA_035549135.1 Rhizomicrobium sp. | reverse complement strand
GTCATCTCGCGTCCGCCGAGCTTTCCCATCGCCACGACGGCGAAGCGCCCGCCGGGGATGCGCCCAAGGCTGAGCGCCAGCTCTTCCTGCGCCGCCCTGAGCAGCGCGCGCAAGGCGCATTCGGCTATGACGGTGAGCGCGGGGCCCGCTTGCAGAGGATCCGCCGTTCCTTCGATGAGCTGGACGCCGACGCGAAAAATCTGCTCCTTGGCGAAGCGGCGCGCGACGTCGAGTTCGGCCTCGTAGCCGTCGGCCCGGCGCATCTGCGCGTCGAGCGCGTCTTCGAGCCCCGATGGATCGGGCAGCCGCTCGCGAAAGCCCGGATCGAGCAACGCATCCAGCGTCGCCGGCGCGCGGGCGAGATGCGTGGCGAGCCTGGGCGCGGAGCCGGCGATCAGCGCAGTCAGGCGCAGCAGTTCCGGCCGCGCCATCAGCAGCGAGAAGAGCTGCACGCCCGCGGGAAGATTGGAGACGAAGCGGTCGAACTGGGCGAACGCCGCGTCCGGATCGACGCTGGCCGCCAGCCCTTCGAGCAAGGCGGGCGCAAGCTTGGTCAGCAATTCGCGGGCGCGCGCGCTTCTTGTGGCGCGGATGCGGCCGTGGTGCCAGCCGCGAATGGCGTGCGCCACATGGCGCGCGTCCCGGAAGCCCATCGCCGTCAGCGTTTCGAGCGTTTCCGGATCGTCCTCGACGCCGGTGAAGACGAGGCTGCCCGATGCGCCGGCCAAGGGCGCCTCTCGCTCGAACAGGCGCGCATAATGGCCCTGAACGGTCTCGAGCGTGGAGCGCAGCTCCGCGGCGAAGGCCTCGACACCGTCATAGCCCATGAAGCAGGCGACATGGGCAAGGCCCTCTTCCGACTTCGGCAGGGTGTGGGTCTGCTCGTCCTCGATCATCTGCAGACGGTGCTCGAGCTTTCTGAGATAGCGGTAGGCAGAAGTGAGATCGGCCGCGGCCGCCGCGCCGATGAGGCCGCGAACTCTCAGCGCCTCGAGCGCGGCCACCGTCGCCGCAGGACGAAGCGCCGGATTGCGCCCGCCGGCGATCAATTGCTGGGTCTGGGCGAAGAATTCTATTTCGCGGATGCCGCCGCGGCCGAGCTTGATGTTGTGGCCGGCGACCGCGATGGCGCGATGGCCGGCATGGGCGTGGATCTGGCGCTTGATCGAATGAATGTCCTCGATCGCGGCGTAGTCGAGATTGCGCCTCCAGACGAAGGGCTCGATCGCTTTCAGAAAGCGCGCGCCGGACTCCGCGTCGCCCGCGCAGACGCGCGCCTTGATCAGCGCCGCGCGCTCCCAGTTCTGGCCCATGCCTTCGTAATAAGCCTCCGCGGCGTCGGTCGAGATCGCGATCTGCGTCGCGCCGGCGTCGGGACGCAGCCTGAGATCGGTGCGGAAGACGTAGCCGTCGGCGGTCTGTTCGCTGAGCAGCCTGACGAGGCCCTTGACGATGTCGACCGCCGCGCCGCGCGGATCGTCGCGCTTGCGGAAGGGAAATCGCCTTGGATCGTAGAAGACGACAAGGTCGATGTCGCTCGAATAGTTGAGCTCGAAGGCGCCGTATTTTCCCATCGCCAGAACGACGAGTCCGGTCGCGCTTTCGAGCGCGGCGCCGTCGCGTTCCGGAAGCTCCGCGCGCAAGGCGGCCTCGCGCAGCAGAAATCGCAGCGCTCCCGTCACCGCGGCGTCGGCGAAGCGCGAAAGCGCGCCCGTCACGCTCTCGAGCGGGAAAACGCCGGCGATGTCGGCCAGCGCCGCGGCGAGCGCGGTGCGGCGCTTGGCGCCGCGCAGGATCGCCATCGCCTCGCTCTCATGCGCCGCATCCGCCGCCGACAGGGCCTCGGCTGCGGCGCGTCCCAGCTCGGCCTCCGGCCCCTCCGCGAAAAGCCGATCGAGGATCGCGCGCTCGCGCAGCGCCAGCCGGCAGAGGAACGGCGAATTGCCGAACGCGGCGCGAAGGATGGCGCGAGCGGAGCCCTGCGGCGCCACGCCCTCGGCTTCGAGCGCGGCCAGCGCGCGCTTGGCGCGCGTCCCGTCGAACGGCTGTGGCGACGCAAGATCGATCCCGACGAAAGCGCTCATCGGCCCACTATAAACAAGAGGCCCGCCGTTGCGGGCGGGCCCCTGAAACTCCATGCGGCGCCCGTTCAGCAGCCCGCCGCAGACTTCAGTTGCGCCGCGGGCTTGAAGCGAAGGCTCTTGGAGGCGCCGATCTGAATCGCCTCGCCCGTGCGCGGATTGCGGCCCATGCGCGCAGGCCGCTTGGCGACGCGGAAGGTGCCGAAGGTTCCGATCTGAAGGCGGCCGCCCGCCTTGACGCCCTTGAGCCCAGACTCCATCGCGCCGAAGACCGCCTCGACCCAGCGCCGGGCTTCCGCCCTGCTCACCTTGGCCTTCTTCGCGACGGTTTGCACAAAATCCGATTTGCTCATCGTTGCGCCCCTTTCGCGCGGTGTTTGCGCGACGAGATTACCCAAGCGCGGCGCGCGCGCCTAATCGCGGCAAGGCCGGCGCCGCGCGCGCAAGGGCACTATCTGCGAAAAAGCGTTGCGCGCGTTGGAGTTCCGCGGCGAGCGGATCGAGCGGCTTCGAAACTCGGCGAATCGATTCGCGGCGCGCGCCTGTGCGAATCGCCGTGCGAATCAACGGCGCGACGCGCCGCGTCCGCCGATGGGGGCGCGGGGAAATCGCACGATCGCTTTCAGTCCCGGTCCATTGTCCTCGAGAATGAGGCGCGCGCCGTGCAGCCGCGCGACGGCGGCGACAAGGCTCAATCCCAATCCGGTGCCCGGCGAATTGCGGCTGGCTTCGAGCCGCACGAAGCGCTCGACGACGCGCGCGCGTTCCTCCGCCGGGATGCCGGGCCCGGTGTCGGCGACGATGAGATCGACGCCCTCCGGCGTCATTTCCGGCCACACGACGATATGTCCGCCCGAGGGCGTATATTTGATCGCATTGTCGACGAGATTGGCGAGGGCCTGGCTGATGAGGCTGCGATTGCCTTCGATCACGGTCGAGCCGGCCGGGCGAATTTCAAGGACAACGCCCTTCTCCTCCGCGAGCGGGGCATAGAGCTCGGCGACGTCATCGGCGATGGGCGCAAGATCGATCGGCGACATCGAGCCGCGCGTGACGCCGGAATCGGCTTCGGCGATCAGGAGCAGCGCGTTGAAGGTTTGGATGATCTGGTCGGTTTCGCGCATCGCCGCCTCGATCTCCGAAGCCTCGCGACCCGCCGGGTCGAGATGGCGCAGCGTCTCCTCGAGGCGGTTGCGAAGCCGGTTAAGGGGCGTGCGAAGATCGTGCGCCACCGAATCGGTGACTTCGCGCACGCCCTTCATCAGCCGCTCGATGCGGCCGAGCATGCGGTTGAGGCTTTCGGCGAGCGTATCGAACTCGTCATGGACGCGGCTCACCGGGACCCGCCGCGAGAAGTCGCCCGCGAAGATGTCGCCCGCGGTCCGATTGATCTGATCGAGCCGCCTCAGCATGTTGCGGCTCATGAGCGCGCCGCCGACGAGCCCGAGGGCCAGCATGAGCGCCACCGTCCAGGGCAAGGTCGTGGAAAAGAATTTCTCCATCAGATAGCGGTCGTGAACGTCCTGGGCGACCAGCAGATCGAATCCGCCCAGGAGGTGGAACACGCGCCCGCGCGCGCGACGCAGCTGCGCCTGTCCCTCGATGCGGCGTTGATAGTCGAACTCGATCACAGAGCCGTGGCGAACGGCCGCCTCCGGCATGCCGTCGAGATTGCCGGCGATCGGCTCCTTGCTGCGGTTGAGAAGCAGATAGAGGCCCGGCCCGCCATGCGCGGCGCGGGTCATCACCACTTCGGCGAGGCCGCGCAGCCCGAGGCGCTGATATTGCCCTGAGAGACTCTCTATCTCGGCGTTGATGATCTGGTCGGTCTGCGCGTCGAGCGCGCGCTCGGTGTTCCAATAGGTGAAGCCGATGAGCGCGCTCACGGAGAGCGCGAACATCAGGACATAAACGAAGACGATCCGGAACGCCTGGCTGCGAAGAACGCTAAGCGTGCGCACGGATCATGTAGCCGGCTCCGCGCACGGTATGAAGCAGCGGCAGCTCGAACCCCTTGTCGATCTTCGCGCGCAGCCGGGAAATGTGCACGTCGATCACGTTGGTCTGCGGATCGAAATGATACTCCCAGACGCTTTCGAGCAGCATGGTGCGCGTGACGACCTGGCCGGCGTGCCGCATCAGATATTCGAGCAGACGGAATTCGCGCGGCTGCAGATCGATGGCCGTGCCGTTGCGCTTGGCGGCGCGGGTCAGAAGATCGAGCTCGAGATCGCCCACCTGCAGGCGCGTCTTCACCGAAGAGGGCGAGCGGCGGCGCATCAGCGCGTCGATGCGCGCCAGCAATTCGACGAAGGCGTAAGGCTTGGTCAGATAGTCGTCGCCGCCGGCCTTGAGCCCCTTGACGCGATCGTCCACTTCCGAAAGGGCGCTCAGGAACAGCACCGGCGTCGCGTTGGAGTGCTCTCGCATCTCCGCCACGACGTCGAGACCGTCCATCTTGGGCAGCATCCGATCGACGATGGCCACGTCGTAGGGGCGCGACAGGGCGAGCGTCAGGCCCGTCTCTCCGTCGGCCGCGTCGTCCACCACGTGGCCCGCCTCCTTGAGGCCGTTGACCAGATAGCGTTGGGCTTCGAGATCGTCTTCGATCACCAGAATGCGCATGCGGGACCTCCCGTCTCGCACGGCCGCGCCGCGCGTTGGCTTCATGATGGGTCCGCGCCGGCGATGGCAACGGGGGGATGGGGCCGCCAAAGCCGGCGCGGGGGCCGGGCGGCGCGCAATCGCTTCCGCGCCGTCCGGTACGCGTAAAACTCAGGTCTTTCCGATATCGACCGCGACGAAGCGCGGGCCGTTTGAGGTCGCAAGCAGCAGCAGCACGGATTTGCGGCCCTGGCCCTGCGCCTCCGCCACGCCCTTCTGGACGTCCTGCGGCGTATGCACGGCCTTGTTGCCGACCGAAACCACGACGTCGCCGGGCTGAAGCCCCTTGTCGGCCGCGTCGCTGTCGGGATCGACCTTGGTGATCACCACGCCCTGCTGGCCGTCGTCGAGATTGAAGGTGCGCCGCATCTCGGGCGTGACCGCGGTGAGGCCGAGCCCCATCGCCTCGCCGGTCGCGCCGACTCCGCTCGGGGTGGCCTGCGCGGCGGACGCGACCTGCTCCTCCTTGCGGGGCGCGATCTTGGCGGTGACCGTTTCGATCTTGCCGTCGCGATTGATGGTGAGCGCGGCGGTCGAGCCCGCGGCGATGGCGGCGACGCGCCGCGACAGATCGCGCGAATCCTCGATCTGCTTGCCGTTGACGGCGACCACGATGTCGCCCTGCTTGAGCCCCGCCTTGGCGCCGGGGCTTCCCGGAACCACGCTGGCGATGATCGCGCCCTTGGGCTCGTGCATGCCGAGCGACGCCGCCATTTCGGGCGTGACGCTCTGGATTTCGACGCCGAGCCAGCCGCGCGCCACATGGCCGTGCGCCTCGATCTGCGCCACCACGTCGTGGATGGTCGAGGCCGGAATGGCGAAGCCGATGCCGACGCTGCCGCCCGAAGGCGAGAAGATCATGGAGTTCATGCCGACCACCTGGCCCCGCAGGTCGAAAGTCGGCCCGCCGGAATTGCCGCGGTTGATGGGCGCGTCGATCTGAATGTAATCCGTATACGGACCGCTTCCGATCTCGCGGCCGATGGAGGAGACGATGCCGGCGGTCACCGAATTGGACAGGCCGAAGGGATTGCCGACCGCGACCACCCAGTCGCCGACGCGAAGCTGGCGATCGTCGCCGAATTCGACGGTCGGCAGCGCCTTGTCGCTTTTGATCTTGAGCACGGCGATATCGGTGGCCGAATCCGCGCCCATCAATTTGGCGTCGAAGCTGCGGCCGTCGGGCAGCTTGACGGTGATCTTCTTGGCGCCGTCGATGACGTGATTGTTGGTGACGATGACGCCCTTCTTGTCGATGATGAAGCCCGAGCCCATCGACACCGCCTTGCGCGGCTGAAGCTGGCGGCCCTGGTTGAACTGGTTGAAGAAGTCGCGGAACGGGGCCGGCAGATCGCCCAATTGATCCATCTGGTCAGAAACCGATTCCTGCTCGATCGCCGTGACGGTTACGACGGCGGGGCTGACGCGCTCGACCAGATCGGCGAAGCTGAAGGGCGCGCCTGTCTCCAGCATGCGCGGCGGGCCGGAACGGGCGCTGACCGGCTGGGCCGCGACCATGCGCACCGGCTCCAGACCGGGCGCCGGGCTGGCGGGAAGGAATGAAAAGGCGCCAAGTCCGATCACCACCAGCGTCGCGGCGCCGCCCAGCGCCGTAAGCTTCGAATGCCGCTTGACAAAGCCCATCCATCTGCTGTCCGCCATCGCGAATTCTCCTGAATTTCCGGGGTCCTGCCCGCGCGCCGCCAGCGCGTCCGCGACCATTTCCGTAAGCCACTGACATTACGCGCAGGTATCTTATAGATTACAAGCTTGTAATATTTCAGCGATCCGTCAGGGGCTGCTCGCCCGCGCACGCTCTGGCGCGCCGGATGACGAGCGCGGCGACCGCTGCGCCAGCCAGCAGAACGAGAAGCGGCGCGAACCAGAGCGCATAGGTGTCGCTCTCGAGCGGCGGCTTCATCAGGATGAATTCGCCATAGCGCGCCACGAGATAGCGCCGGATCTGGTCGTCGCTGTCGCCCCGCGCGATATGCTCGCGGATCAGCCGGCGAAGATCGGCGGCGAGCGGCGCATTCGACTCGTCGATCGACTCGCCCTGGCAGACGAGACAGCGGAACTCCTTCTGCAGGGCGCGCGCATGCGCCTCCTTGGCGGGATCGGTGAGCGTCTCCGGCGCGCGCGCCGCATTGGCCGCGCCTGCGATCAGAAGAAGAGCGAGCGCGAGGCGGATCATGCGCGCTCCGCCGCGGCCGGCGCCGTCCAGCGCGCGAAAAGGCCTGCGCGCAGGCGCGCCCACAGTCCCGTCAATCCGCCCAGCGCCATGATCGCCGCGCCGAACCAGATGAACGGCGCGAGCGGATTGACGTAGGCGCGGATCGCCCAGCGCCCGCCGCCGCGCTCGTCGCCCAGCGCGACATAGAGGTCCGACAAACCGGTGGTGCGGATCGCGGTCTGCGCAACCTCCTGGCCCTCAACCGGGAACATGCGCTGTTCGGGCGCCATTCGGCCGAGCGTCCGACCGCCGGAGCGAATCTCGATTTCGGCCCTCGCCGCGACATAATTCGGCCCGTTCGCCTTCGAAACGCCGAGCAGCTTGAGATCGTAGTCGCCCACATGCACGCTCTCGCCTGGGCCGAGCACCGCAAGCGCCTCCGCGCGCCAGAGCGTGACGCCCGCCACCCCCATCAGCGTCACGCCCAGCCCGGCATGGGCGAGCGCGGCGGCGAGCGCGGCCGCGCTCACGGCCCTGCGACGCGCGCGCCCGAAAATGTCGACGGCGCTTGCGCCGATCACCCAGGCCGCCACGGCGAAGGAGCCTGCGCCGGCGAGGGCGCGCGGCGTCGCGATCGCAAGTTCCAGCGCGAATGCGAGACCGGCGAGGCCCGCCGCGGGCGCGAGCGCGCGCATGGCGGCCTTGAGATCGCCTCGCCGCCAGGACAGTTGCGGGCCGAAGGGAAGAACGATCATCAGCGCCACGAAGATGGGCGCGAAAAAGGTCTCGTAATAGGGCGCTCCGACGGAGAGCTTCACGTCAACGGCCGACAGCGCGATCGGATAGAGCGTGCCGATGAACACCGCGGCCAGCGCGGTGACGACCAGGACGTTGTTGACGAGGAACGCGCTTTCGCGGCTCACCGGCTCGAAGGCGGCGCCGCTCGCAAGTTTCGGCGCGCGCCAGGCGAAGAGGGCGAGCGCGCCTCCGATGGCCAGACTGAGAATGAGCAGGATGAACTCGCCGCGCATGGGATCGCTGGCGAAAGCGTGCACCGAGGTGATGACGCCGGAGCGCACCAGGAAGGTGCCGATCAGACTGAGCGAAAACGCCGCGATCGAAAGCAGCAGCGACCAGGTGCGGAAGGCGCCGGTGCGTTCGGTGGCGAGCGCGGAGTGCAAGAGCGCGGTCGCCGCGAGCCAGGGCATCAGCGAGGCGTTCTCGACCGGATCCCAGAACCAGAACCCGCCCCAGCCGAGATCGTAATAGGCCCACCACGACCCGCCGGCGATCCCGCAGGTCAGCGCCACCCAGGCGGCGAGTAGAAAAGGCCTTGCGGCGCGCGCCCAGCCGCGCTCGACGTCGCCCGTGATCATCGCCGCCGCGGCGTAGGCGAAGGTCGCCGACAGCCCGACATAGCCGACATAGAGCATGGGCGGGTGGAAGGCGAGACCGCGATCCTGAAGCAACGGATTCAGCCCCTGGCCTTCGAACGGCATCGGATCGATGCGCAGGAACGGGTTCGAGGTGAGGAGGATGAAGAGCAGAAACGCCACGGCGAGAAGGCCCTGCACGCCGAGCGCCGCGGCGGTGAGCCGCTCTCCGCCGCGCTTGAGGATCGCGATCGCCGCCGAATAGATCGCCAGCACCAGCGTCCACAGGACCATCGAGCCTTCGTGGTTTCCCCAGACGCCGGTGACCTTGTAGAGCATCGGCTTGAGGGTGTGCGAATTCTCCGCCACGTCCGCGACGCTGAAATCGGACACAACGAAAGCGTAGACCAGCGCGCCGAACGCGAGCGCGACGAAAACGAACAGGCCGAGCGCGCTGCTTGAGGCGACGGCGCGGGCCGCGCCTGCGCCGGCGCGCAAGCCCGCGAACCCCGCGGCCGACTGCACCATGGCGAGCGCCAGCGCCAAGCAGAGCGCGAGCTGGCCGATCTCGCCGATCATCCGCCTTCCTTCCAGCGGCCGCTGCGCTTCAGCGCGTCGACGACTTCGGGCGGCATGTAGCGCGCGTCGTGCTTGGCGAGAATCTCGTCGGCGGCGAATACGCCGCGCCCGTCGAGCCGGCCGGTGGCGACGACGCCCTGGCCCTCGCGGAACAGCGCCGGCAGCACGCCGGCATAGTCGACCGGCACGTCGGCTCGGCCGTCGGTGACGATGAAGGTGATCTCGGCGCCCTTGCCGCGCCTTACGCTCTTCTTCTCGACAAGCCCCCCGATGCGGAAGGAAACGCCCGGCGCGATGCGCTTGGCGCGAACCTCGCTGGGACTATAGAAATAGAGCACATTGTCCTTGAGCGCGTAGACGACCAGCGCCGCGGCGCCCGCTCCGGCGGCGACAAGCGCGATGGCGAAGGCGAGACGGCGCCGCTTCTTGGCGTTCACGGGCGAAATTCCCAATGTCTTCGGGACTATAGGCGCTCGCGGCGACGGCTCCAACGCTTCGCCGCGGTTCCGCCCGAATTGCGCGCGAGTCTGGGGCGGGTTTGCGAAGGGGATCGCCATGAAAGTCTTGCGTTTGGCCTGTCTGGCCGCGGCCGCGCTAATTGTCGCGGCGTGTCTGCCGGTGACGACCAAGACTCCGATCGGAACGACGGTGGGCTTCAAATCGGATCCGGCGCTGGTCGGAATCTGGAAAGGCCACGGCAAGAACGACTCCAAGGACGGCTATTTGACCTTCATGAACAACGGCGACGGCACGATGACCGCGCTCCTGTTCTCGCGCGACGAGGACGAGGGCGAATGGACGACCTATACGCTCCAGGGCGCCAAACTCGGCGACAATCGCATCCTGAACGCGCGCGCCGCGCTCAAGAACGGAAAGCCGGTCGAAGGCGAAGAGGCGCGCGCGATCATGCCGCTTCTCTACCGCTTCGAAAAGGACGGAAGCCTGTCGCTCTCGCTGCTCGATGAGAAGGCGGTCAAGGACGCGATCCGCGCGGGCCGGCTCAAGGGCGAAGTGGGCGAAGGCGACGCCGGCGACGCGCGCATCACCGAGGAGCCGGCCGCCCTCGACGCCTTCTTCGCGTCGGACGAGGCCGGCAAGATGTTCAGCGAAGACCTGCTCGTCATGCGCAGGCTCGACTGAGGCGCATCGCGCGCCGATCAGTGCTGCGAAGTTCTCAGGATCGCCTTCGCGTCGCCCGTGTCATAGGCGAGTCCTTCGCCGGTCAGTACGATTTGGCGCGGCCAATCTGCGCGCGCCAGCCCCTTGCGGGCGAGCGCATGCCACACCGCTTCGTTGTAGAGGCCGGTCGCGTCCTTGCCCGCCACGACGGCGTCTCCGACATGGAAGTGGTCGCCATGCGGATCTGGAAAGCGCGTCAGCGCGACTTCGCCATTTGCGCTTTGCGAAGCTGCGCCCTGGGCGCGCGCCAGCGCCTGGAGCAGGGTCAGGGTGCGCAGCTGAAGCGGATTGAGCTTACGCGGATTGTTCTTCGGCGGCATGCATTTCCTCGCTCCTGTCCTGCCAACGCGGCCGGTCTGCGCCGGGCTCCGGCGGAGGCAGGCGCCAGGCGGGCGCGGTCTTCGACATGCGCGCCACCGGCCCCAGGAAATCCAGCCGCCCGCGTCCCGTTTCGCACGACTGCCGATAGGCGTCGAGTCCCTCTCCCGGCGCCCAGCTTTCGGGGACCTTTCCCGGCTCGATCGTTCCGAGGGACGCCAGCCACATGGCGGTCGCGCAGAGCGAGACCTCGACCCGCCAGCTTCCGCCTTCGCGCATGCGCCTCAGCAGCGCCGCCGCCGCTCCGGCCGCGGCCAGGTATCCGGTCACGTAGTCGCACACGGCTGCGGGGATGAGCTCGGGCGCCGCCTCGCGCTTGCCCCCGCGGCGGACGGCCAGGAATTGTCCCTGCTCGTGGGCGAGGCCCGTCGCGGACTGGGCGATCTGTTCCCAGCCCCGCCGCCCGGCCCAGGGCCCTTCGAGGCCATAACAGGAAATCGACACATAGGTGATGCCGCTTGCGATATGGGCGAGCGCAGCCGGCGTGAATCCGAGCCTTGCGAGCGCGCCCGGACGGTAGGAATCGATGAAGAGATGCGCCTTGCGCACCAATTTGCGCAAGGTTTCCGCATCCGCCGGATGCGCCAGATCGAGGTAGGCCGAACGCTTGCCGTGGCCGGTGTCGAGATCGAACGGCTCGATCGTCTCAAGCCGTTCGGCGCGAATGTGCAGCGCCTCCGCGCCGTAGGACGCAAGCGTGCGCGCGCAGGCGGGCCCGGCGAGCACCCGGGTCAAATCGAGCGCGCGCACGCCGTCGAGCGGATTATTCGACGGCCCAAGGCGCAGCGGCGGCGCATCGCCGATCTTGCGGATGACGATCGGCGGCGTCTTGGCGAGCGCGCGGCCCTGAGGGCTCTGCGCCCATTCGTGCGGCGCGCGCGCGACCGCGCCGGCGAGGTTGAGAAAGCCGAGCGCGTCTTCGAGCGCGAGGGAATTCCATCGGCCGACGGCCTGGGCCACCGAGGCCTTCGAATTCAGGGCGTTGAGCAAATCGAGCATGCGCGGCCATTGGCCGGGAAATCCGCCGTGCAGAAATATCCAGCGTCCGTCGGCGCAGCGGTAAAAGCCGACCGCCGGCGCGTCGAGCGCCGGGCGCGGCGGGCTCTGCCCGTCCAGGCGAAGCAAGGCGAAGGAGACGAGCGAGGCGGCCGCGGCGTCGAGATCGATCGACACGCTTTGGCGCTCGCCGCCGCGCAGCCGCCAGATCTCCGCGGCGACGGCCGCCGAAAAGCCGAGCGAGGCGGCGGCCGCCTCGGCCGCGCGAAACGGCGAAGGCAGAACCGCTTCCGCGCCGCTGAAGGACGGCGCCGTCAGCGGCGCAAGCCCGGTGATCCTGTTGAGATGTTCGAACGCGATACGGGGGCCCATGCTTAACTCCACCGGCCCGGTATAATCCGGGCGGACGCCCCGCACGCCCCTTCTATAGCATAGGAGAAAGGATTGTCCCATGCCGGGTCCGCTTGACGGCGTACGCGTGATCGATTTCGGCCGTTACATCGCGGGACCTTACTGCGCCGCCTTGCTGGGCGATCTGGGCGCGGAGGTGATCCGGGTGGAAAAGCGCGAAGGCCGCGAGGACCGCACGCTCGTCTCGCTTGCGCAGGACGAAACGGGCGCGCCGCGCGAGGGCGCGATGTTTCTTCAAATGAACAGAAACAAGAAGAGCCTGGCGCTCGATCCGATGCGTCCGGCCGGACGGGCCATCGTGGAGCGGCTCGTGCGCTCGGCCGACGTCGTCGTCGCCAATTTGCCGGGAGAGACGCTGGCGGCGATGGGGCTCGATTGGGAGAGCGTGTCGCGCGTCAATCCGCGCGCCATTCTAGCCGTGGTCAGCGCGTTCGGGCTCGAAGGGCCTTACGCAGCGCGCGTGGGGTTCGACGGCGTGGCGCAGGCGATGTCGGGCGCGGCGTGGTTTTCGGGCGCGCCGGATATGCCCGTGCGCTGCGCCGCGCCCTGGGTCGATTTCGGCACCGCCTCGCTTCTGGCGTTCGGCGTCGTCGCGGCGCTCCGGTCGCGCGACATGACCGGTCGCGGCCAGCTCGTCGAAGGCGCGCTGCTGCGCACCGCGCTCGCCTTCTTCAGCCCGACTCTGATCGAAGAGCAGGCCTTGGGGCTCGATCGCCAGCCGACGCTCAACCGCAGCCAGACGGCGGCGCCGTCGGATATTTTCCGCGCCAAGGACGGCTTCATCGTCGTGGCGGTGAACGGCGATCCGCTGTTTCGCCGGGTCGCAAAGCTGATAGGGGCGAGCGAATGGCTGGACGATCCGCGCTTTGCAAGCGACAAGGGGCGCGGCGATCACGGCGAGGAGATCAGCGCGCGCCTGTCGGATTGGGTGGGGGAGCGCAGCTGCGCCGAGGCGCTCGCCGCGCTCGAAGCGGCGCGCGTTCCGGCGGGGCCCGTCTATCGTCCGCGCGAGGCGCTCGAGGATCCGCATGTGCGCGCCGGGGATTTCTTCGCGGCGACGGATTTTCCGGGCGTTCGCGGCGCCATGGTGGCGGCGACGCCGGTCAAGCTCCACGACACGCCGGGAACGGTTCGCCGCCGCGCGCCGCTGCTCGGCGAGCACGGAAGCGAAATTCTCCGCGAACTTGGCTATTCGGCGATGGAGATCGCCGCGCTCCGGCGCGAAGGCGCCGTCTAGGCGGCGGGCTGGAGTGCCGCCTTGGCGCGGCGCGCCAGAAATTCCGCTTCCGTCTGGCTGAAGAGGAGCGCGGTGGTCCTGACGGCCAGCTCGAACTGGCGCTCGACCACGGCGCGGCGCGCCGGATCCTCGGTGCGGATTTCCCGGATGACGTCTTCGTTGTAGCCGCGAAGATGCTTGGAGACTTCGTCGAGCGCGTCCTTGTGGGCGGCGCCGAACGAGCCGGCGGCGGCGTAGGGCGCGACGCCGGAAAGCAGCCTTGCGTAACGCAGGCCGCGCTCGGCCTTGTCCTCGTCGACCGGCCGCGCGAAATCGGCCGCCTTCGGTCCGCCGCCGAAGCTTCCCGTCCTGAGCACTGGAAGCATGGCGAGGATCTCGCGCGGCGCGTGCTCCATCAGCCCTTCCATGGTCTCGGCGACCGCGGCGCGATCCTTGAGCAGGCGCTTTCCCCAGACGCCGTCCCGGCGCATCTCGATTTCCTTGACGATGGCGCTCGACAGCGCGGTGAAGCGCGCGAGATCGCCGATCAGCGCCTCGACGTCGAAGGAAGGATGGCGCGCGGCCCGGACCGCCGAGCCGCAGCGCTCGATCATCGCGAAAAGAAGGTCGCCGACCAGTCCCATGTCGGTGTTGGCGATGAGGGTGTCCTGCGTCTGGCGCGCGACCATTTGGGGAAGCTTCAGGGCTTCCCAGGGATGGGCGAGCCTGGCCATCGCCACGCAGGCGATGTAGGGCGCGGCGTCGGGAACGTTGACGGCGACGCGATCGTGGATGTCGCGCAGCGCGCGCAGCAATTCGTCGCTGAGCTGGGGCGTGTTCCTGGGAAGCAGATTTTGCGCCTCGACGATCTCCGCGCCCGCCGCGAGGAGAAGCGCGATCTCGGCCGCATCGGCGAGCGCCGTCTCGCCGCCGAGAGCCGCACGGGCGCCCTTGCGGTCGCGGGCGATGGCCTCGCGCATCTCGCGGGCGGCGAAGGCGCGAAATATCGCGGCGCGGGCATAGGCTTCGTCGCGCTTTCCCTCGGCGGCGAGTTTGGCGATCTCGGCGCGATAGACGGCGACCGCTTCCGGGGCGAGCTGGCGCGCGAGCCAGCGCCAGGCCGCGCGCAGGCTGGCCGGCGCGATCCGTCCCTTCTGTTTTTCCTTGGCTTTGTCGGCCGTGAGGAAATCGGCGAAGGGAAGACTGAACAGCCGCAGCGCCGTCGGCGCGCGGACCGATGCCTTGGTCAGCGCGGGGCTGAGCGCGCCCAGAATGAGATCGTGCGGGAGCGCGTGACCGCCGGACCGCTTGTCGTTTTCAATGGCCTTGGCGAGCAGCGCCGCCGTTCCGGCCGGCAGCCCGCCCAGCAGGTTTCGCAACAGCTCCGATTTCTGCGAGGTCAGCATCGCGTCGTTCTGGCAGGGCGTCCCGCTTGCAGACTAGCCCAACGGCGTTAACGCGTTATTTCAAAGTCTAGGCGATGGCGGGCAGTTCGAGCCTGGCCTTGAGGCCGCCCAGCGCCGAAGACTCCAGCGCAAGGCCGCCGCCATAGAGCTTGGCGATGTCCTGGACGATGGAGAGTCCGAGCCCCGAGCCAGGCATGCTTTCGTCCAGCTTTTCGCCGCGGGTCAGCACCCTTTCGCGATCCTCCGGCGCGAGCCCCGGCCCGTCGTCCTCCACCGTCAGCATCCAGCGCGGGCCGGCGATCTGCGTCGCGCGCGCCACGACTCGGCGCTTGGCCCATTTGCAGGCGTTGTCCATCAGATTGCCCGACATCTCCTCGAGGTCCTGCCGCTCGCCGCGAAAATAGAGCGCGGCGGGACAGTCGACCGCGATATCGATGTCGCGCTCGGAGTGAATGCGCGTCAGCGTGCGCGCCAGATCGTCGAGCACGGCCTTGACCTTGGTGCGGTTGCCGAGCACGTCGAGCGCGCCCGCGGCGCGGCCGCGCGCCAGATAGTGATCGACCTGGCGGCGCATGGAATCGACCTGACGGCGCACCGCGTCGGCGAGCGGTCCGGGCTGGGCCTCGGCCTCGCTCGACAGGACGGTGAGCGGCGTCTTCAGGAAATGCGCAAGGTTCGAGACATGGGTGCGGGCGCGGCCCACCACTTCCTCGCTGTGCTGGATGAGGCTGTTAAGCTCGGAGGCGAGCGGGGCGATCTCCGCGGGAAAGCCGCCTTCGAGCCTGCGCGCCTTGCCGTCGCGAATGCGCGCCAGGGATTCGCGCACGCGCCTCAGCGGCTGCAGTCCGATGCGCACCTGGAGGAACACGGCGAAGATGAGCCCGGCGCCCAGAAGCGCGAAAGCCCAGATCAGCGTGCCGTTGAACTCGGCGATCTCGGCTTCGACTTCGGCGGTGTCGCCGGCGACCAGAAATTCGTAGGCGATGACGTCGTCCTTGCGCGCCGTGGCCGTGATCGGAAATTCGATGCGCCGGCTCAGCGCGCGCAGCTTCTGTCCATCCGGACCGTCGGCGTAGCCCCAGGCGAGCCCGTTCCGCTTGCGCAGCGCATAGGGCTTTATCGAGCGGTCGAACAGCGAGTGCGAAATCTGAATTTGCCGCGTCGCGCCCTGCGGGGTGATTTGCCAGTAAAGACCGGAATAGACGCGTTCGAAGCGGCGATTGAGCAGCCGCGCCTCGAGCGCCACGCCGCCGTTCGGATCGGGTTCGGCGGCGGCGATCAGCCCGTCGAGATCGGCCTGCAGCGCGGCGTCGAAATTGTCCTCCACCGCGGAGCGGAACGCGTTGGAGAGCACGAAACCGCCGATAGCCAGGCCGAGCCCGGTCCAGATCACCGCGGCGGCGATGAGCCTTGCCGCCAGCGAATTGAGGTTCGGCAGCCTCATCCTCATGGGCCCGGCGGCGCCTTCCGATCGGGCGCGATCGCAAGAGCGGGCGCCATGCGGACTATTTTTCCGATCCTGCGGTTTCCGCCCGATCCTTGCCGTCCGCCCCGGGGACTTCGAGGCGGTAGCCGAGGCCGCGCACCGTCTGGATGAGGCCCGGATCGAGCTTCTTGCGCAGGCGGCCGACGAAGACCTCGATGGTGTTGGAGTCGCGGTCGAAATCCTGATCGTAAAGATGTTCGACGAGTTCGGTGCGCGAGACGACCTTGCCGCGGTGATGGGCGAGATATGCGAGCAGCCGGTATTCGAGCGAGGTGAGCCTGACGGGATTGCCGTCCATGGTGACGCGGCTGGCGCGGGTGTCGATGTGCAGCTTGCCGATGTCGATCTCCGAGGTGGCGAAGCCGGCGGCGCGTCGCAACAGCGCGCGCACCCGCGCCAGAAGCTCTTCGGTGTAGAAAGGCTTGGCGAGATAATCGTCGGCGCCGGCGTCGAAGCCGGCGACTTTGTCGCTCCAGCGGTCGCGCGCGGTGAGAATGAGGACGGGCATTTTCTTTCCGTCCTTGCGCCACTTCTCGAGCACGCGCACGCCGTCCATCTTGGGCAGGCCGAGATCGAGAATGACCGCGTCATAGGGCTCGGTGTCGCCGAGGAAATGTCCCTCCTCGCCGTC
>DASZRM010000041.1:0-26807 GCA_035549135.1 Rhizomicrobium sp. | reverse complement strand
CGCAGCGTGAAGTAGCGATCGTGCGCCATTTTGGCGAATGCATTCATGCTCGGGCCGCGCAGAATGTAATTGTTGCAGTGCTTGGGTCCGCCGAGGCCGAAATTGTTCCAGTAGACGAAGGCGCGCATAGCCGGAAATTTCGTCCTGAACGTCGCAATCGCTGAGAGAATCCACATCGAGCCGGGATCGGGTTTGACCTCGCCGATCTGATAGGGGCAGCCGTAACCATCGCCGTCCATCTGCGGGTCGGCGCCGACCGCTCCGGTTTCGGAGACCATGAGCGGCTTTCCCCGCGTCGACGCCTGACTGTAGAAATTGACGAAGGTCGGATAGGCGTCGATCGGCGTCGAGGTGGTGGGCGACTTGTTGTAGACATCGGCGCCGATCCAGTCGACATAGTCGTCGCCGGGATAGAAATCCATCCATTCGGTCGAGGGATTCCCGTCCGAATCGCTGAATGCTCCGCCGCCCGGCGCCCACACCCACAGAACGTTGCTCACGCCCTCGGCGCGGAAGAGATCGACGACATGTTTCCATGCGGCGACGTATTCCTGCCCCGCGGTGACCGGATCTTTCATGACATCGACATCGTAGAAGCATCTGCCGCCGTCGGGATGCTCCATCTCGTAGTGCCAGCGGATCATGACGAGGCCACGCAGATTTTTGATGACCTTCGCCTGGTCCGCAAGCTGCGCATCATAGACCCCGCCAACGATGTCCGACCACTTGGCGCAGCCGTCGGGGCTCCCCGGATAGGCGGTCTTCCAAGAGATCATCGGAATGCGTCCGCCGCGCACGTCCCATGCGGCCTGTTCGAGAGGCTGGGAGGTCGAGAAGTCCGCCCAGTTGGAATACTGGTTGTCGATCGCGACCTTTCGGCCGATCTGGTCTTCGAGCAGAAGCACGTCGCGTTCGCTGGCGAGCGGCGCCTGAAGGCTGGCCTGGCCATCCTGATTGGCGCGCACCCCGATCATCACGGTCGGCTGAGGAGCCTGACCGACGCGAGCCGAGAGCGAATCGGCAAACGCTGTATTAACCATCGAAACCACGAGAAATAGCGGGGCGAAAATCCGGAGGAGCACGACACTGTTCCGTTTTGAAACGCGGAACAGAGGCGTCGCAAGGCGCGTGCCCATAGGGCGGTGCGGCCGATGGAGGGCGCTCCCGGCGATGAATGCGGCTCAGCGCCGCCCGCGGCTCAATAGCCGAACGTCTCGTAGAGGAACCACTCGCGGCGGCGAATCTCGGATTGGAGCCGTTCGCGCAGCGCGAAATCGGGTCTGCCTTTGTCGACGCGGTGCGACGCGTTGGTGCGCTTCTGGCTGCGCGCATGCTCGAGCGCCGCATCCAGATCGGCGATCGAATTTCGCAAAGGTCCGCTCAAAAGCGCGCACAGATCGTCGGCGAAGTTCTCGTAGCGGATGACGAACGTCGGCAGCTTGCGCTCCGTATAGACGGCGCGTACGTCGTCGCGCGTCTCGCATTTGGCCAGAAGGCGTTCACAGGTCGGAAGCGCGAGCCTTAGGTAGCGGTACGACTGAAAGCCCATGAGCTCGGCGATCCTGCCGCGCCCCACGCGGTTGTAGCCGTCTCCCAGCATCGCCGCGTTGCGCGGCCGCAATACGAAATTGAGCCAGTTGTTGAAGCTTTCGGTCGTGCCCTTGTAGAACTTGCCGAGATTGGCCTTTTCCAGCCTCTGCCAGAGCTTGCCGTCGTAGCCGCAGCCGAAGGAATAGAGCGACAAGTAACAGTCGAGCGGATGGCGGACGGAAATGAAATAGAACTTCGATGGATCGTAGAGCAGGTTCATCGGCTCGTGATGGTCGCGCCTGATTTCCTTCTCCGCCGAATACTTCCTCAACAGCTGCGAAATGAAGGATGAGCCCGTCTTTTCGATGTCGAGATAGACGAAGCTTTCGAATTCGTGCATGGGCCGTTCCCAAATAAGATGCGTATGAAATCACCGCGATCGGCCCGCCGCGCGTGGCGGCGGCGCGGCGCTTCGCGGCGGCGTGGCCGCGCCCGCCCCGCCAGCGGTCTTGACCAGCGCGTCCATGACGTCGGCGGTCATCGCCAGGTGCTCCTTGCCGCCTGGCGCCCAGAGCGGCGGGGGCTCGCTCGGGACAAGCTCTGGGAAAAGCGGCGTCTCGGCGTCGCGATAAAAGGTTTCGCTGAGGATCCGGTTTGGTTCCGCGAAGCGTTCCATCAGCGCCTTGCACTCGTCATAGGCGAGAAGATCTCCGGAACGGACATAGGCGGGATTTCGCCGCATGACGGCGTAGAAGAACTTGTCTCGGTCGAAGTCGAGGTCGAGGTGGTTGACGGCGCGGATCAGCTCCAGCAATTCGCGGCGCGGAGACGGATTCTGCCAGACGGGCTTTCCGCGGTTGAGGTCGGTCTTGGCGTCGAGGCCCAGAAGCCCCGCGAAATCCTTGACGATGTCGATCGTGCGGCCAGACCGTTCATGCGGCCTGACGGTCAGCGCCTCTGCGCCGAAAGCCGCCGCCCATGCGCTCAACACCGATAGATAATCGCCGCGGTCGCGATGACTTTCGAGCCAGCTGCGAAAATCGGCCTTGCGGCCGCTCGCCACCGCCTGCTTGTAGAGCGACTGAAGGTATTTGTCCTGGCGCCGCAGATAGGCGACAATACGCGTCTCGCCCACGCCTTCGAGCTGGGCGTGGATTGCGTCGGGCGCCGCGAACCACATCGCTTCGCTGCTGATGACGTTGATCTCGGCCTTGCTCTCCGCCAGCTCGGCGCGGACTTCGTCCCACACCGACATCTGCGCGCCCTTGTAGCCGCGAACCGCCCAGGCGAGCGCATGATGGGCCCGTCCCGCCCCCTGGCCGGCGCGCAAATAATGCACGTTTTTGGCGGCCAGCAGCTCCGGATGCCGGTAAAGAAACGTCTGAAGGGCGGAAGTGCCGGTCTTGTGCGTTCCGATATGAAGGACGAGCAAGCGGGCCCCTGCGATCCAGCGCTGCGCGCGATTCGCAGAAAGCTAGCAAGAGGCCCGCTTTCCGGCAATCGCCGCTTCAGAGCGAGCAGACGCCGCGCGGGCTTGCGCTTTTGGCGCAAAGCGCGGAAAAGGCGCTAAGCTTTTACGGCAAGGC
Organism: Rhizomicrobium sp.; assembly: GCA_035549135.1. Taxonomy (GTDB): domain Bacteria; phylum Pseudomonadota; class Alphaproteobacteria; order Micropepsales; family Micropepsaceae; genus Rhizomicrobium. The sequence goes on along the minus strand of DASZRM010000041.1, from coordinate 23,691 downwards.
GGAGGCGAACATGCGAATCCTGGTGGCGATGACGCTGGCGTTGGGGCTTTGCGGCTGCGCCGATTCGCAATTCATCGAGCACCCTATCACCAGCCTGTTCGGAAGCGCGGAGGACGCGCAGCCCGCCGCAGAGGCCGCCGCCGAGAGCCCGGCCGCCCGACCCGCGCCGGACGCCGCCCAGGCATCGGCGCAGGATGCGGCACATTGCGCACGGCTCGCAAAACTGCGAGCGGGCGACGCCGCCTTCGAGGGCGAGGACACGGACACCCAGCGCTCCGTTTACGACTCCACCTATTCCGGCTGCATCGACTGGAGCGCCAAGCACCGCCCCAATAGCTGATCGGCGACCGAGAAAATGGCGCGGGAAAGGCGCGGGGGGCGCCCGCGCCTTCCGCTCAGACTGCCGCTCTCTCAGTAGGGATTCGATGAGGACGATGAGGAGGACGATGGCTGTTTGGCCATCGAATCGATCTGGTCTTTGCTCATCTGGGCCTGGACCGTTCCGCTCGAGCTATCATAGGTGAGCTGGTCGGCGGGGATGGTCACGGTCTGGTTGTTGGACGCGAGCGCGATCCGGACCTGTTGCGGGGTTCCGCCTGCGCCGGTCTTTACGCTCTTGACGTGACCCACGGACTGACCCTGGGAGTCGGTCACCGTCGCCGAGGCAAGTTTGCTCTTGGCGTTCGTCAGGGACGCGACCGAGGTTCCGGAGGTCGACGAGGGCGAACTCATCGAGCTCGAGCCGGGGGCTGGGTTGTACTGGCCGGACTGACTCGATTGGCCAGGTTGCGTCGCCGGGTAGGGCTGGGTCGACTGCTGAGATTGTCCGCTCTGCGTATAGGTTGGGGGTTGGGCCAGCACCGGCGCGGCCGCCAGCATCAGGGTGGCGGCGAACGTCGCTGCCGTGGCGCGTTGGACGCTCATTGTGAAGTTCCTTCTAGATGGTTTCCGGCCGCCATCACGGTCGGCGCCCATTTCCAACGTTACGCGGCCATTGAACGTTCCGGCTGTTTCGCGGGCGCAAAGATTGCAATTCCGCAATCCGCCGCGCAGCGGAACCTAGATTCTGCGCAGGCGCGCCTAGGCGTCGGACTCGACGCGGAGCGTGACGATCCGGTCGGGCTCGCCCTTGATCGCGCCGTTATCGTGTTCGCCGCCCTTCTTGACCGCGTCGACATGTTCCATGCCTTCCACGACCTCGCCCCAGACGGAATATTGGCGGTCGAGCCAGGGCGCGTCGTCGAAACAGATGAAGAACTGGCTGTTGGCGCTGTGCGGATCGGAGGTCCGCGCCGCCGAGACGGTTCCGCGCCGATGCTTCTCGCCGGAGAATTCCGCCCGCAGGTCCGGAAGCTCCGAACCGCCTGCGCCAGTGCCGGTGGGATCGCCGGTTTGCGCCATGAAGCCCGGAATGACGCGGTGGAAGGCGATGCCGTCATAGAAGCCGCGGCGCGCCAGCTCCTTCACACGCGCGACGTGATTGGGCGCAAGGTCCGGCCTCAAGGCGATGACCACCGGTCCGGACTTGAGCCGCATGATCAAGGTGTTCTCAGGGTCGCGCGTCATTGCCTTCTTTCTCCCAATTCCTTGCAACGTTTGGCCAGCCGTTCGGCGACATAGGGCGTGGTGAAGGGCGTGATGTCGCCGCCGAACATGGCGATCTCCTTCACAAGTCGCGAGGCGATCGCCTGGTTGCGCGGATCGGCCATCAGGAAGACGGTCTCGATCTCCTTGTCCATTCGCTGATTCATCGCGGCCATCTGGAACTCGTACTCGAAGTCCGACACGGCGCGCAGCCCACGGATCACAACCGTCGCGCCAACGGATTGGGCGAACTTCACCTGCAGCATGTTGAAGGGCTTGACCTCGATCACCGCGCGGCCTTCCGCCAGAGGCTCGGCCTCGTGACGCATCATCTCAATGCGTTCGTCGAGGGAGAAAACCTGCTTCTTCGCGTCGTTCGAGGATACGATGCCGATCACCAGGCGGTCGACGATCTTCACCGCCCGCTTGATGATGTCGATATGGCCGAGCGTCACCGGGTCGAAGGTGCCGGGATAAAGGCCGACGCGCTTCCTAGGCATGAAACGTCCCTCCATTCCCCGTCCCCTTCGAAGGGAGAGGCAGACAGCGCCGGCGGATCATTCTCCTTCGGAGACGTCGGCGATACGCTCCACTGAGACTACCCGCTCGCCCTCGTCGACACGGAAGACGGTGACGCCCTGAGCGGCGCGGCCCTGAATCGAGATGCCGCCGACCGCCACGCGGATCGTCTGGCCCTGGTCGCTGATCAGCATCAGATCGTCGGAGTCCTCGACCGGGAAGGCGGCGATGATGGCGTGGTTCTTGCGTCCCATGCCCATCGCCACGATGCCTGAGCCGCCGCGGCCGGTTACGCGATATTCGTAGGACGAGGTGCGCTTGCCGAAGCCGCTTTCGGAGACGGCGAGAACGAACTGTTCCTTTGCGCCGAGCTCGGCGTAGCGCGCGGGCGAGAGCGTCGCTTCTTCGCCCGCTTCCTCGTCGTCGGGGGACGAGGCGTCATCGGCCGCGGCCTCCTCCTCGCCGCTGGCGGCCCGGCGCGCGGCGTTGGCCTGCTTCAGATAGGCGCGCGCCTCGGCGGTGGTCGCGTCGGAATGGCGCAGCAGGCTGAGGCTCACAACCTCATCGCCTTCCGCCAGCTTGATGCCGCGCACGCCTGTCGATGCGCGGCTGGCGAAGACGCGAAGATCCGAGACGGCGAAGCGGATGCACTTGCCCTGGCGCGTGGTGAGAAGCACGTCGTCGTCGTCGGCGCAGGTTTGCACGCCGACGATCGCGTCGCCCGCGTCGAGCTTCATCGCAATCTTGCCGTTGCGATTGATGCTGACGAAATCGGACAGCTCGTTGCGACGCACATCGCCAGACTTGGTGGCGAAGATCACGAACAGCTTGTCCCATTGGGTCTCGTCTTCGGGCAGCGGCAGGATGGTTGCGATGCGCTCGCCCTCCGACAACGGCAGGAGGTTGACCATCGCCTTGCCCTTGCCCTGGATGCGCGCCTCCGGCAGCCGCCAGACCTTGAGCTTGTAGGCCATGCCGGTGGAGGAAAAGAACACCAGCGGCGCGTGGGTCGATGCGACGAACAGGTTGGTGACGTAGTCCTCCTCGCGCGTCGCCATGCCGGCGCGGCCCTTCCCGCCGCGGCCCTGAACGCGATACTCCGAAATCGGCGTGCGCTTGATGTAGCCGGCGTGTGTGACAGTGACGGCCACGTCCTCGCGCTCGATCAGCGCCTCATCCTCGATCTCGATCTCGGCGTCGACGAGTTCGGTAAGGCGCGGAGTGGCGAATTCGTCCCGGATGGCCCTGAGCTCCGTGCGCGCGATATCGAGCACGCGCGGACGCGAGCGCAGGATTTCGAGATAGTCGCCAATGGCCTCGCCGAGCTTCCTGGCCTCGTCGCCGATCTCGTCGCGGCCGAGCGCGGTCAGGCGCTGCAGACGCAGATCGAGGATGGCCTTGGCCTGCTCCTCGGACATCCGGATCGTGCCCTCGGCGGACATGACATGCCTCGGATCCGCGATAAGGGCGATCAGCGGGCCGACATCCTTGGCCGGCCAGTCGCGCGCCATCAACTTTTCGCGCGCAGCGGCGGCGTCGGGGGCGGCGCGAATGAGGCGGATCACCTCGTCGATATTGGCCACCGCGATCGCAAGGCCGACCAGGATGTGCCCGCGCTCGCGCGCCTTGGCGAGCTCGAATCGGGTTCGGCGCGTGATGACTTCTTCGCGGAAATAGACGAAGGAGGCGATCAGCTCCTTGAGGTTCATCAATTGCGGGCGGCCGTTGTTCAGCGCCAGCATGTTGACGCCGAAGCTCGTCTGCAGCTCCGAGAAGCGGTAAAGTTGGTTGAGAACCACGTCGGACGAGGCGTCGCGGCGCAATTCGATCACGACGCGCATGCCGTGGCGGTCGCTTTCGTCGCGGATGTCCGAGATGCCTTCGATGCGCTTATCGCGCACCATCTCGCCGATCTTCTCCTGGAGCTTGGCCTTGTTCACCTGATAGGGAAGCGCGGTGACGATGATCGCCTCGCGGTCCTTGCGGATCTCTTCGACGTGGCATTTGGCGCGCATTAGAATCGAGCCGCGGCCGCGCGCGAGCGCGCCGCGCGCCGCCTGCTTGCCGATGATCATGGCGCCGGTTGGGAAATCGGGCCCGGGCACGATCTCGGTCAGCGCATCGAGGCCTATCGTGGGATCGTCGATATAGGCGAGGCAGGCGTCGACCACCTCGCCCAGATTGTGCGGCGGCACGTTGGTCGCCATGCCGACGGCGATGCCGCTCGACCCATTGACGAGAAGATTGGGAAATCGCGCCGGAAAGACGACCGGCTCTTTCTCCGAGCCGTCGTAATTGGGCCGGAACTCGACCGTGTCCTGCTCGATGTCCTCGGTCAGCGCGTGCGCGATCTTGGCGCGACGCACCTCGGTGTAGCGCATGGCCGCAGGCTCGTCGCCGTCGACCGAGCCGAAATTGCCCTGCCCGTCCACCAGCGGCGCGCGCATGGAGAAATCCTGCGCCATGCGCACAAGCGCGTCGTAGATCGCCTGATCGCCGTGCGGATGGTACTTGCCCATCGTGTCGCCGACTACGCGGGAGGACTTGCGGTAGGGCTTGTTCCAGTCGTTCCCGGTTTCGTGCATCGAATAGAGGATGCGCCGGTGCACGGGCTTCAACCCGTCGCGCGCATCGGGCAGCGCGCGGCTGACGATCACGCTCATCGCATAATCGAGGTAAGAGCGCTTCAGCTCGTCCTCGATCGCTATGCCGGTGATGTTGCCGCCGGTGGGGGGCGAAGGATCGCCTTCGTCGCTCAAATGGGGGTCCTGGTCAGTGGCCGGAATTGGGTCTCAAACATGGCCGAAAAGGTAGCATTTCCGGCCCTGAGTCCACCACAAAAACCGCCCGAATTTTGCAGCGTCAGAACGGGATTTCGTCGTCCATTTCGCTGCGGTCGAAGCTGGCGGGCGCATCGCCCGCCCCGGCCATCGCCCGGCCTGCCCCGCCCTCGCCCTTGGAATCGAGCATGGTGAGCTCGCCGCGGAAGTTCTGGAGCACGACTTCGGTCGAATATTTGTCGTTACCGTCCTTGTCGGTCCATTTGCGCGTCTGGAGCGACCCTTCGATATAGACCTTCGATCCCTTGCGCAGATATTTCTCGGCGACTTCCGCAAGGTTCTTGTTGAAGATCACCACCCGGTGCCACTCGGTTTTCTCCTTGCGCTCGCCGGACGCCTTGTCGCGCCAGCTTTCGGAGGTGGCTACCGACAGGTTGACGACGGGATCGCCGCTCTGAAGCCGGCGGACATCCGGATCCTTGCCGAGATTGCCCACCAGAATGACCTTGTTGACGCTTCCCGCCATTGTTCTCGCCTTCCGTATCCATCGGGTCCGGACCCTATGCCGGACCCCAGCGAACCGCCACTTGCCGGCTCCAATTGTTCTCTTTATGTTCCTTGGAAACTTGAGTCAATCCCCAGCTTTGGAGCGGACCGTGTCCCGCTGCCGCCAAATTTCGCCAGGCTTGCAGTCTAGTCTGCGCGCCACCACATACCGCAGGCCGCAGCGGAGCCCGTTCGCCCGCGCGGGCCTCAACCGAACCATGACGCGCGCAAGGTTGCCCCGACCGTCTGGGCCCGCCACAGTGCGCGTTTCGACCGATGGAACGACATGCTGAAGAACATCTCCATCCGCGGCGCGCGCGAGCACAACCTCAAGAACATCGATGTCGAGATTCCGCGCGATACGCTGACGGTGCTGACCGGACTCTCGGGTTCGGGAAAATCCTCCCTCGCCTTCGACACGATCTACGCCGAGGGCCAGCGCCGCTATGTCGAATCTCTGTCGGCCTATGCGCGCCAGTTCCTCGAACTGATGCAGAAGCCGGACGTCGACCACATCGAAGGGCTTTCGCCGGCCATCTCCATCGAACAGAAGACGACCTCGCGCAATCCGCGCTCGACCGTCGGCACCGTCACCGAAATCTACGACTATCTGCGCCTTCTGTTCGCGCGCGTGGGCGTGCCCTATTCGCCGGCGACCGGCCTTCCCATCGAGAGCCAGACCGTCAGCCAGATGGCGGATCGAATCCTGGCGCTGCCCGACGGCACGCGCCTCTTCCTGCTGGCCCCCATCGTGCGCGGCCGAAAGGGCGAATACCGCAAGGAGCTGGCGGAGCTGCAGAAAAAGGGCTTTCAGCGCGTCAAGATCGACGGCAAGTTTTACGACATCGCCGAAACGCCGGCGCTCGACAAGAAACTCAAGCACGACATCGAGATCGCGGTCGACCGCATCGTGGTGAAGGCCGAAATCGGCAACCGGCTGCCCGATTCCATCGAGACCGCGCTCGGCCTCGCCGACGGATTGCTGGTGGTCGAATTCGCGGACGAGAAGGACAAGGATGGCAAGCCGCGCCAGATGCTTTTGTCGTCGAAATTCGCCTGCCCGGTGTCCGGCTTCACCATTCCGGAAATCGAGCCGCGCCTGTTCTCCTTCAACAATCCGCACGGCGCCTGCCCCGTCTGCGACGGACTCGGCACCCAGCTTTATTTCGATCCCGCGCTGATCGTGCCGGATGAAAGTCTGACCCTGCGCAACGGCGCCATCGCGCCATGGGCGAAATCGTCCTCGCCCTACTATCTTCAGACGCTCGAGGCGCTCGCCAAGCACTACAAATTCTCGATCAACGAGCCGTGGGAAGACCTTCCGAAGAAGGCGCGCGAGATCGTCCTCCACGGTTCGGGCGAGGACGAGATCAAATTCGTCTATGACGACGGGCTGCGCCGCTACGAGACGAAAAAGCCGTTCGAAGGCGTCATCCCCAATATGCAGCGCCGCTTCAAGGAGACGGATTCGTCCTGGGTGCGCGAGGAGATGGAGCGCTTTCAGGACACGAGCCCCTGCGAGGCCTGCAAGGGCTACCGCCTGAAACCGGAAGCGCTTGCGGTCAAGATCGGCGGGTTGCACATAGGCGAAGTCTGCGAGAAGTCCATCAAGCTCGCGGACGACTGGTTCCGCGACATCGACAGGAAACTCAACAAGCAGCAGCGCGAAATCGCGACGCGCATCCTCAAGGAAATTCGCGCGCGGCTGAAATTCCTCGTCAATGTGGGGCTCGATTACCTCACACTCAGCCGCAATTCGGGCACACTTTCGGGCGGCGAGAGCCAGCGCATTCGCCTCGCCTCCCAGATCGGCTCGGGCCTCACCGGCGTGCTCTATGTGCTCGACGAACCCAGCATCGGGCTTCATCAGCGCGACAACGCCAAACTTCTGGAGTCGCTCAAAGGGCTGCGCGATATGGGCAACACCGTGCTCGTCGTAGAGCACGACGAAGAGGCGATCCGCGAGGCCGATCACGTCATCGACATGGGGCCGGGCGCAGGCGTCCATGGCGGACACATCGTCGCCGAGGGAACGCCCGACGACATCATGCGAAATCCCAAGAGCCTGACCGGAAAATATCTGGTGGGTCTCGAACAGATTCCGATTCCCGCCCGCCGCCGCAAGGCGGCCCACGACCGCTGGCTCAAGGTGAACGGGGCGCGGGGCAACAACCTCAAGAACGTGACCGCGGAAATTCCGCTCGGAACCTTCACTTGCGTGACCGGGGTCTCGGGCGGCGGCAAGTCGACGCTCATCATCGAGACGCTGTACAAGGCCGCGGCCCGCAAGCTGAACGGCGCGCGCGAGCATCCCGCGCCCTTCGAGAAGATCGAGGGCCTCGAATTTCTCGACAAGGTGATCGACATCGACCAGTCGCCCATCGGGCGCACACCGCGCTCCAATCCGGCGACCTATACCGGCGCCTTCACGCCGATCCGCGACTGGTTCACCGAGCTTCCGGAATCGAAGGCGCGCGGCTATGCGCCTGGCCGCTTCTCTTTCAACGTCAAGGGCGGGCGCTGCGAAGCGTGCCAGGGCGACGGCGTCATCCAGATCGAGATGCACTTCCTGCCCGACGTCTATGTCCAGTGCGACGTCTGCAAGGGCAAGCGCTACAACCGCGAAACGCTGGAGGTGAAATTCCGCGACCACTCCATCGCCGACGTGCTCGACATGACGGTGGAGGCCGGGGCGGAGCTGTTCAAGGCCGTGCCATCGATCCGCGAAAAGCTCGACACGCTGAAGCGCGTGGGCCTCGGCTATATCTCAATCGGTCAGCAGGCGACGACGCTCTCGGGCGGCGAGGCGCAGCGGGTCAAGCTGTCCAAGGAGCTCTCGCGCCGCGCCACGGGCCGCACGCTCTATTTCCTCGACGAGCCGACGACAGGACTTCATTTTCACGACGTGAAAAAATTGCTGGAGGTGCTGCACGAGCTGGTCGACAACGGCAACACGGTGGTGGTGATCGAGCACAATCTCGAAGTCATCAAGACCGCGGACTGGATCGTCGATCTTGGGCCCGAAGGCGGCGATGGCGGCGGCGAGATCGTGGCGCAAGGAACGCCGGAGGATGTCGCCAAGGTGGCGCGCAGCTACACCGGGCAATACCTCAAGCCTCTGCTCAAAGGCCGCGCGCCGGAAAAGCTGCCCGCGCCGTCGCGCAAGCTCAGAGCGGCGGAATAGGCAACGCTGGCCCCGCCAACACCCTATTAACCTGTCAACATTCTGCGCCATGGCGACGCATAGGTAGTGCTACGCGTTGTTGCGCGCGATCAACAAAAGCCGGGCGGCGGCGCGCACAAATCCGGGCGAGTTCGCGTTCCCTCCGGAGTAGCCTTCCATGCCCTTCGAAAAGACCGACCGGCCGCTGCTTGCAGCTGTCGCCGCCATCGCCGCGGTGGCCCTCGCTTCATGGCCGCACGCAGCCCCGATATACGCCGCGTCCGATTCCATGCCCCTTCAGGTCGCAGCGCTTCCCGCCGACTATGGCGCGCCGCCGATCCTGGCGATGAAAAAGCAGGCGCTGCCCAAAGACGCAGGCATCGTCGACATCGTGCGCGACCCAAGCGACCTTCCTCCGCCCATCGGCGCGCGCGGGCCGCGTCATGTGAAGGTCGACCTCGACACGATCGAGGTCACCGGCCAGCTCGCCGACGGCGCGACCTATCGTTACTGGACGTTCAACGGCAAAGTGCCCGGCCCCTTCGTGCGCGTGCGCGTCGGCGATCTCGTCGAAGTGCATCTGCGCAACGACAAGAACAGCAGTATGAACCACAATGTCGATTTCCACGCCGTGATCGGGCCGGGCGGCGGCGCGAAGGCGACCGAATCCGAACCGGGGCAAACGCGCGGCTTCGAATTCAAGGCGATGCATCCCGGCCTCTATGTCTATCACTGCGCCGTGTCGATGGCGGCGATGCACATCGCCAACGGCATGTACGGCCTAATCCTGGTCGAGCCGGAAGGCGGTCTGCCCAAGGTCGACCGCGAGTTCTATGTGATGCAGGGAGAGATCTACACCGAGGCGCCGTTCGGCGGCCAAGGGCTTCAGACGCTGAGCTACGACAAGTTGATGAACGAGACGCCGGACTATTTCGTCTTCAACGGCGCGGTCGGCGCTCTTTCCGCCAAAAAGCCGATGCGCGCCAGGACCGGCGAAACCGTGCGCGTGTTCTTCGGCGACGGCGGCCCGAACAAGACTTCGTCCTTCCATGCGATCGGCGAAGTGTTCGACCGCGCCTACGATTTGGGATCGCTCGCCAGCGCGCCGCGCACGAACGTTCAGACCGTAAGCGTGCCGCCGGGCGGCGCGGCGGTCGTCGACATGACGCTCAGGGTTCCCGGCAGGTTCATGCTCGTCGATCATGCGCTGACCCGCGTCGAACGGGGTCTTTCGGCCATGATGACTGTGGAGGGCGCGCCCAACGCCGATCTCTATCGCGATTTCGATCCGGCCCGCTCGGCGATGGTGATGTCGCACTGAGCCGCGGAGGCTAGGCCTGCGGTGCGCCGGGTGAGAGAGCCTTGTAGCCGGCCGCCGACGCCGCAAGCGTGAGGCCGAGACTGAACGGCGCCACAATCAGATTGACGCCGATCACGATCGAGATATGCCGGTCGATAATCGCCTGCATCCTGGCGGCGATCGCCTCCTGCGATAGATGCGCGGCCGCCGGGACGAGCGCCAGGAATTCGCGCCCCATCAGCGAGGCGAGCGCTGCGAACTCGACGGCGAAGACCGGCAGCGTCACCGCGAAGAGCACGGCGGAAATGCGCCAGAAATTGCCCTTGGTCAGCATCCAGCCGCGCTCGAAGCTGATGCGGTTCTCGGCCACCGTGATCGGCGCGAGCAGGAAGCCCAGCCGCACCACGCAGACCAAAAGCACGCAGGCGCCGACTGTCAGCGCCGTCAGCGCGACAAGGGCGGTCGCGACCTTGTCGCCGAACGCCGCGCCGGCGGCGATCGCGGCGACGGCGCCGATGACGAACAGGATCGCAAGGACGCCGAGGATGACGCCCAAGATCACCATCGCGCCCGCCATGCGGAATTCGGCGAGCCCCAGCGAAAAATAGAAGACCGCCCCGCCTTTCCTGAGCCCGAGCGCCTGCCGAGTCACCGCGACGTTCACGCAGGCATAGAGCAGAATGCTGAGCGCGGCGAAGAGCAGGCTGCGCAGAGCCGCTTCGCCCTGCGCGGCCGGATTGTCCGGCGACACGGCGTAGTCGCCCAGCCCATAAGGCAGAAAGCGCAGAATGGCGATCGCAAGCATCGGCGCCCAGATTAGGCCGATCACCGTGCCGAGCTCGCCGAAGGCGAAACGATATGCGAAACGGATCGTGTCTGCGACCGGAAGCTTGTTCACGCCTTCTCCTCTGAGGTCACGGACCGATAGGCGCTCGCGATCGCGCCGAAGCCGATGCCGGTGAGGAGCGTGATGTAGACGATCTCGAAGACGAGATACAGCGGCCAGATGTTCTTCAATCCGCGCATGAACATGCCGATCAGTTCGTCGGGGGGCACGGGATGGCCGGAGAGGATCGACTCGCGCATCTGGCCCCACCAGACCGCGCCGAACAGCGCGTTCGAGAGAATCCCGCCGACGATCACCACCGGCAGAAACACGGCGATGAAGACGATCAGCATCCGCCAGAAATTCCCTCCGCCGAGCGCCCAGGCGCGGCCGATCCCGATCGTGTTCTCCGCCACCACGACTGGCGGCAGGAAGAAGAAGAGGCGAAAACACATATAGATCATCCACAGCACCCCGGCGACGACGGCGAGCGCGCGTATCGGCCAGACCGCAGCCTGCGGCGCGTAGCCCGACACCCCGAATACGATCGCCACGGCGATGGAGACTGCGATCCCGACGCCCACGACGATCAGCGTCGCCAGGATCATCGCGCCAATCATCCGCCAAACCGGCGCGCCGAGGGAGAAGTAGACGAATACCGGTCCTTCATGCAGGCCGAGCGCCTTCCTCAGCACCCCCACCGCCACCATCGCGCGCGCGATCAGGACGACGAGGAAGATCAGGCCCGCAAAGCGCATGACCGAGGCCACGGCGGTGAAGATCGCGCCCATCATCTCCGGCGACGGCCTTCCGTCCTCGGTCACGAAGGTCATGCCGCGCAGCTCATGCAGATGCGCAAGGTCGCCCCAGGCGAGCCAGAAGACGCCTGCGATCAGCGCGCAGACGATCAGCATCGGCAGCCAGATGACGCCGAGCACCGAAAGGAATTTCGTGAAGCCAAACCGATACGCGGACTCGATGGTCCTTTCGAGCGGAATTTTCGCCATGACGCCCTCCCCCTTGCGGCAGTCTAGGCCAAAGAGGCCCTGTGTTGAACCCTTGGCCGAAGCGCGCGGTCCCGCGGCAAAGCTTCCGTGACAGCCGAACGCCGGCTCGGCTAGGCTGAAAGAAGATTTCCAGGGGCTGGCGATGGCGATTGCGGAATACGCTAAATTCGACGGATTAGGCCTTGCGACGCTGGTGGCGAAGAAGAAGGTCAAGCCGATCGAACTTCTCGACGAGGCCATCGCCCGCGCCGAAGCGCTCAATCCCAAGCTAAACGCCATCGTCTACAAGGACTACGAACGCGCGCGCGAAAGGGCCAAGGCGAGACTTCCCAAAGGCGCCTTCACCGGCGTTCCGTTCCTGCTGAAGGATATCTTCGCGCTCGCCGAGGGCGTGCCGACGCGTCAGGCCTCGCGCTTTTTTCCACCCATTCCCTGGCCGCACGATTCCGTTCTCACCGCGCGCTTCAAGGCGGCGGGTCTTGTTCCCTTCGGCAAGACCAACGTGCCGGAATTCGGGCTTGTGCCGACCACCGAGTCCAAGCTGTACGGGCCGGCGCACAATCCGTGGAAGCTCGATCGTTCGACTGGCGGCTCCTCCGGCGGATCGGGCGCGGCTGTGGCGGCGGGCATCGTGCCCCTCGCCCACGCCAATGACGGCGGCGGGTCGATCCGGATTCCAGCGTCCTGCTGCGGACTGGTCGGACTCAAGCCGACTCGCGCGCGCGTCAGCTATGCGCCCGATCTTTCGGATTCGGTGGATGGCCTGGGCGTCGAAGGCGTCGTCTCGCGCAGCGTTCGCGACACGGCGGCGGCGCTGGACGCGGTGGCTGGCTACGTCGCCGGCGACCCCTATTGCGCGCCGCCCGAGCCGGACTCCTATCTTGGGCAGATGAAGCGCAAGCCGAAGCGCCTGCGCATCGCCTTCTCGACGAAGAAGCTCGACGGCGCTTCCTTGCATCCCGATTGCGTCGCCGCGGTCAAGCGCGCCGCCAAGCTCTGCGCCGACCTCGGCCATGAGGTCGAGGAGGCCATGCCCGCGCTCGATCAATCCGTGCTGGTGCCGATGTTCATGGTCCTGTGGGGCGCCAATCTCGCCGCCGGTATCGACACCATCGCGCATCTGACGGGTCAGGCGCCGAAGCCCGAACTGTTCGAGGGACTCACCTGGGGGCTTTACGAGCGCGGCAAATCGGTCACCGCCAGCGGCTATCTGATGGCGAAGGACCAGATCAATCTTGCGGCGCGCTCGGCGGCGAAATTCCACGAAACCTACGACATGTGGCTTTCGGCGACGCTGGGCGAGCCGCCGGTCAGGCTCGGAACCTTCGACATGGAGGAGCGCGATCCGGAAAAATCCTTCGCTCCGCTGATCGAATATGTGCCCTTCACCGCGATGCAGAACGTGACCGGGCAACCGGCGATCAACCTGCCGCTGTTCTGGAACCGCGAGGGACTGCCCATCGGCGTGCAGTTCGTCGGCCGCTTCGGCGACGAGCTTGGACTGCTCAGGCTTGCGGCTCAGCTGGAAGCCGCTGCGCCCTGGGCCGGACAATACGCGAAGATAAGGCTCTGACCATGGGTTTTGCAGAATTTGACCGCTATGACGGGCTGGGGCTCGCCCATCTGGTCCGCCGCCGCGAAGTCAGCCCGCTCGAGCTGGTCGAGGAATGCATCGCGCGAATCGAGCGCCACAATCCGAAGCTCAACGCCGTCGTCTACAAGGCCTATGACGAGGCGCGCGCGGCTGCGAAGGGCCAATTGCCGCGCGGACCGTTCATGGGCGTGCCGTTCCTCATCAAGGACATCAACATGGCGGTCGCCGGCTGGCCGATGACCAACGGCTCGGCCATGATGCGCAACTACGTCTCCAACGCCGACGCCGAGCTGACGAAGCGCTACCGCGCGGCGGGCGTGGTGCTGGTGGGCAAGACCAACACGCCGGAATTCGGCATACCGGGAACGACGGAAGGCCGCCATCTGGGAATCTGCCGCAATCCGTGGAATCCCAACCATTCGAGCGGCGGATCGTCGGGCGGCGCGGCGGCGGCCGTGGCAAGCGGCATGACGCCTCTGGCCCACGGCTCGGACGGCCTCGGCTCGATCCGAATTCCTTCGGCGCAATGCGGACTCGTGGGCCTCAAGCCGACGCAATGCCGCAACCCCGGCGCGCCGGACGACCGCAACCGCGCGCACGGCCTTGTCTGCGATCACGTGCTGACGCGCACGGTGCGCGATTGCGCCGCCATGCTCGACTGGACGGGCTATCCTGAGGACGACGCGCCTTATGCGCCGCCGCCGAAAGCGCGGCCTTATATGGAAGAAATCGCGACGCATCCTGGCCGGCTGCGCATCGCGTGCTGCACCGAAACGCCCAGCAAGACGCCGCCGAACGCCGATGTGCAGAAAGTGTTCGACGAGAGCGTCGCGCTATTGCGCGATCTGGGGCACATCATGATCGAGAAGGAAACGCTTCCGATCGACTGGCGCACGCTCTATCGCGCGCAGGGCTGCGTGTCGGGCGCGATGTTCGCCGCCGCCATCGACGAGCTGATCGCGGCCATGGGCCGCGAGCCTGTAGAAGACGAGATGGAGCCGCTCGCCTGGGCGAGCTACCGCGCGGGGCGAAAGCTGACCGCATCGCAGGTCGGCTGGGGCCTCGGCCAGATGCGGCTGATGAGCCGGCAAATCCTATCGCTCTGGCGCGAATTCGACGTGCTCCTGACGCCGGTGACCATCACGCCTGCGCCGCCCATCGGCCATCTCGATCCGGTCAATGTGGACCCCAAGGAATTCAACCGCCGCCAGGCGCGGGTGTTCGGATACACGCCGCCGTTCAACATCACCGGGCAGCCGTCCATGTCGCTGCCGCTTGGGATGTCGTCGGAGGGACTTCCCATCGGCATGATGTTCACCGGCCGCTATGGCGATGAAGCGACCTTGTTCCGTCTCGCCGCGCAATTGGAGCAGGCGCGCCCCTGGATCGATCGGAGGCCGCCGATTTGGGGTTGAATCTGTTCAGGACTGGGGTGCAGATGGTCGCCTGGAGGAATCGAAGTGCCGAAAGCAAAACCTCTGAATGGCGAATTCTGGATTTCCGACCTTAAACGGCTGCAGGCTCGAATGGGGCGCCTTCATGACGGACGCGTCTATTTCTACGAGGCGATGCAGAAGGCGGCTACATTCGAGCAATACTTGGTGTTGGCAGGTCGTGGACGCTCTTCCCCAAGAGGGCGAAAAGACGGACCGTTCAGTGCGACGCAAGAATTTCGCTACGCGCTGAAACGCGGCTGGATATCCATGTGACGCAGCCTGTTTTGTCCCACCCGCTCAGTCCGCCTTGAGAAAGACCTCGTTTCTCAGCAGCTCCAGCGTCTTACGGAACTCCGCCACACGGCGCGCGCCGATTTGCCTCGCCCAGCGTTCCTCGATGCGGTGGGAGAAGGCGCGCGCGGCCCGGCCATAGGATCGGCCGCGCGCCGTCAGCCGCACCCGGACAGCGCGCGCATCCTGCGTATCCCGGATCAGCTCGACATAGCCTGCCGCTTCGAGATCGGCGACGAGCGCGCTCATCGACTGCTTGGTGATGCGCGAGGCGCGCGCAAGCTCGGTGATGCGCGCGCCATCCGGCCTCTCCCAGAGGGGCTGAATGGCGGCGGAATGGGCCGGCTTGACACCTTCAAAGCCGGACTCCGCGATCCAGCGCGCAAGTGCGTCCGTCATGGCCTGCGCCGCCAGCCTCAACAGGGCTCCGAGGCCGAGCGGAGATTTTCTGCTTGACATATGGTCAGTCTAACTGACTATATTGGTCAGGTCAACGAACTATCTGGTCGACGCATGATCCACCACATCTCAATTCCCGCGCGCGAGCCGGAGCGCGTGGCGCGCGTGCTTGCCGAACTCATGGGCGGCTATGCGGGGCCGTTCATCGGCCCGATTCCGGGAGCTTGGGCGGTCTATCAGGAGGATGGGGCCGGAACGGGAATTGAGGTGTATGAGGAGACGACGGCGCTCCTGCCCGGGGACGGCGATGCGATGGGTTTTGCCGGCCGCGGCGAGCCGCCGCGCGCAGTGGCGTTTCACGCGCTCATTTCCGTCGCGCGCGACCGGGCGACAATCGAGCGCATCGGCGCACGCGAAGGCTGGCGGACGAAGCATTTCTGGCGTGGACCGCCGGGACGGCCGCTGTTCGAGCTTTATGAGTTCTGGATCGAGAACCGGGTGATGCTCGAAGTGGCGACCGAGGACATGCTGCCCGCTTATGTGAAGATCGCTAACGGCGCCGCCCAGCGCGCGCTTCTGGCGGCTCGCCGATCGCCCGCCGCTTGACCAGCGCGCGCGTCGTTCCTATCTGACGGCATTCTCCGCGCCCTCTTGTCGCGCTAGAATGAAGGTTGATAGGCCGCGGCATGACTGGCGAAATACATATCATCGGCGGAGGGCTCGCGGGCAGCGAAGCGGCCTGGCAGGCGGCGGAGGCGGGCCGGCGCGTGATCCTTCACGAGATGCGGCCCGTCCGGGCGACGGACGCGCACCGGACGGAGGGGCTCGCGGAACTCGTGTGCTCCAACTCGTTCCGCTCCGACGATGCCGAAAACAACGCCGTCGGCTTACTGCATGAAGAGATGCGGCGCGCGGGCTCTCTGATCCTGCGCGCGGCCGACGCGCACAGGCTTCCCGCGGGCGGCGCGCTCGCGGTGGACAGGCACGGATTTTCCGCCGCGGTGACCAAGGCGCTCAAGGAGCATCCTCGCATCGCGATCCAGCGCGAGGAGATTGCCGGGCTTCCGCCGGAGGATTGGGAGAATGTCGTCGTCGCCACGGGTCCGCTCACCTCCGAGCCGTTGGCGCAGTCGATCCGTACACTGACGAATGACGAGGGACTTGCGTTCTTCGACGCCATTGCGCCAATCGTTCACAAAGACTCGATCGATTTCGGCGTCTGCTGGATGCAATCGCGCTACGACAAGGGCGACGGCGCGGACTATATCAACTGCCCGCTCGACGAGCGCCAATACAAGGCGTTCATCGAAGCCCTGCTTGCCGGCGAGAAGACCGATTTCAAGGAATGGGAAATATCCACGCCCTACTTCGAGGGCTGCCTGCCGATTGAAGTGATGGCGGCGCGCGGACCGGATACTTTGCGCTTCGGACCGATGAAGCCGGTGGGCCTTGCCGATCCGCGCACGGGTATGCGGCCCTACGCCGTGGTCCAGCTGCGGCAGGACAATGCGCTCGGCACGTTGTGGAACATGGTGGGCTTCCAGACCAAGCTGAAGCACGGCGAGCAGACGCGCATCTTCCGCATGATTCCAGGCCTTGAGAATGCGCAGTTCGCGCGGTTGGGCGGTTTGCACCGCAATACCTTCATCAATTCGCCTCGGCTGCTCGATGCGCAGTTGCGGCTGAAGGCGCGGCCGACGATGCGCTTCGCCGGTCAGATCACCGGAGTCGAGGGCTATGTCGAGAGCGCGGCGATCGGCTTGCTTGCAGGCCGCTTCGCCGCTGGGCTGACCGCGCCGCCGCCGCCGACCACGGCGCTCGGCGCCCTGCTCGCGCACATCACGGGCAACGCCGACGCCAGGACCTTTCAGCCGATGAACGTCAATTTCGGACTTTTTCCGGAGCTGCCGGCGCGAACCAAGGAGCGCAAGAAGGCGATGTCGCGGCGAGCGCTCGCCGATCTCGACGCATGGCTCGGCTCGGCGCGCCTGGCGGCGGAATAGTCAGAGTCGCCCGCGCAGCGCCGCGCGCAGAAGCGCGATCTGCCGCCGCCAGATCGGAATGTCCGTCGCCGGATTGCGCAGATAGAGCGGTGCCAGCGCCGCCGGAAGAACCGCCGCGCAGGCGCCTCGCGATGACGGAAAAAGTTTGCGGGCGCGCCCAAAATGCTCCCGCGCCTCTCGCGCGACGGACGCGACGTCCGGCGCTGGTATGAGGCGCTTTCCCACGCGCCCGCTCGCGTCGTTGCGCAGCAGGCCCGCGAGCCCATAGGCGAGCCCGGCTTCGCGCGCGAGTTCGTCGAGGCTCCCGCCCGCCCCCAGAAGCCGCGCGGCAAGCCGCATCAGATTGCCGGAGGTGGCGTCAAGATAGGCTGCGCGCGCTACGGCGCCCGCGAACGGTTCCGGATCGAGATCGCCGCGGCGCGCCTCGATCATCGCCTCGATCATGTCCTGCGGCAGCGGCGCAGCGGCGAGGACGGCCGCCATGGCGCGCGCCACGTCGTGCGGGCGGGCCGCGCCGGCGCGCGCGCCGTCGATCGTCTCGCGCCACCATTCGAGACGGACCGCGCCCATCATGGGCTCGCGCGCGCGCTCGCCGATGCGCGCCAGCTCGTGGTTGAAGGCATAGAGCGCGAACAGAAACGGCCGCCTTTCGGCCGGCGCGAACAGCGCGGAGAAGTAACGGTCGGGATCGGCGCGCCGGACGCTCGCCGCGCAGGCATCGAAAGCCCCTTCGTCCATCTTAAGCAAAGAGCCGTCCGGTCGCCCGGACGGCTCCCCAGGTCATCCGGCGAGGCCCGGTCAATAGATGTTCTGCGCCGCCACCATCGCAAACAGCATGGGAATCGAGAGCATCGTGTTGACGCGCGAGAACATGCCGCCGGCCTTGGCGGCCGCATCCTTCTCGGCCTGGCTGAGGCTCGGATAGCGGTTGTCGATGTTGAGCGCCTTCTGCTGGTTCGGCCAGATGATGAACCAGACGTTGAACCACATGATGATGCCGAACCACATGCCGATGCCGAGGCTGACGGCCTTCGGATTGGAGAAGTCCTCGATGGCGTCGAGCGTCAGGGTCTGCGCGATGTAGCCGTTCATCCATGCCAGGATCAGGCCGAAAACGATGGTGCTCATGGCGCCCCAGCGGAACCAGAACAGCGCCGCCGGCGTGATGTACTTGCCGAGCGCAGGCTTCAGCTCGGCGGGTATCTTCGGCGCAGTCGGCGTCGAGACGAAGTTGAAGTACCACAACAGGCCGATCCACATAACGCCGCTGATGACATGCAGCCAGCGGACCAGGAACGGCCAGAAGCTCGGCCCGTCATAGCCCTGGATGCGCCAGTAGAGAACGAACATCAGGGCCGCGAGGATGAAGCCCGCGATCACCGTATTGCGCAAATTGGAGAAGAACGCCGCCATGGCCGATACCCCCTATGGATGAGTCCGGCCCGAGTTTACGGATTTTGGGCGGGGATTCAGCCCCTTTTCTCAAATGGTCAATTGCTTGGGCCGGCGGATCGTCAGCCACAGGACCACCATCAGCCGCGTGACCATGACCGCGGTGAAGAAGGAGGTGATGATGCCCAGCCCCAGCGTCACCGCGAACCCGCGCACCGGGCCCGACCCCAGCTGAAACAGGATCAGCGAGGCGATCAGGTGGGTCATGTTGGCGTCGATGATGGTCGCCATGGCCCGCCGGAAGCCGGTGTCGATCGAGGCGATCATGCCGCGGCCGTTGCGCTGCTCCTCACGAATGCGCTCGTAAATCAGCACGTTGGCGTCGACCGCCATGCCCATGGTGAGCACGATGCCGGCGATGCCGGGAAGCGTGAGCGTCGCTCCCAGAAGCGTCAGGATCGCAAGGAGCAGAATGACGTTGAAGGTGAGCGCCACGTCGGCGAAGACCCCGAACAGGCCGTAGCGGCCGATCATGAAGAGGATGACAAGCGCAAGACCGGCCAGCGTCGAGTATTTGCCCGCGTTCACCGAGTCCGCGCCGAGCTCGGCCCCTACGGTCCGCTGCTCGATCGGCTTCAGCGGCGCCGGCAGCGCGCCGGCGCGCAGGAGCAAGGCGAGATCCTGGGCCTCCTGGGTGGTGAAATTGCCCGAAATCTGTCCCGAGCCGCCAAGAATCGGCTCCTCGATCACCGGCGCGGACAGCACCTGATTGTCGAGGATGATCGCGAAGCGCCGGCCCACATTCTCCTTGGTCACGTCGCCGAATTCCCGCGCGCCGACCGAATCGAAGCGCATGCTGACGACGGGCTGGCCATTGCGCGAATCGAAGTCCTGCTTGGCGTCGGTGAGCCGGTCGCCCGCGACGAAGACGCGCTTCTGAACGACGATGGGCGGCCTCGGCGGTTTGCCCTTCTCCTGCTTCTGCTGCAGCAGCTCCGAGCCGATGGGCACGATGCCCTTGGCGGCCTGCACGGGGTCGGCCGCCTCATCCACCAGCTGGAAGGTCATCTTGGCGGTGGTCTTGAGGATGTCGATGAGGCGCTGGGGATCGGACAGGCCAGGCACCTGGACGAGAATGCGGTCTTCGCCCTGGCGCTCGATCGTCGGCTCGCGCGTGCCCAGTTCGTCGATACGGCGGCGCACCACTTCGATCGACTGGCTGACGATGTCTTCCTGTTCTTGCTTCAGGTAGACGTCGGTCATGCGCATGACGATGCGCCCGCCGGCCGCCTGGCTGACGTCGTATTGGTGGGCGCCGATCGACAGGACGCCGCTGCTGACCGATGGATTAAGGCCGTCGAGCAGGGATCGCGCCTCGTCGACGCGGTCCGGCTCAAGGATGCGCACAGAAACCTGGCCATCGGACGCCGAAAGATCGGCGTAGCCGATGCGCGCCTTGCGCAGGGCGCGGCGGATATCGCCCATCAACGCCTCGATCTTGTCCTTCTGGACTTCATCCAGCTGGACTTCGAGCAGCAAATAGGATCCGCCCTGCAGGTCGAGGCCGAGGCTGATCGTCTTATCCCCCCACCACGACGGCAGATGCTGGCGGACGCGGTCGGGGAGCGCGTTCGGCAGCGCAGTCAGAATTCCGCCAATCAGGATCAGCGAGACGAAGATTCGGGTCCAGACGGGTACGTGCAGCATGGGACTCAGCCGCTCTTGGCCGCATCGGCCGGCTGGGACTTGGCGCGAACCTCGCTCAAGGTCGATTTAACGACGCGCACCTGGACGTCGTCGGCGATCTCGACCGTGATTTCCGGATCGTCCGCCTGGCCGACCTTGACCACCTTGCCGACAAGGCCGCCGGCGGTCACCACGGTGTCGCCGCGGCGAACGTTGTCGACCATCTGCTTATGCTGCTTCATGCGCTGCTGCTGCGGGCGGATCAGCAGGAAATACATGATCGCGAAGATCAGGATGAGCGGCGCGATCGCCGAGATGCTGTCCATGCCAGGCATTGCACGCCCTTGAAGCGCCGAGCCGCGGGCGGCTATGGCCGTCCGTCAAAGGCGCGGACTATAGCCGCGCCTGCACTCAATGCAACCGTGGCGGAACAAGAGCTTAAGCCCGGATTTTGGGCCGACGCGCGGCCGGCGCGCCTAGTTCGACGCAACCAGCAACGAGCGCGGCAGCAGCGTCAGGGGATCGACGGGCCGCACGCCCTGGCGGATCTCGAAATGAAGCTGAGGCGTTCGCACGTCGCCGCTCGATCCCGCCGTCGCAATGACCTGCCCCGCCGCGACATGGTCGCCGCGTCCGACAAGAATGCTGCCCAGATGCGCGTAAGCGGTGATGTAACCGTCGTCGTGGCGCAGAAGCACTAGATCGCCGTAGCCTTTGAGCTCGTCTCCGCAATAGCTGACCGTTCCCGACGCCGCGGCGCGGACGGACTCGCCTTCGCCGGCGGCGATATTGACCCCGTCATTGCGTTCGCCTCGTTCGTTGGGGCCGAAATCGGACAGGATGCGCCCGGTGAGCGGCCAGCGGAATCGCGGCTGGGTTTCGGCCACGCGCGCATAGCCGGCCTCGGTCGGCGGCGGCAGCTGGGTCTCGGTGTACCACTGCGGCGCCGGCCTCGGTCTCGGGATCGCCGCAGCGCGTCGCTCCTGCGGCGGCACGAAGCGATGTTTCTCGACCGGCGGAAGCGTGACGTGGCGCGGCCCATAGGCGACGCGGTCGTTGACGCCCCAGTAGAGCGTCGTCTCCGGGCTGGTCGTGCAGGCGCTTAGAGATGCGGCGGCCAGAACGGCGAACGCGGCGGCGCGCCAGGTCTCAGGTCTTGCGATCCGATCTGTCATCAGCCTTCCTCGGCTCCTGAGGCAGGCCCGTCACCATGGGCACGAACATCACGGGAATGAGCGTTTCCTGCTCGAACCCGGCCTCGGTCCTGATGATCCGCGTCAAGTGTTGAGAAAAACTTTCCGGAAAGGATGTTTCGTCCGGATTTGGCACAGTTCCGATGGGTCCGATCAGCACGCCGCCCGGCTTTAACTGTTCGATAAGGGTTAGCGGGGGCCCGGAAACCGCGGCGCTGAGCAGGATGCGGTCGAAGGGCGCCTGCTCGGGCCAGCCTTTGAGCCCGTCGCCGTGGCGTGTGACGATATTCTCGAGCTTGAGCGCCTTGAACCTGGCCTCGGCCTGACGCAGCAGCGGCCGGTGCCGCTCGATCGCATAGACCTTTCGGCATAGCAGGCTGAGGACCGCCGCCTGATAGCCGGAGCCGGCGCCCACCTCCAGCACGCGCATATTGGGCTCGACCTTCAGTTCCTGCGTGGCGTAGGCCACCACATAGGGTTGGCTGATGGTCTGGCCGCAGGCGATCGGCAGCGCCGAATTGTCGTAGGCCGCATAGTCGAAGGGCTGATCGACGAAAATCTCCCGCGGAGTCCGTTCGATCGCCGACAGCACGCGCTCGTCCTTGATGCCTTGCTTGCGAAGGATGTCGGCGAGCCTTCCGGCGCGCGGATCGGGTTGCGTGCGGCCGCTCCCGCTCATCCGGCTTCCCCCTTGCCCGCGCGTCCGCGCAGCGGCTCGCCGGCGTCGTCCTGGGGCAGAAGCACGCGCTCGTCCGAGGTTTTGCCGACGCGTCGCGGAAGCAGGTCTTCGACAGCGCCCTTGAGGCGCTGCATCGCCTTGTAGTCGGTGAGATTGAGATGGAGCGGCGTCACCGACACGCGCTTTTCGTAGATCGCGCGAAGATCGGTTCCCTTCGCCGGATCGCTGCGCACGCGCTTGAATCCGATCCAATAATAGGGATTGCGGCGCAGATCGACGCGGCGCTCCATCACCGCGGTCTGCATGTCGCGCTTGCCCTGATCGGTGATCTCGATGCCGGTGACCTCCTTCGGCTCGCAATCGGGGAAATTCACGTTCATCAGGACTTCCTGCGGCTCGGGCCATCCTACTTCGATGAGCCGGCGGACCACCGCCGGACCATGCGTTTCCGCGCAGTTCCACCGGATCTTGTAGCCCTTCTCGAACCCATAGGCCTGGCTGAGCGCGATCGAGGGAATGCCGAGCGCGGTTCCCTCCATCGCGCCGGCGATGGTGCCCGAATAGGTCACGTCGTCGGCGATGTTGGAGCCGCGATTGACGCCCGACAGCACCAGCGCGGGCTTTCGGTCCTTCAGGATTTCGGCGACGCCCATCATCACGCAATCGGTCGGCGTTCCTGTCACCGCGAAATGGCGCTCGTCGATGCTGCGAAGGCGAAGCGGAAGAGCGAGCGTCAGGGAGTGGGAGGCGCCCGACTGCTCGGTCTCAGGCGCCACCACCCAGACATCGTCGGTCAGCGCGCGCGCGATGCGCTCGGCGACTTCGAGGCCCGGAGAATGGATGCCGTCGTCGTTGGTGACCAGGATGCGCATTCCAACTCCGCTTCGCTCGCCCCGGCGGGGCAAGACGCTACCGCCGCTCTATCCGCTTCGTCCCGCCCATATAGGGCTGCAACGCGTCCGGAATGCGGATGCTCCCGTCGGCGTCCTGATAGTTCTCGAGCACCGCGATCAGCGTGCGCCCGACGGCGAGGCCCGAACCGTTCAGCGTGTGGACGAAGCGGGTCTGCTTGGAATCTTTCGGCCGGTAACGCGCGTTCATGCGCCGGGCCTGGAAGTCGCCGCAGTTGGAGCAGGAAGAAATCTCGCGGAAGCGGTTCTGTCCGGGCAGCCAGACCTCGATGTCGTAGGTCTTCCTGGCGGCGAAGCCCATGTCGCCGGCGCAGAGCGTCATGACGCGATGGGCAAGTCCGAGGCGCTTCAGCGCTTCCTGCGCGCAATCGGTCATGCGCTC
>DASZRM010000040.1:0-1838 GCA_035549135.1 Rhizomicrobium sp. | reverse complement strand
TCCCTCTGGCGTTAACCATCCCGAGGTAAACGCGCGAATTTGTCAATTGTTCGAACGGCCGTGCGCTCGACAATCCGAATCGGCCGGAGCGCGACGGGCGCGGGCGCAGGGGGAGAGGCGTCGCCGCTCTTGCGCAGGGCGTTCGCCATAGCGGCCGGCGTGGCGACGGTCGTCCTTCGGTCCGAAGGCGCCGATTTCGCGGCGATCGGGCCTAGGCTTCTGTCCTTCGATCGGCCGGACCCCGCGAACGGGTCGTCACGGCTCTTCCCTGCTGCTCGCTGGGAGGAAAGCTGGCCGGGGCATAGTCGCGCCAGGGCGCGGTGGCGGCGGCGAAGGCTAAATCCTATATTGCCGCGTGAGCCCTTGAGGAAGCGCAGCCCATGTTGTGGGTCCTGATCGTTCTGGCCGTCGTCGCGCTGTTCGTCGTCTTCCTGTTCAACCGACTGGTCACGTTGCGCCAGGCGTGGAATCGCGCCTTCGCCGACATCGACGTGCAGCTCAAGCAGCGCACCGATCTCGTGCCCAACCTCGTGCAGACGGTGAAAGGTTACGCCGCGCATGAAAGCTCCGTGCTGACCGCCGTGACCGAGGCGCGCGCCAGCGCCATGCGGGCGACGGGCGTGGCCGAACGCAGCGCCGCCGAGGGCGCGCTGACCGGGGCGCTCGGCAACCTCATGGCCGTGGCCGAGCGCTACCCAGACCTCAAGGCCAACCAGAATTTCCTGAAGCTCCAGGACGAGCTCGCCGATCTCGAGAACAAGATCGCGGCCGCGCGGCGGTTCATGAACAACGCCGCGGCGGAATACAATTCGGCGATTCAGCAATTTCCGGCGCTTCTGATCGCGGGGCCGTTCGGCTTCAAGCCGGCCGAGATGTTCACGCTCGACGCCGCCGAGCGCGCGCAGACGAAGACTGCGCCGAGCGTGAGTTTCGGTGGTTAGAACTGTCATCCTTCGAGGCCCGCCCGCGTCATGCTGAGGTGCGAGCGTCCATAGCGTCAGCGTATGGACCGAGCCTCGAAGCACGCGGGCGGGCGCCTCAGGATGACGGATTGGGATTTGGGAATAATATCATGACGCAGATTCCGGAATCGGACCATTAGCGTGGCTCTCCTCGGCCTCACCACGTATCGGCAGAACAACAACATCAAGTCGATGGTGCTGCTGGCGCTGTTTCCCGTGCTGCTTCTGACGCTGCTCGGCTTCATCTTCTTCTTCTCCGGCCTTGCGACCGATCCGCGCGCGCTCTTTTATTCCTTCGACCTCTATCCCGTTCTGGGAACGGGCACGCCGCTCGATCTCGCCTTGTCGGCCGTCTATTCCTATTGGCCGATCATCCTCGGGATCGCCGCGGTGTGGGTGCTGATCGGCTATCTGTTCAACGACTGGATCATTCATCGCGCCACCGGCGCCGAACAGGTGACGCGGCAGGAGCAGCCCGAACTCTACAACCTCGTCGAAAATCTCTGCATCAGCCGCGGCCTGAAGACGCCCAAGCTTTATATCGTCGATACCGACGCGATGAACGCCTATGCCAGCGGCATCGACGAGCGCTCCTATGCGATCACGGTGACGAGCGGGCTGCTGTCGGCGCTGAACCGCGACGAGCTCGAAGCGGTTCTGGGCCACGAGCTCACGCACATCATGGAGCGCGACACGCGCCTGCTCATCGTCACCATCGTGTTCGTGGGCATGATCTCGTTCCTGACCCAGCTTCTGTGGCGCAGCATCCGCATCGGCGCGTTCACGCGGCGGCGCGGGCGCGACGGCGGCGGGGTGATGATCTTCCTTCTGATCGCGGCGGTGGCCTCGTTCGTCGGCTATCTGCTGGCGCTGGTG
>DASZRM010000039.1:0-4466 GCA_035549135.1 Rhizomicrobium sp. | reverse complement strand
GTCGAAGACAAATATATGGGCCCGCTGATCAAGACGATCATGACCCGCTGCATCCAATGCACCCGCTGCGTCCGCTTCGCGACCGAAGTGGCCGGCGTGCCCGATCTGGGCGCGACCGGCCGCGGCGAGGACATGGAGATCACCACCTATCTGGAAAAGGCGTTCGCCAGCGAGCTGTCGGGCAACGTCGTCGATCTCTGCCCCGTGGGGGCCCTGACGTCCAAGCCCTACGCGTTCAACGCGCGGCCGTGGGAACTGCGCAAGACCGAATCCATCGATGTAATGGACGCGCAGGGTTGCAACATCCGCATCGACGCGCGCGGCCCGCAGGTGATGCGCGTGCTGCCGCGGCTCAACGAAGAGATCAATGAGGAGTGGATCAGCGACAAGGCTCGCCACGCCTGCGACGGCCTCATGCGCCAGCGCCTCGACCGCCCCTATGTGCGCAGGAGCGGAAAGCTTCAGCCCGCCTCATGGAGCGAGGCTTTCGCGGCGATCGCCGATCGCGTGAACCGGACTCAGCCGGAGAAAATCGCGGCGGTGGTCGGCGATCTGGCGGCGGCCGAGGAGATCAAGGCGCTCAAGGACCTTATGGCTTCGCTCGGCGTCGCGCATCTCGATTGCCGCCAGGATGGCGCCAAACTGTCCGTCCGCCCGCGACAATCCTATCTGTTCAACACCACCATCGCCGGGGTGGAGGCGGCCGACGCGCTGCTCATCGTCGGCAGCAATCCCCGTTGGGAAGCGCCGGTTCTGAACGCGCGCGTCCGCAAGAGCTGGCTAAACGGTTCGCTGAAGATCGCCAATATCGGGCCGGCGGTCGATCTGACCTATCCGGTCGAGCAGCTGGGCGCCGGGGTCGATGCGCTGGAAAGCATCGCGAGCGGCGCGCACCCCTTTGCGAGGACGTTACGCGAGGCCAAGCGGCCGATGCTGATTTTGGGCGCGGCGGCGCTGGCGCGCCCGGATGGCGCGCAGGTGCTGAGGCTCGCGGCGAATATCGCCTCCGAAACCGGCATGATCGGGCCAGCCGGCGCGCCGTCCGAAGGCGGCTGGAACGGCTTCAATGTTCTGCACACGGCGGCCTCGCGCGTCGCCGCGCTCGACCTGCATTTTGTTCCCGGCGAAGGAGGGCGCGATCTCGCCGGCATCGTCGACGGCGCGCAGAAGGGCGAGATCGAGATGATCTACCTGCTCGGCGCGGACGAATTCGACGTTGGCCATCTGGGCCGCGCCTTTATCGTCTACCAGGGCAGTCACGGCGACGCCGGCGCCCATTTCGCGGACGTCGTCCTTCCCGGCGCGGCCTATACGGAAAAGGACGGCGTCTACGTCAATTTCGAAGGTCGCTCGCAGCGCGCGGAGCGCGCGGTCTTCCCGCCGGGCGAGGCCAAGGAGGACTGGGCGATCCTGCGCGCACTGTCGGAGGTTCTTGGGCGGCGGCTCCCCTACGACAATCTGGACGAGGTGCGAAAAGCGATGCTGGCCGACGCGCCGCATTTCGCCGATATCGGCGCCGCCCCGGCCCATCCCGGCGCCGATCCGGCCATCTGGCGGTCGTTCGGAGCGGAGGGACCGCTGGACACGTCGCTCCCGTTCGGCCATGCCATCGCGGACTATTACCTCACCAATCCGATCGCGCGGGCGAGCGAGACCATGGCGTTGTGCAGCAAGGAATTCGTCGCCAAGGCGGCGAAGATGGCGGCGGAGTAGGGCATGTTGTTCGTTCACGCCCTTCAGCAGCACATGGCCTATCCCTGGGCCTGGACGATCAGCCAGGTCGCCACAATGGCGATCTTCTTCGTCAGCCTGCTCGTCATGGTCGCGTTCATCCTGCTTTACGACCGCAAGATCTTCGCAGCGGTGCAGATGCGGCGCGGCCCCAATGTGGTGGGCGCCTTCGGGCTGCTGCAAAGCTTCGCCGACCTCGGCAAGTACCTCATCAAGGAAGTGATCATCCCCGCGGGCGCCAACAAGGTGATCTTCATCCTGGCGCCGCTCGTCAGCGCCACGCTCGCCTTCGCCGCCTGGGCGGTGGTGCCGCTCGACAATGGCTGGGTGTTCGCCGACATCAATGTTGGCATCCTCTATCTCTTCGCCATCTCGTCTCTCGGCGTCTACGGCATCATCATGGCCGGCTGGGCGTCGAACTCGAAGTATCCGTTCCTGTCGGCCTGCCGGGCTGCGGCGCAGATGGTCTCCTACGAGGTTTCCATCGGCTTCGTCATCGTGACGGTGCTGTTGTTCGCCGGATCGCTGAATCTTTCGGACATCGTGCGGGCGCAGCAGGCTTCCGGACCGCTGTCGTTCCTGCATTGGAACGTGTTCTCGATCCTGTTTCCGATGC
The DNA here is from genome assembly GCA_035549135.1 of Rhizomicrobium sp. Lineage (GTDB taxonomy): Bacteria > Pseudomonadota > Alphaproteobacteria > Micropepsales > Micropepsaceae > Rhizomicrobium. Next base: position 2,119 of record DASZRM010000039.1, on the reverse strand, counting down.
TGCCGATCTTCTTCGTGTCGGCCATCGCCGAGACCAATCGCCCGCCCTTCGATCTCGTGGAGGCGGAATCGGAGCTCGTGGCCGGTTATTTCGCCGAATATTCCTCCACGCCATTCCTGCTCTTCTACCTGGCGGAATTCCTCAACATCTGCCTGATGAGCGCGATGGTCTCGATCCTGTTCTTCGGCGGCTGGCTGCCGCCGCTCGACGTCTGGCCGCTGAACGCGATCCCAGGCGTCATCTGGTTCGTCGTCAAGCTGTGGTTCTTCTTCTTCCTGTTCGCCGTGGTGCGCGCGATGGTGCCGCGCTACCGCTACGACCAGCTGATGCGGCTCGGCTGGAAGGTGTTCCTGCCGACTTCGCTGTTGTGGGTTCTGGTGACGGCGGCGTGGGTGGCATTCGTCCGCCATGGAGGCGCTTGATGGCCTTTCTAGACCGCGCGGCGCGCTCGATCTTCTTCTGGGAATTCCTCAAGGGGTTTGCGCTTTCCATCCGCTACTTCTTCGCGCCGAAGGCGACGCTGAACTATCCGTTCGAGAAGGGGCCGATCAGCCCGCGCTTCCGTGGCGAGCACGCATTGCGCCGCTATCCGAACGGCGAGGAACGCTGCATCGCCTGCAAGCTTTGCGAGGCGATCTGCCCGGCGCAGGCCATCACCATCGAGGCCGAGCCGCGCGAGGACGGAAGCCGTCGCACGACGCGCTACGACATAGACATGGTGAAGTGCATCTATTGCGGATTTTGCCAGGAGGCGTGCCCCGTCGACGCCATCGTCGAGGGACCGAATTTCGAATATTCGACCGAAACGCGCGAGGAGCTCTACTACAACAAGGAGCGGCTGCTCTCGAACGGCGACCGTTGGGAGCGCGAGATCGCGCGCAATCTCGAACTGGATGCGCCGTACAGATGAGTCTCGATCACGCACGTCACGCTGATGCGCTTCGCGCGCGCGCTTCGAGGCTGTCGGTGCGCTGGCGCCACCGACCGCTCGCGCCTCAGCATGGCGCGCACGAAGCCTCGACGGGGCGCGCGCCATGATCTTCCAGGCGATCGCTTTCTATCTGTTTTCGGCGGTGCTGATCGCGGCGGCGTTCATGGTGATCGCGGCGCGCAATCCGGTGCACTCCGTGCTGTTCCTGATCCTCGCGTTCTTCAACGCGGCGGGACTGTTCGTGCTGATGGGCGCCGAGTTCCTGGCGATGATCCTGGTGGTCGTCTATGTAGGCGCGGTTGCGGTATTGTTCCTCTTCGTCGTGATGATGCTCGACGTCGATTTCGCCGAGCTTAAGAGCGGCGCGCTGCAATATCTGCCGATCGGCGGGCTGATCGGGCTGGCGCTGCTGGCGGAGCTGGTGATGGTGGCGGGCGCCTGGGTCATGGCGCCGGCCTCGAAGGGGGCGCTGGCGAGCGCGACGCCTGCGGGCGTCAGTAATGCGGCCGCGCTCGGTCGCATCATCTACACCGACTATGTCTACTACTTCCAGATTGCGGGCCTTGTCCTGCTGGTGGCGATGATCGGCGCGATCGTGCTGACGCTGCGGCGGCGCCCCGGCGTGCGGCGCCAGTCCATTCGCGCGCAGAATGCGCGAACGCCCGAGACCGCTATGGCGCTGGTCGACGCCAAACCGGGGGAGGGCGCGTGATGGCGGTCGGCCTTGGCGGCTATCTCACGGTGGCGGCGATCCTGTTTACGATCGGCGTGTTCGGCATCTTCCTGAACCGCAAGAACGTGATCGTGATCCTGATGTCGATCGAGTTGATCCTGCTCGCCGTCAACCTCAACTTCGTCGCCTATTCGGCCTATCTCCACGACCTGGCCGGGCAGGTTATGGCGATGTTTGTGCTCACCGTCGCCGCGGCCGAGGCGGCCATCGGCCTCGCCATCCTCGTGATCTATTTCCGCAACCGCGGCTCGATCGACGTCGAGGACGTAAATGTGATGAAGGGCTGAGGGGCGAATGTATCAAGCTATAGTTTTTCTTCCCATCATCGCCTCGGCCATCGCCGGCCTGTTCGGCCGTGTCATCGGCGCCCGCCCCTCGGAGTTGATCACGACCGCCGCGCTGTTCGTCTGCGCCGGGCTCTCCTGCTATGCGTTCTACGACGTTTGCTGGCTCGG
>DASZRM010000038.1:0-31221 GCA_035549135.1 Rhizomicrobium sp. | reverse complement strand
CGACGTCATCAACGACCTGATCATCAATACGGTGAAGGATGTCGGGGCGACGACGCTTTCGATCACCCACGACATGACGAGCGCGCGCAAGATCGCCAGCCGCATCGCCATGCTCTATCAGGGCAAGATCATCTGGCAGGGGCCGACCGCCGAGATCGACCGCAGCGGCAACCCCTATGTCGAACAATTCATCCACGGCCGCGCCGAAGGCCCGATCAAGATGGAAGTGCGGCGCTGACCGCGGCCTCTTGACGCCCGTGCTATGATCGAATCATGGGCGGCGAAGTCCTCTGCGCGATTCTTCCAACCCTCCCCTTGAGGGAGGGTCGAAAAACGCGGCAGCGTTTTTCGGGGAGGGGAAACAGCTTCGGAAGTGGGCCCCTCCCCGAAATTTGCTCGCTGCGCGCGCAAATTGTCGACCTCGGCGCGCTGTCGCTGCCTCGACCCTCAAGGAGAGGGTAGGAAAATGGCGAAGGGCTCCGCGTCCTATGTCTGCCAATCCTGCGGCGCCGTCCATTCAAAATGGTCGGGCAAGTGCGACGCCTGCGGCGGCTGGAACACGATCGCAGAGGAGGGCGCCGCGCCGCCCAGCGGCGGCGATGCGCGACGGCGCATTCGCGGCAGGCCGTTCGCGCTCGAAGACCTGAAAACGGACGACGAGCATCCAGCGCGGCGCGCCACCGGGATTTCGGAGTTCGATCGCGTCTGCGGAGGCGGCTTGGTGGCCGGCTCGGCGCTTCTGGTCGGCGGCGATCCGGGCATCGGAAAATCCACTCTCATCCTTCAGGCGCTGGCGGCCTACGCGAGAGCCGGGGGCCGCGCCGTCTACATCTCCGGCGAAGAAGCGATGGCGCAGGTACGCCTGCGCGCGGCGCGGATGGGGCTGAGCGAGGCGCCCGTGTCGCTCGGCTCGGCCACCTGCGTGGAAGACATCCTTTCGACGCTGGAGGCCGGTCCGGTTCCCGACCTCATCGCCATCGATTCGATTCAGACGATCTGGACGAGCGCCTTCGAGGCGGCGCCCGGCACGATCGCGCAGGTGCGCGCCGCCTCGTTCGACCTCGTGCGCTATGCGAAATCGACGGGCGCGGCGATCGTTCTCGTCGGCCACGTCACCAAGGACGGTCAGATCGCGGGACCGAAAGCGGTCGAGCATCTCGTCGACGCGGTGCTCTATTTCGAAGGCGAACGCGGTCACCAGTTCCGCATCCTGCGCACCGTGAAGAACCGCTTCGGCGCGACCGACGAGATCGGCGTGTTCGAGATGACGGGCAAGGGGCTCGTCGAGGTGCCAAATCCGTCCGCGCTGTTTCTGGGCGATCGCGGCTCGCCGGCGCCTGGCGTCGCCGTCTTCGCAGGCATCGAAGGCACGCGGCCCCTGCTCATGGAGATTCAGGCGCTTGTCGCCCCGGCGGGCTATGGCACGCCAAGGCGCGCCGTCGTCGGATGGGATTCGGGCCGGCTCGCCATGCTGCTCGCCGTGCTCGACGCGCGCGGCGGCCTTGGATTGAGCGGGCACGATGTCTATCTGAACGTGGCCGGCGGGCTGAAGGTGAACGAGCCGGCGGCGGACCTGGCCGCCGCGGCCGCGCTGGTGTCGGCCTTTCAGGGTCGTCCCCTGGATCGCGACGCAGTGTTTTTCGGCGAAATCGGGCTTTCGGGCGATATCCGCACGGCGCCGCAAACGGAACTGCGGCTGAAGGAGGCGAAAAAGCTGGGCTTCAAGTCGGCGATTCTTCAAGGCGGCGGGCGGCTTTCGGACACGGGGCTTGCATTAATGGAGGTTAAGACGGTGGCCGATGTCCTTTCGATTCTCGCGGCGCCGGCGCGACCGCAGCGCGGGCCGCGGCCGGCCGTGCTAGAATAGAATCATGAGCGCGCTGGGCATCACCTATCTCGATCCGATCGTCGTGCTGGTCGTGATCGTGTCCGCGGTCTATGCGACCTACCGCGGCTTCGTGTCGGAGACCCTGTCGATCTTCGCCTGGGCGGCGGCGGCTTTCGCGACCCTGTTCTTCGGACCGAAACTCGCTCCGCTGGCGCGGCATCTCGTGTCCCCGCCATTCCTGGGCATGATCGTCGGCTATGCGCTGATCTTCATGGTCGTGCTCATCCCGCTGTCGTTCATGAGCTTTCGCTTCGCCCAATCGGTCAAGAACTCGCCGGTCGGCACGCTCGACCGCTCGCTGGGAGCGGTCTTCGGCCTTGTGCGCGGCCTTGCGATCGTGGGGCTCGCCTATATCGCCTATTCCTACATTACGCCGGTGCGCAGCCAGCCTGACTGGCTCGCGCAATCGCGCTCGCTGCCGCTCATCAGGGGTTCGGCCCAGGCGATCCTCTCGCTTGTGCCGGATCAGCACATCCAGACGGCGCGCGCCGATGTCGGGTCCGGGGAGAGCGGGCCGGCCGCCGCGCCGGTCCCGCGCGCAAGGCCCCAAAGCGCGCCAAAACGCGCCGAAAAATCCTATGGCGCGCAGGATCGTCGCGCGTTAGACAGGCTCATCGAAACGACCGGCGGAAGCGACGACCGATGACGGCTATCCCCGGCCACGGACCGCCCGACGACGACGCCCTTCACGAGGAGTGCGGCGTTTTCGGCGTCTTCGGCCATCCCGACGCCGGCGCGCTGACCGTTCTTGGCCTGCATGCGCTTCAGCATCGCGGCCAGGAAGCCTCGGGCATCGTCACCTACGACAACGGCCAGTTCATCGCGGAGCGCCACGCCGGTCTGGTCGGCGACATATTCGGCGGCCGGAACAGCGCCCGTGTGGAGAAGCTCAAGGGCTCCTTCGCGATCGGCCACAATCGCTATTCGACGGCGGGCGGATCGGGCGCGCGCAACATCCAGCCGATGTTCGCCGATCTCGCAGGCGGCGGAGTCGCGCTTGCGCATAACGGCAATCTCACCAACGCCCGGATCCTGCGCGAAGACCTGGTGCGCGAAGGCGCGATCTTCCAGTCGACTTCGGACACCGAGGTTATCATACACCTGGCCGCGCGCAGCAAGTTCGGACCGGTGGTGCATCGTCTGATCGATGCGCTCAAGCAGGTGACCGGCGCCTATTCGCTGGTGGCCCTGACCTCCAAGAAGCTGATCGGCGTGCGGGACCCATGGGGCGTAAGGCCGCTGGTTCTGGGCGATCTCGACGGAGCGCCGATCCTGGCTTCCGAGACCTGCGCGCTCGACATCATCGGAGCCGCCTTTGTGCGCGACGTCGAACCGGGCGAGATGGTGGTCATCACCAAGGACGGGGTCGAGTCCTTTCGTCCGTTCAATCGCCAGCCGCACCGGTTTTGCGTGTTCGAATACATCTATTTCGCGCGGCCGGATTCGATGGTGGAAGGGCGCAATGTCTACGCCGCCCGCAAGCGCATCGGCGAGGAACTGGCGCGCGAGGCGAGAGCCGACGCCGACATGGTCATCCCGGTCCCCGATTCCGGCGTTCCGGCCGCGCTCGGTTACGCGGAGGCGGCGAAGATCCCGTTCGAAATGGGGATCATCCGCAATCACTATGTCGGGCGCACGTTCATCGAGCCCACCGACGGCATCCGGCATTTCGGGGTCCGCCGCAAGCACAACCCCAACCGCGCGACGCTGGCGGGCAAGCGCGTCGTGCTGATCGACGATTCCATCGTTCGCGGCACGACATCGAAAAAAATCGTGCAGATGGTGCGCGACGCCGGCGCGGCGGAGGTCCATTTCCGCGTCGCCAGCCCGCCGACCACGCATTCCTGCTTCTACGGCGTCGACACGCCCAACACCGACGATCTGCTCGCGCACCGGATGGATGTGGAGGAGATGCGCCGCTTCATCGGCGCGGACAGCCTCGCCTTCGTGTCGATGCAAGGTCTTTACCGGGCGATGGGAGAGCCGGGCCGCGACGCCGCCGCGCCGCGCTTCTGCGACGCCTGTTTTTCGGGGTCCTATCCGATTTCTCTGCCCGACCTCGCCGATGGCCGCAAGGAAGGCCAGCTTTCGCTGCTCGCCGACGTCGCTTGACGCGGCCGGACGGCCCGCGCCCGGCCGAGAGGAACCCAATCGCCGCCCGCATGCCCGAGCTAGAAATTCCGGTTCCCGCCGCATGAACAAGCCGCACTCCGATCGCATCGCGCTCGTCACAGGCGCCTCGCGCGGCATCGGTCGGGCGGCGGCCGTCGCGCTGGCGGCGGCGGGAGCGCATGTCATCCTCGTGGCCAGAACCGTCGGCGGGCTCGAAGAGGCGGATGACGAAATCCGCAAGGCCGGCGGATCGGCGACGCTCGTCCCGCTCGACCTGCGCGACTTTCCCGCGCTCGACCGGCTGGGGGCGTCGATCTTCGAACGCTGGGGCAGATTGGACGCGTTCCTGGGAAACGCCGGCGCGCTGGGGGCGATCACGCCGCTCAGCCATCTCGAACCGAAGATTTTCCAGGAAGCGCTGGACGTGAACGTCACCGCCAATTGGCGGCTGATCCGTTCGCTCGATCCGCTTCTGCGCGCGTCCCCTGCGGCGCGCGTCCTGTTCGTGAGTTCCGGAGCGGCGCGCGTTCACAGGCCCTATTGGGGAGCCTACGCCATGGCGAAGGCGGCGCTGGAGTCGCTGGCGCTCACCTACGCGGCCGAGTGCGCAGGAACGAGCGTCAAGGTCAATCTTCTCAATCCCGGGCCATTGCGCACCGCGATGCGGGCGCGAGCGATGCCGGGCGAAGATCCCCAGAACCTCAGGCCGCCCGAAGCCGTCGCGCCGCTGATCGTCGAGCTTCTGTCGCCGGCCTGCGTCAGGAACGGCGAGCTTGTGAGCTTCGCCGCTCAGCCGCCCGCATAGGGGTTCGTCCCCGAACGCAGCCGCAGCCGGATCGGCGCGCCCTGTAGGCGGAAGGCCTCTCTCAATCCGTTCGTCAGATAGCGCAAATAGGACTCCGGAAGTTCTTTGAGCTGATTTCCGAACACAGCGAAGGTCGGAGGCCGCGTTTTCGGCTGGGTGATGTAACGGATGCGCACGCGGCGGCCACGGATCGCCGGCGGCGGATGGCGGGCGAGCGCCGCCTCCAGAAACCGATTTAGCGGCGAGGTCGCGACGCGCGCGTTCCAGGCGCGGTCGGCGTCCAAAACCGCCGGCAACAGCCGCTCGACGCCTTCTCCGGTGCGCGCCGAAACCGCCACGAGCGGCGCGCCCGCAAGCTGCGGCAGCGCCTCGTCGCGGGTTCTGGCCAGCCGTCCGATCGCGCCGGGACTTGCTTCCGTCAGATCCCATTTGTTCGCCGCGAACACTACCGCCCGCCCTTCCTTTTCGATGAGGTCGGCGATGATCAGATCCTGCTTCTCGAAAGGCTGGGTCGCGTCGAGCGTGACGATCGCGCAGTCTGCGAAGCGAATGGCTTCGAGCGTGCTTTCGATCGACAGCTGTTCCAGAGGATGCCCGGCGGCGCGGGCGCGCTTGCGAAGTCCGGCGGTGTCGTGAAGCAGGATCGTCCGGCCGCCATGCTCCCAGCGCGCCGCGACCGCATCCCGCGTCAGGCCGGGTTCGGGGCCGGTGAGGGACCGCTCGCTCCCCAGCAGCCGGTTGAACAGGCTCGACTTGCCGACATTCGGCCGGCCCACGATCGCCAGCTTCAACGCACGCTGTTCGAGCTCGGCGGACGCGGCTTCGCCCTCCTCCTCCGCGAAAGGCGAAAGCGCCTCGGCGATCTGCTCCATTCCGAGATTGTGTTCGGCCGACACCTCCAGCGCCTCGCCCAGCCCCAGCCGCCAGGCGTCATAGACATGCGGGCCCGCGCCCTCGCACTTGTTGGCGATGAGCGCCACGGGCTTGCCCGAGCGTCGCAATTGCCCGGCGATCTCCTCGTCGCCGGCCGTCACGCCGGCGCGCGCATCGATCACAAAGAGACAGAGATCGGCTTCGGCGATGGCGGCCTCGGTCTGGGCGCGCATGCGCGCCGCAAGGTCGTGCTTTCCGCCCGGCTCGAATCCGGCGGTGTCGATCAGTCTAAGGTTCAGCCCGGAGAACTCGACCTCGGCCTCGCGGCGATCGCGCGTGACGCCGGGCGTGTCGTGCACCAGCGCAAGCCGCTTGCCGGCGAGCCTGTTGAACAGGGTCGACTTGCCCACATTCGGGCGCCCGACGATGGCGACGGCGAGCGCCATGGCGCGTCAGCGCAACGCCACCAATTCGGCGTCGTTGGTCCAGATGTAGAGCGTGTCGTTCGCCACCACGGGGGCAATATACGCCGAGCTCGGAATCTCGATGCGGCCCATCAGATCGCCGGTGTAGGGCGACAGGGACACGGCGTAACCCTCGGAGGACACGAGGATCAGCCGATCGGAAACGAGAACCGGTCCCGCCCAAACAACCGGATCGGATTTGTCGGTCGGATCCTCCCAGCGCGTGAGCTGGTGGGTCCACTTCACGCGGCCATCCTTGCGCGTCAGGCAGATCACCTGTTCTTCGGACGACAGAACGTAGACGTAATCGCCGGCGACCCAGGGCGTCTGGATGCCGCCGACATCGCGCGACCATTGCCTGTCGCCCGAGTTCAGGCCGATGGCCGCCATCACGCCCGAATGGCTGATCGCGATCACCAGGTCGCGATCGACGACCGGGCGGCCCGCAATGTCGTCGAGTTCGGACAGGGCCGTCACCCCGCCCGAGCTTGTCAGCGTGTCGTTCCAGGCGGGGCGCCCGTTCTGCACGCGCAGCGCATAGAGTTCGCCCGAGGTGTAAGGCGCGATCACGAATTCGCCGGCCACCGCCGCGCTGGTGCTTTCAAGAATGCCGGCCGACTCCTCGATGCCCCGGTGATCCCAAAGCTTTCGTCCGTCGGTCTGGGCGAGGGCGTAGAAGTGGTTGTCCTGGCTCGAAACGAAGACCCGGCCGCCATTGGCCACGGGCGCATTGATGATCGGCACGCCGAGATTGGTGGTCCAAAGCTTGCGGCCGGTCTTGGGATCGAGCGCGATCACGTCGCCAAATCCGGTGGTCACGAACAGCTTGCCTTCGTCGCAGGCCAGACCTCCGCCCGCGCCCTTGGTGGGATCGACGGAGGTATTGGCGCCGAAGAGTCCGAGAGTCGCGTCGTTCCAGAAATTGCTCTTTCCGGTTGGCGCGACGCTTCTGTCCCAGAGCGGCCGGCCGGTGTCGGCATTGAACGCGAAGACATGGGACTCGGCGTCGAGCACGTAGACCGCGCCGCCGGCGACGATGGGCGGCGCCGTCAGCCGCGAATCGGAGTCGGAGCCCTTGCCGGCCTGCTGCGTCCAGATCTGGCGCAACGGGCCCTTGGCCTCCAGGTGATAGAGCGCGTTGGTGGCGTAGCCGCCGGGATTCGCCCAGTCATCGTTGCGATAGGGCGGCGGGAGCGTCACATCGACGCCGGCGAGCGCGGGATCGGGCTTGAGCGTCTCGTCCATCGACATGACCGAGATGCGCTCGCCCTTGAGCTTGGAGGGCCGCCCGGCCGGCGAGAACCAGCCGCTCATGCCGTCGAACAGGGAACATCCCGCCAGAACGAACGCTGCGGCGGCGAGCGCCGCGGCGGGAGCCAACGCGCGTCGGTTCATGGCTTGCCGTTCGCCCTGGCCGGCTGAGCCGGAGCCTGCGGCTGCAGCGGCGGCACCGTGCCGTACTCCTTATCGCCCCCGGCCTTGAGGAACGACGCCATCGCCCGACTGCGCCCGCGCAGGGATTGCGGCGCATTCGAGTCGGCGGCCAGAAGGCTGAACTCCGTCTCGGCCTGGCCCAGAGCGCCGGCGCGATAGTCCGCATAGGCGAGGATTTCGCGCGCCGCAAAGCGCCAGGGATTGGTCTGATCGGTGAGGGGCGCCAGCAGCGTCTCAATCTGCGATTTGGGAACGCTTTCGACAGTGGCCCATGCCGCGCGAATGCGCGCCACGTCGGCAAGGGCGCTGCCGCCCTGCGCGGCGATCGACTTGTAGATCGCGATGGCGTCGGCGTCGTTGCCGGACGCGTAGAGCGCGTCCGCTTCGGCGAGTTTCGATATGGCCGCATAACCGGAGGGCGCTGTCTTTGCGAGCTTGCCGAAGGCCGAGGCCGCGCCCGCGGTGTTGCGCGCGCCGGCCTCGGTCTGGGCGGCGTTGAAGGCGGTCGACGCGCTCAGGCGCTGGTCGTACTCGTAGCGCTGATAGAATTTGTAGCCGGCGACGCCGATCACGATCACCGCCACGCCGGCGATGATGTAATCGCCGTACTGTTTCCAGAGCTTTTCGTACCGCTCGCGGCGAACGTCCTCTTCGACTTCGTGAAAGATGTCGGACAAGGCGAAGTTCCTCTTTGAGGACGGCGCGCGGAGAATTCCGCCGCAAACCTTTGACGGGCCGCGATAATTAGCCGGACCCGCGGACGATGGCAACTTGCATATCGGTTAGGCGCGCGCCGGGGCCTCGCGGCGCCCCGAAAAGCCCCGGTCAGGCCGTCTTCTTCATCGCGTAGACATTTTCCTTGCCGGGGAAGCGGCGCTCCCGCACGTCTTTGGCGTAGGCCTTGACCGCAGCCTCTATGTCCGCGCCGAGATTGGCGTATTGGCGGACGAATTTGGGCGGGTTGGGATTGAGCCCCAGCATGTCCTCCATGACCAGGATCTGGCCGTCGCACTCCGCCGAGGCGCCGATGCCGATGGTGGGAATGTCGATCTGGCGCGTGATCTTGGCGGCGAGGGGCTCGGCCATGCCTTCGAGCACCACCGAGAACGCGCCGGCCTCGGACACGGCCTGGGCGTCGGCTTCGATGGCGGGCCATTCGGCCTCGGTGCGGCCCTGGGTCTTGAATCCGCCCATGGTGTTGAAGCTCTGCGGCGTAAGTCCGATATGGCTCATCACCGGAATGCCGCGCTGGACCAGGTAATGGATGGTTTCGGCGAGCCGCGCCCCGCCCTCCATCTTGACGGCCTGGCAGCCGGTCTCCTTCATCACCGCGACGGCGTTGCGAAAGGCGATCTGCGGGCTTTCCTCATAGGTTCCGAAGGGCATGTCGACGACGACGAGGGCGTGTTTCGAGCCGCGCATCACCGCTTTGCCGGCGGTGATCATCATGTCGAGAGTCACAGGTATCGTGGTCTCAAGCCCGTGCATCACATTGCCGAGGCTGTCGCCCACCAGCATCAAGTCGACATGGCTGTCGAGCAGCCGCGCGGTGTGGGCGTGATAACAGGTCAGGCACACCACGGGCTTTGCGTTCTTGTGCGCCCGGATCTCCGGCACGGTCACGCGCTTGGTCTCGACGACGGCCGACATGGGGCGCCTCCTTCTTTCGCAGGCGCAGCATAGACCGGTTCAGCCCCCGAGACGAGGGCGCGGAAAACTCCGCGGAAGCCTTGGGCCAATTGCGATTTGACGGCGCGCGGGCGCCCGCAAATGCGCCGTACGCAGGCTCGTTGCGAGTCCGGCGGCAGCGAGGCCGGATAGCGAAAAATGTAATCCGGCGCGGCTGGAACGCGCGCGTCCTGCTGGCGTTGGCCCTTCGGTTATCGCGGGCAAGTCGGACGCTGGATCATCGCCGCATTGCGCCTTTGACAGATTCCGCGGACCGGCGACGAGCGGGCGCGAAGGATCATGTGCGCATGCAGGCGGCGACAGACACGGAGGACGACGTGGAACGGGCACGCGAGACCAATTCGCCATTCGAGGCGCCGGAAAGCGCGGCGCTGCGCAAGCGGATCATCAAGCTGCGCTGGATCGGGCGCGAGGAGGAGGCCGAGCGCCTGTGCGCGCATTGCGGCGACCGCGCTCGCGACGCGGTGTGGGCGGGCGAACCGGCGCAGACCGACTAGCGCAATTCCGTTCGGATGGAATCGCCTTCCTCACCCTTCGACGGGCTCAGGGTGAGACGTTTTCCCAAATCCTCATGCTGAGCCGGTCGAATCATGAGCTTGTCGAAGCATGAGCGCAGCGCGACCGAATGCAATTCACTCCGGCGCCGACGGACGATCGAACCGCGGCGCGCGAGCGGCGGCGCGGACCGCCGGATCTCGGCGTCGGCGCCGCTACTCCGGTTCCGCCTCGGCTTTTTCCGCTTCGCCCTCGCGCGGACCTGCGCCCTCTTCGAAGACTTCCTCGGCGGCGGCCTTGGCCTCTTCCTCTTCGGTCTTCTCGGCGAGCACGTCCTCGCCGCGCGCGATGCGCTCGGCTTCGTCCTCGGTGCGGGCGACGACGATCGACACCTTCACCCGCACTTCCGGGTGCAGCACGACGCTCATCGAATATTTGCCGATCTCCTTGATCGGCTTTTCGAGCGCGACCTGCGTGCGGTTGACGCTGAAGCCGCCGGCGGTGATGGCCTCGGCGATGTCGCGCGGGGAAACGGAGCCATAGAGTTGGCCGCGGTCGCCCGCCTGGCGCAGAATCGTGAAGCCTTGCCCGTCCAGCTTGGCCGACACCTTCTCGGCTTCGGACTTGCGCTCCAGGTTGCGCGCCTCGAGTTGCGCGCGCTGGGACTGGAAATATTCGCGGTTGGTCTTGTTGGCCCGCAGCGCCTTCTTCTGCGGCAAAAGATAGTTGCGCGCGAAGCCGTCCTTGACGCGGACTTCGTCGCCCATCTGGCCGAGCTTTTCGACTCTTTCGAGCAGGATCACTTGCATCGCCGTTCTCCTACTTCACGACGTAAGGCAAAAGCGCCATGTAGCGGGCGCGCTTGATCGCCTTGGCGAGCAGGCGCTGCTTGCCCGAGGACACGGCGGTGATGCGCGAGGGCACGATCTTGCCGCGCTCCGAGATGAAGCGCTGCAGAAGCTTGGTGTCCTTGTAGTCGATCTTCGGCGCATTGGCGCCCGAGAACGGGCACGTCTTCTTGCGGCGGAAGAAGGGACGGCGCTTGTCGCCGCCGTCGCGGGATCCGGCGCTGCTCATCGTGCGGCCTCCTCGGTTTCGGCCGTTTCCGGCTTGGCCTCGCCGCGATCGTCGCGGCGGTTCTTGTTGGAAGACTGCTCGAAGGCGTCGACCTTCACGGTGATGTAGCGCAGCACGTCTTCGTTGATCTTGTTCTGCCGCTCGAGCTCGACGATCGCCTTGGACGGCGCATTGATGTTGAGGAGCACGTAATGCCCCTTGCGGTTCTTCTTGATGCGGTAGGCAAGCCCGCGCAGGCCCCAATATTCCTGCTTCTCGACCTTGCCGCCTTCGCCTTCGACGATGGTCTTGAGGTGGGTCGCCAGCGCGTCCACCTGCTGCGCGCTGATGTCCTGGCGCGCGATCAGGAGATGCTCGTATAGAGCCATCCCGTCAACTCCCTGTTTTGGCTGCGGAATCCAGGCGGGCGGGATGCCCGGCCGGACCGTGGTTCGCAAGGGACGCCGGACCTCCGGCATGGGCCCGAAGGATCGTTGATCCGGGGGCCTCCCGCGACCGCAGCCGCCGTGAAGGGCCGGCTTATAGGGGAGCGGCGGGGCAAGGGCAAGGGAACAGGCCCTTGGCCCTCGGGTTTCAGGCGGCGTGCTTCAGCTGCGCGCCGAAACTCTGGGTGAAATCCTGGAAGATCGTCACCAGCTCCTCGACGTCGGCGGTGCGCGGCGCGCCTTCCGGAAAGCGGTACTGCCAGAAGCTTGCGACATGCGACATCAGCCCGATCTTCTCGCCCAGCTCCACGAACAGCTCCGGCGCATCGAGCAGGAATTCGCGGAACACTTTGGGGTCCTGCCGCTCGATGAGCTGGGCGTATGCGTTGTCGTAAACCGCGAGGACCTTGCGCACTTCCTCGCTGCTCGCCTTCACGCCCAGGATCAGCGAGCGCTTGATGTCGGCCAGGAATTTCGACTGCTCGGCGTCCATCTTGCCCATCGGGCGGATCACCTTGATGTCGCGCAGCACCTTGACGATGCGCGGCCAGAATTCCTGGAGGCACCATTTGTAATAGAGAAAGCCGCGCCAGCTGAAGACGCCCTCGCTGAACCGATCGGGCTCGAGCCGCAGCGCCGCGCGGATGGGATCGAGCCGCTCCGGACCTTCGTTGGAGAGCAGCGCCTCGACCATCTTGGCGGTCGAAGCGTCGCGCTTGCCGCTCGCCCGGTTGAGCGCGAGCCCGGTGAGCTGGCGGATCTCCTGCGCGGCGTAGTCGAACATCCGCTGCTGGTCGGCGGGAGAGATGGCGAAATAGCAGGCGTCCGGGTGAATATCGGCCGCCTTGAGCTGCTCGCGCAGCAGGAACGGATCGAGCGAGGGCAGGCCGTCGAGCAGGCGCAGCACTTCCATGTCCCGGTTGAGGCTGGTCTTGTCGCGGTAGTTTCCCACCTCATTCAGCAGATTTTCGTAGCCGCGCTGGCCGACGAACAGCGAACGTCCGCCGGCGCGCAGATCGGTCTTTTCGAACGGCACGATCACCTTGGTGCCGATGGATCTGCTGGTCGCGAAGAGATCGGTCTCGTCGGCCCTCAGCCGGTGCTTGAGGACGATGGAGCTGTTGAGGACCGGCGATTCGAAGAATGGATTCTTCTTGTGGCCCGGGTCGCCCGCGCGCGCGATGGAGATGGCCGCCAGATTGAGCACCCGGCTCGAAGAGGCGCCGTTCAGGCCGCTCAGGCTGCGCACCGCCCGGTCGATCGACATCGCTTCGCCTCAGGCTATGGCGCGGACGTCGTCCGCAAGTATGAATTCGACGGCCACGCCCTCGGCGTGATGGCGCACGACGCGCCCATAGGTCTGACCGATCCGGATGAGCTCGTTGACCGGCGGCCGGCCCGCGGTCCTCAGCGAAAGGCCCTGAAGCGAAATGTCGATGACTTCGCAGGCGATCTCCTCGCCGTTCGGCCTGACGAAGAAGAGCGGCTTGGTCTTGGGAACGCGCTCATGCGCGCGCAGCCGCGTGACGCCGACAAGGCCGGATTCGACGAACCGGTTCAGCCTTTCGACGAGGCGCTTGCGCTTGGATTCGCCGACGAGGAATTTCAGGCCCACCACTCCGTTCACGAAGCGGGTGGTCACCGCCTCGTAGCGCCCGAAGCCGTCCACATAGAGAACGACGAAGGCGCTGAGCGGCGGTGCGTCCTCGCAGCGCACGCCCGCGCCGCCCGCCGAAAGATCGACCGCCTCGCAATCCACGGTCGCCCCTTCGGCCGGAATGAAGAGCTTGCTTTTGAGCGCCATGCGCACGCGCTTGTGTTCGCGCTTGTCATGGGGCGCGCGCTGCACGGAAATCGAACCGGGGTTGGACAATGCGCCTTCTCCCGAAAGCGTGCGATGTCGATTTCACTAGTTTACGTTGAAGGTATTAATCGAATCCTTCGCCAATACTCCACACTCGCGCACGAAAACTGCCGAACGTTCGCAGCCTCCGCGCGGAATTGGCCGGCGCCGGGCGGATTTTGCGGCGGCGCGCGCGCTTGACTTGGCGCGCGCGCTTTATTTGTCTCGCGCCCCATGACTCGCGCATTCATCTTTCCCGGACAGGGCAGCCAGACGGTCGGCATGGGCAAGGCCCTGGCCGAGGCCTTTGCGCCGGCCCGCGAGGTCTTTCAGGAAGTCGACGATGCGCTGAGCCAGCGTCTGTCGAAGCTGATGTGGGAGGGGCCGGAGAGCGAACTGGTCCTCACCGAGAACGCGCAGCCCGCGATCATGGCGGCGAGCATGGCGGTGATCCGCGCGCTCGAGCGCGAGGCGGGTCTCGATCTGGCCAGACATGCGCGCCTCGTCGCCGGCCATTCGCTAGGCGAGTATTCCGCGCTGTGCGCCGCCGGCGCATTCGCGCTCGTCGATGCGGCGCGGCTCCTGAAGCTGCGCGGCCAGGCGATGCAGGCGGCGGTCCCCGTCGGCGAGGGCGGCATGAGCGCGCTGCTCGGCGCGGAGATCGATCAGGCCGAGGCCTTGGCCAAGGAATGCGCCGCGGCGACGGGCGGCGTCTGCGTCGTCGCCAACGACAATGCGCCCGGGCAGGTCGTGATCTCGGGGACAAAAACGGCGATCGACAAGGCGCCCGAAATCGCCAAGGCGATGGGCGTCAAGCGCGCGATGGCGCTCAACGTCTCCGCGCCGTTCCATTCGCCGCTGATGCAGCCAGCGGCGGACAAGATGCGCGAGGCGCTGGCGCAGGTGACGATCCGTCCGCCGTCGGTTCCGGTCGTCGCCAACGTGACCGCCGCCGAGACGAGCGAGCCGGAAACGATCCGCCGCCTTCTGGTGGAGCAGGTGACGGCGCGCGTCCGTTGGCGCGAGAGCGTGCTCGCCTTCCGCGCTTTCGGCGTGGAAACGACGGTGGAAGCGGGCGGCGCCAAGGTGCTCACCGGCATGGTCAAGCGCATCGACAGGGAATTGCAGACCGTCACGCTCGATGCGCCCGCCGATCTTGAAGCTTTCGCGAGGACGCTGTGAGAATTCCCTCCCTTGCAAAGGGAGGTTCGGATCGCGCGAGCGCGATCCGGGGAGGGATCATGCTAGTCTGCCGTATTATGACCCCCACCCGATCCGCGTCCTTCGCTTTTGCTCAGGACCGGATCGACCTCCCCCTTTCGGGGAGAGGAAAAGAGGCAACGCATGTTTGACCTGACAGGCAAATCCGCACTCGTCACCGGGGCCTCCAGCGGCATCGGCGGCGCGATCGCGAAAGCGTTGCACGGCCAGGGCGCGACGGTCGTTCTCTCCGGCACGCGCGCGGAAGCCCTGGAAGCGTTGAAGAGCGAACTCGGCGGGCGCGCCCATGTCGCGACCTGCAATCTCTCGGATGCGGCGTCGGTGGAAGCGCTGCCCAAGGCCGCCGAATCCGCGCTCGGCGGCTCCATCGACATTCTAATCAACAACGCCGGCATCACCCGCGACAATCTCTTCATGCGCATGAAGGACGAGGAGTGGGATCAGGTGATCGCCGTGAACCTCACCGCCGCCTTCCGCCTGTCGCGCGCCGTGCTGCGCGGCATGATGAAGAAGCGTTGGGGCCGGATCGTGTCCATCACATCGGTCGTGGGCGAGACGGGCAACGCCGGGCAGGGCAACTACGCCGCCGCCAAGGCGGGGCTGGTCGGGATGTCGAAGTCGCTGGCGGCCGAGGTCGCCAGCCGCAACATCACCGTCAACTGCGTGGCGCCCGGCTTTATCGCGACCGCCATGACCGACGCGCTGACGGACGCGCAGAAGCAGGCCATCAGCCAGAGGATTCCGGCGAATCGCATGGGCGCGCCCGAGGAAATCGCCGCGGCCGTGGTTTATCTGGCGAGCGAAGAGGCCGCCTACGTGACCGGAGCGACCCTTCAGGTCAATGGCGGAATGGCCATGATTTAGACGGTAATTCAAAGAGTTAAGTCGTGTGTGGCGAGGGCGGAAGCTTTGTGTTACCAAGCAGAACTTTCCCACCCCCGCACCTGTTCGCAGTGCGGGCCTTGCCGCGGGCCGCAAAAAAAGATCAATGCCGGCGAATGCACAGCAACGAGAGGTCCCTGAACCCATGAGCGATACTGCAGAGCGCGTGAAGAAGATCGTCGTCGACCATCTCAATGTCGATGCCGACAAGGTCGTCGACAGCGCCTCTTTCATTGAAGACCTGGGCGCCGACAGCCTCGACACGGTCGAGCTGGTGATGGCGTTCGAGGAAGAATTCGGAATTGAAATTCCCGACGACGCGGCGGAGTCCATCGTCACGGTCGGCGATGCGGTGAAGTATATCGACAAGCAGCAGGCGGCCTAGGCAAGCCCGATCGTCTCCGCGATGCGTCGGGTCGTAGTAACAGGACTGGGATTGGTCACGCCTCTGGCGTGCGGGGTGGAGGAGACTTGGTCTCGCCTCATCGCATCCAGGTCCGGCGCAAAACGGATCGAGGGGTTCGAGACCTCCGATCTGGCGACCAAGATCGCCTGCCAGGTTCCGAGGGGCGACGGCTCGAACGGCTCCTTCAACGCCGACGCCTGGATGGACCCCAAGGAGCAGCGCCGAGTCGACGATTTCATTCTCTTCGGGTTGGCGGCGGCCAAGCAGGCCGTCGCCGATTCCGGCTGGGTGCCCAAGACGGAAGAGGAGCGCGACCGCACCGGCGTGCTGATCGGCTCGGGCATCGGCGGGCTCAACGGCATCGCCGAGACCGCTCTACTGCTCCATGAGAAGGGTCCGCGACGGGTCTCTCCGTTCTTCATTCCGGGACGTCTGATCAATCTGGTCTCGGGCTACGCCTCGATCGAATTCGGCTTCAAGGGCCCCAACCACGCGGTGGTGACGGCCTGCGCCACCGGCGCGCACGCGATCGGCGACGCCGCGCGGCTCATCGCGCTCGACGACGCGGACCTGATGCTGGCGGGCGGCGCGGAAGCGGCCATCTGCCGGATCGGCATCGCCGGCTTCAACGCCTGCCGCGCGCTGTCGACCGCCTTCAACGACGCGCCGGAAAAGGCTTCGCGTCCCTATGACAAGGACCGCGACGGGTTCGTCATGGGCGAAGGCGCCGGAATCGTGATGCTCGAGGAATTCGAGCACGCCAAGGCGCGCGGCGCGAAAATCTACGGCGAGGTGAAGGGCTATGGCCTCTCCGGCGACGCCTTTCACATCACCGCGCCGTCCGAGGACGGCGACGGCGGCTATCGGGCCATGAAGATGGCGCTGAAGCGCGCCGGCCTTTCGCCATCCGACATCGATTACGTCAACGCCCACGGCACGTCGACCATGGCGGACGGCATCGAGCTCGGCGCCGTCGAGCGGCTGATGGGCAACGCCGCCGGTAAAATCTCGATGTCCTCCACCAAATCCTCGATCGGCCATCTGCTGGGCGCGGCGGGCGCGGTGGAGGCGATCTTCTGCCTGCTGGCGATGCGCGATCAGGTCGTTCCGCCGACCCTCAACCTCGACAATCCCGACGTGCAGACGCAGATCGATCTGGTTCCGCACGCCGCGCGCAAGCGCGAGGTGAAGTCGGCCATGTCGAACTCCTTCGGCTTCGGCGGCACGAACGCCTGTCTCGTCCTGACCGCGGTTCAATGACATACTGCCTGCCAGAGGCGGGCGCGACATGAAGCGGTTTCTGATCTTTTTGCTGTTCGTCGCCGTCGCCGCGGGCGGGGCGCTGATTTGGGAGCGCGTCAATTTCGAGGCCCCGGGCCCGTCGCCGACCTACAAGGTCGTCCTTGTCAACCCCGGCGATCACGTCACCACCATCGCCGCCCGGCTCGAAGACGCGGGCGTTATCGCCAACGCGGCGCTGTTCGGCGCCGGAGTCCGGCTGCGCGGGCTGCAGAGCCGGCTCAAGGCCGGCGAATACGGATTTCCCGCGCGCGTCAGCATGGCCGACGTCGCCGACATCCTCGTGAGCGGGCGTTCGATCCAGCACAAGCTGACGGTCGCCGAAGGGCTGACCAGCCGGATGATTTTCGAGCTCGTGCGCGCCGACCCCGCGCTTGTGGGCGATCCGGGCGAGGTTCCGCCGGAAGGCAGCCTGTTGCCCGAGACTTATCTCTTCACGCGCGGGGCGACGCGCGCGGACATTCTCAGGCGCATGAACAAGGCGCAGGAGACGCTTCTGGCCAGCCTGTGGGCCGCGCGCGCGCCCGGCCTTCCCTATGAGACGCCCGAACAGGCCGTGATCATGGCCTCCATCGTCGAGAAGGAGACGGCGATCCCCGCCGAGCGGCGGCACATCGCGGCGGTGTTCGCCAATCGCCTGCGTCTCGGCATGAAGCTTCAGTCCGATCCGACGGTCATCTACGACATTTCCGAGGGCTATCCGCTCGGCCGCGGCATCCGCGAAAGCGAGCTCGAGCGCGCCAGCGCCCACAACACCTATGTCATCGACGGGCTGCCGCCGACGCCGATCTGCAATCCCGGAAAGGATTCGCTCGAGGCCGTGCTCCATCCGGCCGACTCGAAGGACCTTTATTTCGTCGCCGACGGAACCGGCGGGCATGTGTTCTCGGCCACCGTCGAAGAGCACGAGAAAAACGTCGCGAAATGGCGCGCCATCGAAAATCCCGCTCCGCCTCCGCCCCCGCCCGTCTCGCACCACAGGCGCAAACTTTCGAAACGGCGCCACGCGCGTTAAGGTCCGATCGTGGAGGCGCGCCGATGACTCTCGTGAGCATGACCGGATTCGCCGAGGCGCAGGGCGGCCGCGAAGACATGCGCTGGCGCTGGGAGGTCAAGAGCGTCAACGGGCGGGGCCTGGAGTTGCGGCTCAGAATTCCGCCGGGCTTCGAAGGCGTCGAACCGGCCGCGCGCATGCTCGCGAGCGAGCGGTTTCGGCGCGGAACCATTCAGGCCGCGCTGATCTTCGAGGGCGGGGAGGCCGCGCGCGGCCTGCGCATCGATCCGGTCGCGCTCGCCTCCGCCGTGCGCATCGCCAAAGAGATCGCCGCGGAAACGGGACTTGCGCCAGCCCGCGTCGACGGCCTGCTCGCGCTCAAGGGCGTGATCGTGCAGGACGAGGGCGGCCTCGGCGATGCGGCCGAACGCGCCCGGCGCGACGCGCAGATTCTCGAGACGCTGGCCTCCGCCTTCGACTCGCTCGCGCGCGCCCGCAAGGTCGAGGGCGCCAAGCTCGCGACGCTGCTCGGCGCGCAAATGGGGGAGATCGAGGCGCTGGTCGCCGCCGCCTCCGCGCTCGCAGCCTGTCAGCCCGAAGCCATGCGCGCGCGATTGAAGGCGCAGATCAAGGAGATCCTCGAGCCGGGCGCCGTGCCCGACGATCGCCTGGCGCAGGAGGTCGCGCTGCTCGCCATGCGCGCCGACGTTCGCGAGGAGTTGGATCGCCTTGCGGCCCATGTGCACGAGGCGCGCAGCCTGCTCGCCTCGGGCGAGGCGGTCGGGCGCAAGCTCGACTTCCTGGCGCAGGAATTCAATCGCGAAGCCAATACGCTCTGCTCCAAATCCTCGGACATTCAGCTGACGCGCGCCGGCCTTGCGCTCAAGGCCGCCATCGACCAGTTCCGCGAACAGGCGCAGAATGTGGAGTAGGCGATTCGCGCCCAGCGCGTCATCCTTCGAGGCCCGTCCGCGTGCTTCGAGGCTCGCTTCGCTCGCACCTCAGCATGACGCGGACTGGCGCCTCAGGATGACGTGTGTTTGATTTTGGGGGCTGGTTCGATGACTGACATCAAGCGCAGGGGACTGATGCTCGTTCTGTCGTCGCCGTCCGGCGCCGGCAAGACCACGCTCTCGCGCATGCTGCTTGCGAGCGATGCGAACATCACCTTGTCGGTGTCGGCGACGACGCGGCCGAAGCGCCCCAACGAAAAGGAGGGCCGCGATTATTTTTTCGTGACGCCGGCCGAATTCGAGCGCTGGGTCATGAAGGACGCCTTCCTCGAGCATGCGGTGGTGTTCGATCACCGCTACGGCACGCCAAAAGGGCCGGTCGAGGACGCGCTGGTGTCGGGCCGCGACGTGCTGTTCGACATCGACTGGCAGGGCGCGCAGCAGCTGAAGGAACGCGCGCGCGAGGATCTGGTGAGCGTTTTCGTCCTGCCGCCGAGCCATGCCGAGCTTGAGCGCCGGCTCAAGGAACGCGCGCAGGATGCGGAAGAGATCGTCGCCAGGCGCATGGCCAAAGCCGCCGACGAGATCAGCCACTGGCCGGAATACGACTATGTGATCGTCAACCGTGACGTCGAGCGCGCGCTGTCGCAGATCAAGGCGATCCTCGACGCCGAGCGCGCCCGCCGATCGCGCCTCATCGGGGTCGGCGAGTTCGTCGCGGGACTGATGAAATAACGATTGTCATCCCCGGCGAGCAGCGCGCATCCCATGCGCGATGCGAGGGAAGGGGACCCAGGCCGTTCGACTGCTCAGGTATTGCGAAGTTCTCGCCGAATCAAAATGCAATGCAGGAAAATGGGCTTCCCGGTTCGCCTGGGTCCCCTTCCCCTCGCATTGCTTTGCAATGCTCGGCCGGGGATGACAGTCAAATGTTGAGCCGATAAACCCTCTTCGCCGTGCCGCTGAAGAGCGCGGTCTTTTCGTTCGCCGAATAGTTCGCAGCGAGGCGCTTGAAGGCGTTCCAGAGCGAAACGTAATCGGCGCCGAAGCGATCGACGGGGAAATTGCTCTCAAACATGCAGCGGCCGGGCCCGAAGGCCTCGATGCAGGTCTCGACATAGGGTTTCCACTGCGCGGCAAGCGCTTCGGACGAGGGCAGAGGCTCAGCCATGCGCTTGCGCCAGCCGGCGAAGGGCATCGGCAACCCGCCGAGCTTGACGACGACATTGAGACATTTCGCGAGCTCGCGGATGTTGTCGCGCCACACGCCGAAACGCTCCTCGCGCCTGCCCGCATAGCGGCCTATGCCGAGCGGCGTGCCGACATGGTCGCAGACGATGGTCGTATCGGAAAAGGCGCGCGCCAGATCGACGAGATCGGGAAGCTGCGGCTCGAGCAGCCAGGCGTCGAAGGAAAGGCCGAGCCGGTGCAGCAGCTTGAACCCGCGCCGGAAATTCGCGTCGCGATAGAGCCCTTCCGGCGCGCGCCCGTGCAGCGGCCCCAGCACGTTCGGATCGGCGTCCCACGAGCAGCTCTGGCGGATGCCGCGGAATCGTCCATGCCCCGCCTCGATGTGCGAGCGCAGAACGTCCTCGACGGCCTCATAGCGCAAATCGACATGGCCCACGATCCCGGCGCAGGCGCGGACATCGCCATAGAGGCCGCTCGCCGTCATCGCGGCGACGCCGTTGACGAATTCGGTCTCGCCGACGCAGCGCAACGCCTCCGGCCCGTCGGCGCGGTACATCGCGCCGCACTCCATGTAAACGGTGCCGCGGACATTGTGGCCGCTCTTCAAATCGGCCAGCAACTCGTCCAGCAGATAGCGCGGGATTTCGCGGATGATGTCCATGAAGCCGTGATCGGACGGCGGCAGGTTCTTCAAGATCTCCGTCGGCCGGTCCCACAGATGATGGTGAGGATCGACGATCGGCAGTTGGGGCTCGAGGATCGCTTCTCTAGCCGCCGCCATTCTGCTTGCTCCCTTGCGCGCGGCACTCCGAATAGGCTTCCGCGAACCGCTTGGCGCCGCCGGCGTCGCTGCAGACGAAGCCTTCCCGGTCCGGAGGCTTGCAGCCGGTCTCGCCCGGCGCGTATGTGGTGAAGTCGGCCCGCACGCAGGCGGGATCGTGGGTCGTGATCGAGATGGTGATGTGGAAGGGCTTCGAGGGACCTTCCGACATCGCCTTGACGGGCTTCTGGGCCTGATCGCCGCAGGCCAGCAGCGCCGCAGGAAGCGTCGCAACGGCGAGCCAGCTTCGCATTCTCATCGACGCCCCCTCTTGAAGATTCTATGGCGTGAGCACGACCCGCCCCGTCACCTTGCCCGCGCGCAGATCGTTGAGCGCCTGGTTGGCGGCGCTCAAGGGGCGTTTCGTCACGGGCACCGGATCGACCTTTCCGGCCCGCACCAGCGCCATCATCTCCTTGGCCTCCGCGAGCGATCCCACGAAGGATCCGCCGATGGTGAGCGCGCGGAGCGGAAACATCGGAAGCGGCATCTGCATCGCGCCGCCGAACAGGCCGACAATCACGATCCGCCCGCCGCGCCGCACGCATTGCGAAGCGAAGGCGAAGGTCTTCTCCGAGCCCACGAAATCCACCACCGCATAGGCGCCGCCGCCGGTGTCGGCCATGACCTTCTTGGCTTCGCCCTCGTTCCTGGTGTTGTAGGTCGCCGACGCGCCGGCCCTCTTCGCCGCGTCCAGGTGCTCCTCGACGATGTCGGCCGCGAGCGGCCCCCTGCCGAACAGCGCGCGCGCGAACTGCACGCCCATCAGGCCGACGCCGCCGACGCCCAGAACCAGAACCTGGTCGCTCGCGCCGGGCGTTCCCACCTTCTTCATCGCCGCATAGGCGGTCAGGCCCGAGCACATATAGGCCGCGCCGAGCGCGGGATCGGCGCCGCCATAGTCGAGCAGATAGCGCGGGTGGGGAACGATGACATGCGTGGCGTAGCCGCCGGGAACGCCGCTCGAGCAGCCGAGCTGGCGCGGACCGCCGACGCAGATGTTTTCTTCGCCGCGCAGGCACGCCGCGCATTTGCCGCAGCCGATCCAGGGAAACGCGGCGTAGCGCGCGCCGATCTTCACCTCTGTCGCGTCGGGGCCGACGGCCAGGACTTCGCCCTCGATCTCGTGGCCCATGGTGTGCGGCAGCTTGATGGCGCCCATCGGCAGTTTGTTGCCGCCGCCGAGATCGAAATAGCCGTCGTGAATGTGAACGTCGGAATGGCAGACGCCGGCGTTGCGCACCTTCAGCAGAACCTCCGATCCTTGCGGGACCGGCGTCGGCGTCTCGATTTCCTTGAGCGGCGCGCCGAATTCGACGATGGCCTCGCTAAGCATGTGCGTCTCCCGGATGGCGGCTTCGGCGAGCTTGGCACGCGGGGCGGCGGCGTTTCAACGCGCGTTCAGCGCCCGCGAAAGCGCCGCGAATTCCGCGACGGAAAGGGTCTCGGGTCTTCGGGTCGGATCGACGCCCGCTTTCCGCAACAGGGCTTCGGCGTCCGGCGCCAGCGATTTGAGGCTTTGCCGCAGCATCTTGCGGCGCTGGCCGAATGCGGCCTCGGTCACCCGTTCGAGGTCGGCAAGGTCTGCGGCCGCAACCGGCGTCGCGAGCGGCTCGATGCGCACCACGGCCGACGTGATTTTCGGCGGCGGGGTGAAGGCTTGCCGCGCCACA
The DNA here is from genome assembly GCA_035549135.1 of Rhizomicrobium sp. Taxonomy (GTDB): domain Bacteria; phylum Pseudomonadota; class Alphaproteobacteria; order Micropepsales; family Micropepsaceae; genus Rhizomicrobium. Next base: position 8,677 of record DASZRM010000038.1, on the reverse strand, counting down.
TCGAAGAGGATGCTTGGCTTCGCGCGCCACTGCGCAAGAACGGACAGCCTTCCATACGCCTCGGCGCCGGGTCTTGCGACGATGCGCTCGGCGACTTCTCGCTGAAACATCAAGGTCAGGCTCGACCAGAACGGGGGCCAGCGTTTCGCCGTCAGCCATTTCACCAGCAGCGCCGTGCCGACATTGTAGGGCAGGTTGGCGGCGACGCGCACGGGCCGGGCGAACAGTTTCCATTCGTCGAGCGCGAGCGCGTCCGCTTGCGCGATTTCGAGGCGGCCGGGATACGCCGCCGCGATCTCTTCCAGCGCCGGAATGCAGCGCGCGTCACGCTCCACCGCAACCACCTTCGCCGCGCCCTCCGCCAGAAGCGCGCGGGTGAGCCCGCCGGGCCCCGGACCGACCTCGTAGACCGTCTCGCCTTTCAAGGGGCCCGCGGCGCGCGCAATGCGGCGCGTGAGATTGAGATCGAAGAGGAAATTTTGTCCGAGCGATTTCTTCGCTGTGAGGCCGTGGGCGGCAATCACGTCTCGAAGCGGAGGGAGATTGTCGGAAACAGTCATTGTCGTTCCACCCTCCTTTTGAGGGAGGGTCGAAATTTGCGCACTCAGTGAAGCAAATTTCGAGGAGGGGTCCAACGTCACCCGCACCCAGCCCCTCCCCGAAGCGCTTGCGCGCTTCGACCCTCCCTCAAGGGGAGGGTGGAAATGGCAGCCTCACGCATTCATCCGCGCATCGGCGATCTCGGCCGCCATCCTGATCGCGGCGATCATGCTGCGCGGATCGGCCTTTCCGGTTCCCGCAATGTCGAGGGCCGTGCCGTGATCGGGCGAGGTGCGCACGATGGGAAGGCCGAGGGTTACGTTCACCCCGTCCCAGAACGACAGCGTCTTGATCGGGATCAGCGCCTGGTCGTGATACATGCAGAGCGCGGCGTCATAGGTTTTGCGCGCTTCCTCGTGGAACAGCGTGTCGGCGGGCAGGGGACCGCGCGCGTCATGGCCGCTTGCCTTGAGTTGCGCGATCGCCGGCGCGATGAGGCGGCCGTCCTCGTCTCCGAACTCGCCGGGATGCGGATTGAGCCCGGCAATCGCCAGCCTTGGATGGGCGATGCGGAAATCCCGCGCGAGCGAGTCCAGCATGATTTCGGCGGTGTCGACGATGGCCTCGGTCGTGATCGCGCGCGGAACGTCGGCGAGCGGCATATGGACGGTCAGCGGCGTGACGCGCAGCCGGTCGCTTGCGAGCATCATTACGGGACGCTTTGCGCCGGTCAGATGGCCGAGGAACTCCGTATGCCCGGGGAATGCGAAGCCCGAACGGTGAAGCGCCTCCTTGTTGATCGGCGCGGTGACGACTGCCGCCGCTGTACCGGCTAGCGCCGCCCGAACCGATATCTCGATGGATTCGATCACCGCGGCGGCATTCATCGGGTCGGGTTTGCCCGGCACGCGCGTCGCTTTCGCGTTGGTTTGCGTGACCACGCCCCAATCGAAGCTCGCTTCCTCGAACACGCCCGTGTCGCCGACCAGCCAAAGCGGGTGATCGCCGATGCGCCGGTCCAGAGCCTTGTAAGCGGCGACGGCGATCTCCGGTCCGATGCCGGCCGGCTCGCCCATGGTGATGAGGATCGGGGCTTCGGCGCCGGCCCTAGCGGGTTTCGACATTGGCTTCGCGCCGAAGATCGCGAATGTATTGCCGCGCCAGCATCGAGATCTGCTTCTGGAACAGCTGCTGCTCGACCTGCTGGCGCGTCGGCATGACGAAGGCGGTGACTTTCGGGGCCGCCTTGTCGCAGCGCGCGATCACTTCGATGCCCGCGGGCGAAATGAAAGGCTCCGTCGGCTCGCCCGGCTGCGTCTTGGCGAGGGCGTCCTGCATCTGCTTGCTGAGGTCGGAAAGCTTCATGTCCCCGAGATTCATGAAGACCGAGCCCTTGATGGCGGAGGCCATCTTCTGCAGCTGCGGGCAGCTGGCGATGCGCGAGCGGACCATGTCGGCGATCTTGGTCGCGTTCTGAATGTAGGTCGGCGGCGCCTTCGGGGGCAGGGGAAAGAGCATGCGCGCGAGCGGAAGGTAGCCCGGCCGTTCCTGGCTGCGCGCGGCGGCCGGATCGGGAAGCTTCGTCCCCTGCGGCTCCTGGCGCTCGCGCAACGCCAGAATGTAATAGCCGCCGGCGGCGCGAACGGGCGGAGAGATCGATCCCGGCGTCAGCTTCTCGAGCGCGTCATTGAGCTCGGGCGCGAGCTGGCCGTCATTGACCCAGCCGATATCGCCGCCGCCCGCCGCCGACGGGCTTTGGCTGAACTGGCGCGCGATCGAAGCGAAGGGCGCGCCGTCCCGGATCTGCGCCTCGAGGTCGTTTGCGTTCTTGAGGATGACGTCGGCCTGATCGGGATTGTCGATCGCAAGAAAGATCTCCGACACCAGGAAGTGCGGCTTGTCGGCGCCCTGGGCGATGCGCTGCAGCTCCTCGCTGACGTCCTGATCGGTGATGTTGATGCGGTCGCCATATTCGTCCTCGATCGCCTTCTGCCAGGCGAGCTGAACGGCGATCTGCGCGCGCAGCGTCTCGAAGGCGACGTTGTCCTTGGCGAGGATCTCCTTCAGCCCGTCGAGGGTGAGATGATTGTCCTTGACGATGCCGTCGATTTCCTTGTCGACCTCGTTGGGCGAGACCGTGATGTTCTTGCGCTGCGCCTCCTCGAGCTCAAGCTTCTCGGTCTTGAGCTGGTCGAGAACCTGGGGCCGAAGGCGCTTGATCGTGTCCGGCGTCGGCTGCATGCCGGAGGTGGCGACGACGAGCGCGAGCCGCTGGCGCAGATCGTATTCGGTGACGACCTGATCGTTGACGACCGCGGCGACGCCGTCCGTGTCTTCGCCGGCCATGAGCGGATTGTCGCCCTGGGCGGCGTCGTCCGCCTTGGCGGGCGCGGGGTCGGTCTTGGCCAGCTGCGTGCGCGCGGCGGTCCTGGCCAGGATCGGCGCGCCACCGAGCGCCAGCAGCGCCGCGGCGGGAAGCGCGATCAAGGCAAGTCGAACGAGAACGCTGCGCTTCGTCGGTGTTTTCACGAGGACTTTCCCGGCTATAGCCCCCGCCCCAGACGGACCGCCTCTAACCTGCGGCGCAGAATAAGCAATTCGTCCCCGCGTTCAAGGACGGTTGTAGGTGAATATGTCCTGGTGGAACAGGCTGAAAGGCTGGATCGGCTGATCGCCGGTCTTCAGGCCCACATGCAGGATGATGGCGGTGGAGGGCGGCAGGCCCGGCTCGCTCGTATATTTGCGCCGATAGGCAAGCGCGACCGCAAGGCATTCGTCCTCATAGCCGATGCCGTATTCGGTATTGATCATTTCGCCCGCGATCAGGTCGCGTTGCACCGCCGCGAATGCCTGCCAATTGCGATAGAAATTGATGTCCGCCTGGGCGTTGATTTCCTCGCGCGAGTCGAGCCCCAAGGTGATCGCGGACGGCGCAAGCTGAACATAGCTCACCTGAAGCGACGAGCGGCCATAGGTCCCGGTAAGGTAAACCTCGTTGCGGCGCACGTCGCCGGTGCTCTGATCGATGTCGATGCGGTGCGTGAGGTCGATAAAGGGCGGGAATTTTATGCTGAAGCGCCCGACGATATCGGACTGGGTTCCGGCGAGCCCCGAATCCGCCGCGAAGATCGGATCGGGCTTGAGGCGGAAGCTCTCGCCGACCAGCGCCTCCAGATGGGCGAGCGGGAAGATCGCGTCGGCGCGGAAGCCGACATTGGCGCGCGGCCCCGTCTCGACGATGTCGTAGCCGGGCATCTGGTCGAAGCTGAAGAGATTGTTCTCGTCCAGCTCGAAGCCGACGCTGTCCTCGTTCGGAAGGTTCGCCGGATTGCCGCCATAGGGCGCCAGGATGACCTGGCCGATCGGCTGAAGGACATATGCGCCGCCGCCGTCCGACACGAAGGGCCAGCGCCAATCCAGCGCGATATAGGGAAGGCCGCGCTCGACATATTGGCCGCTCGACGGCAGAAGCGGATCGTTGTCGAGATGATAGACGTCGCCGCGCGCATCGAGCTGCACGGTGAAAAGCTGGCCGTCGAGCGCGACGAAGGGCTTGCGCCAGCGAATCTCGGCGCTGGCGCGCTGATCGTCGACGCCGAGGTCGCGGGTCAGCGCCACCGAATTGAAGTCGAAGCGGAACTGGCCGCCGAGCAGATGGTCTTCCGGGATATAGGTGTATTCGACCAGCGGCAGCGGCACCGGAAAGGAGCGGTTGTCGTCGGTCGCGCGCAGGCCCTGGAAGAAATAGCCGCTGATCGCAAAGCGGCTGCGTCCGGCCTCGCCCTGCACGAAGAGATCGCTGGTCAGCCGGTCGAGCTGTGAAATGTCGTAGCGCTTGAGGAAGGTGTCGTCCGAGCTGAGCTGGACGTCGAAGCCCGTGCTCCAATGGTCGTTGAGTGGAATTCTGCCGGAGCCGAAGAGATCGCTGTAGATCTGATCCTGCGTTTCGGAGACCCCGCCATTGGGATTGAATCCGACCGCGCCCTGGAGCCACAGGCCGCCGTCCATCCAGCGCTGGCGGTATTCGCCTTCCAGCACTTCGCCGCCATGCGTCGTCAGCAGCGGCGCGATCGTGGCGTCGTTGGACGGCGAGAGCGCGATATAGACCGGAACGCGCGTGAAATAGCCGATCGTGCTCGACGAGCCGATGTCCGGCGAGAGAAGGCCGGAGGTGTAGCGCACGCTGGGGTCGGGCTCCGACAGGTACGGCGTATAGAGCACGGGCACGCCGAGGACTTCGACGGTCGCGTCGTGGAACTTGATGCGATGCTTCAGCTCGTCATAGACGACGCGATAGGACTTGACCCTCCACAGCGGCGTGCGCTGTCCGGGCTTGTTGCAGATCTTGCAAGGCGTATAGGCCGCGCGCCAGGCGGTCGTGAAGCGGCCTTGCTCGCGCTTGGCCCTGGCGGCGGCGAGCCGTCCGGTCTTTCCGATCAGTGCGGCGAACCCGTCAAGCGCGCCTTCGCGCATGTCGCCGGTCAGGTTGATGTGGTCGGCGAAAGCGACATCGCCCTTGGCGTCGAGCAGGCTGACATGCCCGCTCGCGGTCATGACGTCGCTGGCCTGGTCGTAGGTCAGCGTGTCGGCCATCAGCATGCGGCCTCCGTAGTCGACTTCGACATGGCCGCGCGCGCTGACGACCTGCGCCTCGGAATCGTAGACCACCTCGTCCGCCTGAAGCAGAATGTCCGGGTCCGGCTTGGCCGGCTCCGCCTTGGCGCAGGACAAGGCCAGCGCGAGCGCCGCCGCGGCCGCGCCGGAAATGCGCGCGGGCCTCATCCGTCCTCCTGATGGAAGACGAGCGTCATACCGATGAGGATCGAGGCGAGCGCCGGCGAGGTCGCCGCCAGAAGCAACGGCAGGATTCCCGACTGGCCGAGCGCACGCGTAAGGTCGCTGAAGAAATAGACGCCGAAGCCCGACAGCGCGCTGATCAGGATGACGCGCGGCAGCCCGCCGCCGCGCTGCAGCCGCAAGGAAAAGCTCGCCGCCATGAACACCATCGCCGCGAACAGCACGGGCAGCGCCAGCAGGGTATAGAAGTAGAGTTCGTAGCGCGTCGCCGCGAAGCCTGCGTTCTGCGCCGTGCGGATGAAGCCCGGCAGCGCCCAGAAGGAGAGCGTATCGGGCGAGGCGAAGCTTTCCTGGATTTGCGTGGGCGTCATCGTCGTCGGAACCCGGTAGACCGCGTGGCGCTTGGGAACGCCGTCGGCGCCGCTGACCCAGGCGTCGTGCAGCACCCAGGCGCCGGAGGTCAGGTCCGCCCCGCGCGCATCGATGCGCCCCAGGAAGTGATCGTTCGCGCCATAGAGGAACACGTTCACGTCTTCGAGGCGCACGCCCTGGTTGGCGACGCGCAGCGCATGGATCACGGACTGGCGCGCCTCGTCGCCCTGGCGCAGCCACAGCCCGTTCTGCGACACGGCCAGTTGCGATTCCTGGCCGCGAATGTATTTGGCTTCGAGCGCGGCGAACTGGGCGAGCAGCCGGGAGGAGATCGGCGTGAAGACGACGACGGCGAACAGCCCGATCAGAACCGCGACGGCGAGCGGGGGGGCGAGAAAATCCCACGCCGAGAGTCCCGCCGCGCGCGTGGCCACGATCTCCTGATTGCGCGACAGGCGCGCGAAGGAAAACACTCCGCCCAGCAGAACCGCGAAGGGCAGCAGCTTCTGGCCGAGGTCGGGAAGCTGCAAGAGGCTCATGCCGACGATGACGCTGGTGGCGATGTTGCGCCCCGCCGTGCGGTTCAGAAGATCGACGATGTCGATCGAGAACGCGAGCGTCAGGAACGCGCCATAGACGACGGCGACGCCGATCAGGAACTGAACCGCGAGGTAGCGATAGAGCGTCCACGACCAGCTCATGCCGCGAACTCCGGCAGAAGGCGGCGGCGGATGCGCTCCACCGGCTCGAAGCCCGCGAGCAACGACGCGGCGACCGCGGCGCCGGCGAGCGGTATCAGATAGAAGAACACGCACAGCGCGGGATGGCGCGTCGCCAGCCCCTGCACGCCGTAGCCGGCGATGCGCAACAGCGCCGCCGTCACCGCCGCAAGCGATATGCGCAGCGCCTGCGCGCCGCGCGCGCGCTTTCCGCGCAGGATCACCGCCAGAGCGATGAGCCCGAAGACGATGCAATAGAGCGGCTGGGCGAGGCGGTTGTTGCCTTCGGCGAAATAGGCCGCGCGCGCCGGCCCCTTCACCGATCGGTCGGGCCAGAACAGCTCGCTCAGATAACGTTCGCTCGTGGCGCGGTTGGTGGCGCGGGTCGGGCTCGTGAACTGGTCGAGATCGAAAACATAGCTCCGGAACTTGAGCACGGAGAGATGCGCGCCGCCGGCGCCTGAGTCCTCGATCGTGCCGTCATACATGATGAGCCGCGCTCCCGCGGGGGTTTGGGCGAGCTGGCCCTTTTCCGCAAGGTAGGTGACGGGATGCTTCTTGTTGCGGCTGTCATGCACGAGCACGCCGCGGATTACGCCGTCGGAATTGAGCTCGCGGATAAACACGGTCAGGCCCAGCGCGGGCGTGTTGAACTCGCCTTCGTTGAGCAGCGCCGCTCCCACATCGGCGCGGATGTCGAGCACCTTGTCCTTCATCGCCCGCTGACCGGCGGGCATCAGATAGAGCCCGCACAGATAGGTGAGCGCCATCGCGATCGCGCCCGCGAGCATCACCGGGGCCGCGAGCTGGGCCCGGCTCATGCCCGCCGAGGCCATCACCACCAGCTCGCTGTCGGTGCTGAGCTTGGTCAGCGCATAGAGCGCGCCGGCGAAGTAGGCGATGGGGATGATGATGACGAGCAGGCTCGGCACGATGAGAACGGTCAGATAGACGAACGTCGCCGCCGACTGGCCGCGATTGATCACAAGATCGAGCAGGCGCAGCGACTGGGTGAGCCAGACCACCACCGTCATCAGAAAGGCGAACAGCGCCATCGGCCCGATCAGCTGGCCGAGCACATAGTGAGACAGACGGGGCAATCTTGGCCAAGCCATGCGATTTGGGCCGCGTCTGCGGCGCGCCTTGCCCCTTCTGCGATTCACCCTAAACTAACACTGCCAGGGCTTGCCCCCGCAATCCGAGTTCGGCAATTAATCCAACAATTTAATGGGAGAGGATCGCATGCAACCTGCCTTCGCCGCGCCGGGAGCGGTGGCTTCCGGAGCCTGGATCGTGAGCGCGCTCGAAGGCGGGGCCCTTAGCGCCGCGGCGACGCGGGCCGACAAGGAGTCGGGGGGCGCGCTCAAGCGGGCGATCGCCGTCAGCCGCTTCACCGGAAAGTCCGGCCAGATGCTCGAAGTGCTCGCGCCTGCGGGAGTGGCCGCATCGCGCATCGTCCTTTTGGGTCTCGGCAAGGCTTCGGACTTCGGCGCCAGAGCGGCGGAAGAGGCGGCGGCGAACGCCATCGGCGCGCTGTCGAAATCGGGAGAGAGCGCGGCGACCTTCGAAATCGACCTGCCCAAGGGAGCGAAGCTGAAGCCCGCCGCGCTGGCGGCGCATCTGGCGATGGGCGCCAAACTGAAGAGCTATCAATTCAACAAATATCGCACCAAGGATCTGGCCGAGCACGAATCCCGGCTGAAGAGCGTGACGGTGTTCACGCCCGACGCCTCGGCGGCGCGCAAGGCGTGGCCGGCGCTGGAGGCGGTCGCGGACGGCGTCCATTTCGCGCGCGATCTCGTCAACGAGCCGCCGAACGTGCTTTCGCCCGTGGAGTTCGCAAGCCGCTGCCGCGCCCTGTCCAAGCTCGGGGTCAAGGTCGAGGCGCTGGGCGAGGCGGAGATGAAGAGGCTCGGCATGGGCGCTTTGCTCGGCGTGGGCCAGGGCAGCGAGCGCGAAAGCCAGCTTGTGGTGATGCGCTGGGAGGGCGGGCGCAAGAAGGACGCGCCGGTCGCTTTCGTCGGCAAGGGCGTCTGTTTCGATTCCGGCGGCCTCTCGCTCAAGACCGGCGCCGGCATGATGGGCATGAAGGGCGATATGGGCGGGGCGGCGGCGGTCGCCGGCGCGATCCGCGCGCTTGCGCTGCGCAAGGCCAGGACCAACGCGGTCGGCGTGGTCGGGCTCGTCGAGAACATGCCGAGCGGCTCGGCCCAGCGCCCGGACGACGTGGTCAAGTCGATGTCCGGCCA
>DASZRM010000037.1:0-3766 GCA_035549135.1 Rhizomicrobium sp. | reverse complement strand
GGGCGATGATCGTGCCGTTTGTGCTGTTCGGGCGCGCGCATGTGACGGCGATCGCGCTCGCATTCGCGGCGCCTGCGCTGCTCGCGGCGGCGATGCGGTGGACGGCGAGCCCGCGGCTCGCGCGCCTTCTGCGCTGGCTTTTCGCCGGCGAGCTGATCGCCACCTACGCGCTCTGGTACTGGCTCCTCTACGCCCGCGGCTGGGAATCGGTCGGCAATGTGCTGCCGATGCATCTGTGCGACTGGGCGGCGATCGCGGCGACGATCACGCTGCTCCGTCCCAACCGGCGGACCTATGAGCTCTCCTATTTCTGGGCGCTGAGCGCGACGCTGCAGGCGACGCTCACCCCGCAGCTCGCCTATGGCTGGCCGGACCTGCGCTTCGTGGTGTTCTTCGGCTTTCATTGCGGCGTGATCGCCTCGGTCCTCTATATGACCTTCGCGGAAGGGATGCGGCCCTACCCGTCGTCGATTCCGCGCGTCGTCGCCTGGACTTTGCTCTACGCCGCCGCCGCGGGGACGGTGGATTGGCTGTTCGGCGTCAATTTCGGGTTTCTGCGCGCCAAGTCGGTCGATCCCTCGGTGCTCGACTATCTGGCGCCCTGGCCGTGGTACATCGCCGAACTCATCCCGATCGGCGCGGCCTTCATCCTGATCCTCTATGCGCCGTTCTTTCTCTACGACCTTTTGCGGCCGCGCGCGCAGCGGACTGAGACTGCCTGAAATGTGGATCTTCGACGCGCCGAGGGCCCAAAAATCATGAGGCGGCCGGCGCGTCTGTCGCGCCGTAGCCGCCTCACGCTGCCCCCTTCAAGCGGACCCGCACACGAAACCGAACCCCCATATCGTCGGCCTCGCGGCGATGCGATTAGGGACCGATCCCCCATCCGCGCGCAACGGTCACGCGAATGTGACCGCGATTTTTGCAACGCCGTGTGGATTTGCGGCAACAAACTTAGACAGCGGCGGGCGCACGGAAGTGTTTGGAGAGCTTGAGGCCCTGGCGCTGATAGTTGGAGCCGAGCCTTTCGCCATAAACCTCCGGGGGCGGATCGGTCAGCCGCTCGAAAACGAGCCGCCCGACGGTCTGTCCGTGCTCCAGGATGAACGGCACCTCCCGCGAGCGCACTTCGAGCACCGCCCGCGCGCTCGGCGGCCGTCCCGCCTCATAGCCGAAGCCGGGATCGAAGAAGCCCGCGTAATGAACTCGAAACTCTCCCACCAGCGGATTGAAAGGCACCATCTCGGCGGCGTAGTCGGGGGGGATGGCCACCGCCTCCCGCGAGGCGAGGATATAAAATTCGTCCGGGTCCAGAATAATGTTGCCCGAAGCCTGCGCCGAGACCGGCTCCCAATAGTCGGCCGGGTCCAGATAGGCGCGCCGGTCCACGTCGATCAGGGCGGTGTGGCGCTTGGCCCGCCAGCCGATGCGCCCGCCGTCCTGGCCCTTAAGGTCGATCGAAAGGCCGAGGCCGTTGTCGATGTCCGGCTCGACGTCGACGAGCGGGGTCTGGGCGTGAAGGCGCTTCAGCTGTGTGTCGGTGAATTGCGGCGAGCCGTGGCGGACGCGTAGCTGGTTGAGCCGCGAATGTCGGCGCACCAGCACCGGAAAGGTGCGCGGGCTGATTTCGGCGAAGAGCGGCCCGCGATATCCGGGCTCGACCCGGTCGAAGGCCTGGGCGCGGTCGGTGATGAGCCGGGTGAAGACGTCGATGCGCCCGGTCGAGCTCTTGGGATTGGCGATGCCCGAAACGCGAGCGGAGAATTCGGCGCGTTCGACCAGCGGGGCCACGTAGACGCAGCCCGTCTCCAGCACCGCCCCCTCGGACAGATCGATGGCGTGCATGAAGACGCTCTGGAGCTTTTCTTCGACGGTGGCGTTGGGGCCGGGCAGGAAGCTCGCCCGCACCCGCCAAGCGACCTGGCCGAGGCGCAGGTCGATGCTCGCCGGCTGGAGCTGGGCCTCGTCGAACTCTTCGACCGCCACGATCTCGCGGCGCGCGCGGATCAGCCGGCGCAGCACATGGCTCGGCAGGATGCCGGTCGAGTGGCGGCCGAACTCGCCGCCTTCGCCGGGCGCGCCGAACAGGCTTTCCGCGCTCTCGCTCATGGCCCCGGTTATAGGCGGAGCAATGAGAAGGGTCACCGGGAATCCCAAACCGCCCACGGTTACGTCGGAGCGCGGCGCCCGGCGACCGGGCTCTTTCGCCGATCCTGTCCCCGCATGTCCGAAAGTGTCGGAAGATTGTCCTAAGCGACATGACCGGAGCAGGAGTAGAAGGGGCCATGGCGGAAGCGGGCAAGCCGAAGCAGATCGGGTTTCTGGGGTTCGAGGGCGTGGCCGCGCTCGATCTCGTCGGCGTCCAGGACGCTTTTTTCATCGCCGGCGGCGGGCAATGGCGCAAACCTTCCGACCGCTACGTGACGCGCATCGTCGGCCTTTCGCGCAAGCCCTTCAGGTCCGAATCCGGCCTTCGCCTGGCGCCGGACACGACGTTGGACGATGCGCCGGCCCTCGACACCATCGTCGTTCCGGGCGGGCTCGGACTTCGGCAGGACAGAGCCAACGCCGCAATCGCCGAATGGCTGCGCTCGCGCAAGGGCGCAAGGCGGATCGTCTCGGTCTGCACCGGGCTCTATGGCCTTGCGGCCAGCGGACTTCTCGACGGGCGGCGCGCGACCACCCACTGGCGCCACGCCGCCGACGCGCAGCGCCGCTTTCCGAAGGTTAGGGTCGAGCCCGACGCGATCTTCATCCGGGACGGCCGCTTCTATTCGTCCGCCGGCATGACGGCTGGGATCGATCTTGCGCTTGCGCTGATCGAGGAGGATTACGGGCCGGCGCTGGCGCTCGCCGTGGCGCGCCAGATGGTCGTCTACATGAAGCGCTCGGGCGGGCAGCTTCAATATTCCGAGCCCTTGCGCTTTCAGACCCGCGCGGGCGACCGCTTCGGCGATCTCGTCGCGCGCATCGTGGGCGATCTATCGGCCGATTGGTCGGTCGAGGCGATGGCCGAGCGCGCGGGGTTGAGCGTGCGTCAGTTCGCGCGTCGCTTCCAGGCCGCCTTCGGCGCCTCGCCCGCGGCCTATGTCGAGCGGCTGAGGCTGGATGAGGCCCGCCGCCGCCTCGCCGCCGGCGGCGACAAGCTCGCCGGCGTCGCCCACGCCGTCGGATTTTCCAGCGACGACGCCTTTCGTAGAGCCTTCGAACGCCGCTTCGGCGTCACGCCTGGCGCCTATCGCGACCGTTTTTCGTCGCCGCACCCGGAGGGCCGCAGCCATGAGATCGCGCTACATTCTTAACGTCGTCTTGGGCGCGCTGGTCGCGCTTGCGCTTCTGAGCGGAGCGGGCGAGCCGCCGTCTGGCGAGGCGCCGCAATTCGACTCCGCGGGCAAGCTGCTCTTCCCGGCCGATTACCGCGACTGGATATTCCTGAGCTCGGGCCTCGACATGAGCTACAGCGCCGCCCCCGCCATGGCGAGCGGGCGCTTGTTCGACAACACCTTCGTTCCGCGCGCCGCATATCTAGAATTCCTCAAGACCGGAACCTGGCCGGACCGCACGATCATCCTTCTGGAAAATCGCGGCGGAGGAACCGACGTGTCGATCAACAAGCGCGGCGTCGTGCAGACGGGCGAGCTCATGGGCTATGAGGCCCATGTCAAGGATACGCAGCGCTTCAAGGGCGGCTGGGGCTTCTTCGCCTTCGACGGCGAAAAGCCGGCGGACATGATCCCGACCTCGGCGTCGTGCTATTCCTGCCATC
>DASZRM010000036.1:0-87367 GCA_035549135.1 Rhizomicrobium sp. | reverse complement strand
CGGCCCGTCGCAATCGACCGCAGACGTCGGCTGCGACGACATCAAGCCGGAATACGGCATTTCATCGACGCCGGTGATCGTTCGCACGGCCTCGAACGCCGCCACGCTCTATGTCGTCGCCGCCACCGAGCCGGCGCCCTTCTCCTTCCACACCCAGCTTCACGCCATCGATCTCGGCACGGGAAACGATAGGATGTCGCCACGTGAAATCGCGCCAAAGGCCAAACTGGCGACCGGCGGCAAGATCCATTTCGACCCGCAGAACCAGTGGAGCCGTTCCGCGCTCGCCTATGACAACGGCTCGATCTACCTGGGCATCGGTTCGCATTGCGACATCAACGCGGGCGAGATTTCCGGCTGGGTGCTGCGCTACGACGTCTCCACGCTCAAGCTCACCGGCAAGTTCAACACAATCGAAGCCGCGGCCGGCTACGAGCTCGCCAGCGTCTGGATGAGCGGCTATTCGGTCGCAATCGATCCGGACGGCTATGTCTACGCGGTCACCGGCAACGGCAATTACAGCCTCGTGAAAGGCCACAAAGGCTTCGGTGAAAGCGTTCTCAAGCTGACGCCCGATCTGAAGAAGAAGCCGGCGGGCACGTTCACGCCCAGCTACTGGCAGGTCTGGAACGACAACGACACCGATTTCGGCTCGGGCGGCGGCATGCTGATTCCGGCGGCGACCGGCCAGACCGTCCCGCCCATGCTCGTGGGGATGGGCAAGGGCGGCTTTCTCTATCTTCTCGACATCGACAATCTCGACGGCCTCGAAGGAACGAACGGCTATTATCCGCTGCAGAAATTCTATGTCGGCCCCTGCTGGTGCGGTCCGGCCTATTATTCGGGGCCGAGCGGGGGCGTCGTCTTCTATCAGGGCGGCGACGACTCGCTTAGGGCCTACAGCGTCGCCACGACCGGAACGCCGGGCCTGACCCAGATCGCCGCCAGCACCGACGTAGGCGCGTATAACGGCTCGTTCCCGGTCGTCTCGTCCAACGGTTCGACGCCGGGCACTGGCGTGGTCTGGGCGATCGAGCGCGGCGACCCGACCGAGCAGCTCGTGGCCTATGACGCCGAAACCCTCGGCGATCCGCTTTTCAAGGCCAATGCAGGCGACTGGTCGAACAGGGCCGGCTCCTACCTCACCCCGCTCATCGCCAATGGGCGCGTCTATGTGGGCGCCTACAAGACGGTGACAGTCTTCGGCCTGACGGATTAGGCCCGGCGGCGGCCCGGAATTTTGTACTTGATTTGTTCTCGTACTCCCCCTATATGGGGGCATGAGCGTTGTTCTGGAACGCACGATCGATCCGGCTATCGCCCGCGGCCGCGGCGCGCGCTCTAATGTCGTCGGCCGCTACGAGCGCCAGGCGCGCGTCCTCGTCGACGACGGATGGGACGATGGCTGGCGGGACGACGATCTGCGGCCCCCGCCCCTGCGGACCGAAGTCATTCGGGACGCCACGCGCACCATTATCGCGCGCAACAAGTCGCCGGACGTTTCCTTCGACCGTTCGATCAATCCTTATCGCGGCTGCGAGCACGGCTGCATCTACTGCTTTGCGCGCCCGACGCACGCCTATCTAGGCATGTCGCCAGGGATCGATTTCGAATCGCGCCTCTTCGCCAAGCCGAATGCCGCCGAACTTCTGGCCAAGGAACTTTCAGCGCCAGGCTATGTTCCTCGCACCATCGCCATGGGCACGAACACCGATCCCTATCAGCCGATCGAGAAGAAGATGCGCATCACGCGCTCTGTCCTCGAAGTGCTCCGCGATTTTCGTCATCCCGTCGGCATCGTGACCAAATCTCCGCTGATCCTGCGCGATCTCGATATCCTGTCTGAGATGGCGGGGTTGGGTCTTGCGAAGGCGGCGCTCTCGGTCACCACGCTCGACCGCAAGCTGGCGCGCATGATGGAGCCGCGCGCCGGCACGCCTGCGCGGCGTCTTCAGGCGATCAGGGGGCTCAGCGAGGCTGGCGTTCCGGTCGGGGTGATGTTCGCGCCGATCATTCCAGCGCTCAACGACGGCGAGATGGAGACGGTGCTTTCCGCTGCCGCCGAGGCCGGCGCGAAAACGGCGGGCTACGTCCTTCTGCGTCTTCCGCTCGAAATCAAGGACCTCTTCCGCGAATGGCTCGAAGCGAATCTCCCCGACCGCGCCAAGCGCGTCATCTCTCTCGTGCGCCAGATGCGGGGCGGCAAGGACTACGACAGCCAATGGCATACGCGCATCCGGGGCGCCGGCCCCTACGCCGACATGATCGCGCGCCGCTTCCAGCTTGCGGTGAAGCGCCACGGCCTTAACCAAGATCCGAGGCCTCTCGACGTGAAGAAGTTCCGCCGACCCGAACGCTGCGGCGAGCAGTTGAGCCTTCTGTGACGCCTTGCGCGCTCGCCCGAGGTTGGGGATCATCGGCACGGGAATGGCGGGGCCCTCATGGCGACAGCGTTAAAGCGCGCGCCGCAGGCGATGCGGCCGAGCGGCCGCACGGGTCGCATATTCGGCTGGCTGATGGCCAGACTGAACAACGACGCCTATCGCTGGGTGACGGCGCAACTGGGCGCACATCCGCCAAAGAGCCTTCTGGAGATCGGCTTCGGCACGGGCCATATGCTCGCGCTGGCGACGAAACGGCTGAAGCCATCGCGCGTGGCCGGCGTCGATCCATCCGAGCTAATGGTCGAGACGGCCGAAAAACGCCTTCGCCGCTACCGTAAGAAGACAGACATCCTCATCCGAAAAGGCGACGATGAAGACCTTCCCGAGGGTCCGTTCGACGCGGTCATCGCCCTGCACTCCTTTCAGTTCTGGCGCGATCCCCATTCGGCGCTGAACCGCATCCGCGCGCGCCTTGCGCCCGGCGGACGGCTGATCCTCGTGCTGCGGGCGCATGGAAGGCGGCCGCCCAAATGGCTTCCCAATCCGCTAAGCCGCTCCGGCAACGAGATCGCCGCGGTCTGCGGTGCTCTCGAAAAGGCAGGTTTCTCTGTGGCGCTGATGCAGGGCGTCTCCAGGAGTTCGCAGGGGCTCGTGGCGGTCCTGCGATAAACCTTTGCCCATCCTGCATCCAAAAGGCCCCCTCGGCGCATCTCCCTTCCGAAAGGAGCCGAATATGGCCGTTTTCCCGGGTTTCGATATCCTGTTGGTTGCGTGGGGCGCAGCGGTGCTGGCCTATGCGACCGTCAAGCATTTTTATTTTGGCGGCGTCTGCATCCAGGTCGGGGCAACGCGGACTCGGACCCAGAATGAGCCAACGGCTGGAGGGAATTGAGCGATGTTCATTTTTCACGGGCTGGAGTCGACGATCATCTTCTGGGGCGCGATCGTCCTCATCGTCGTCGCTGCGAATTATTTCTCTTACAAGAACCTCTCGAGCCGTCACCGGATGGTCGAGAAGCTCGCCGAGAAGGGGCAACCCATCCCGCCCGAATTGCTGCGCGGCCGCGACTATTACCGCTATCGCAGCCCCGTCCAGTCGGGCATCTTTCTGATGTGCGTAGGCATCGCCATCGCGCTGTTCTTCTGGGCGATGACCGGGGGCGGAGACTATTTCGACGGAGAGCATATGCCGAGCTGGCTGCCCTTCATCGGCGTCTTCCCGTTCATGATCGGGCTGGCGCGCCTTCTGGGCGGAATGTTCGACCGCCCTCCGCCGCCGCCGCGGTGAGGCTGATGGACGGTGGACGAACGCGCCGAGGAAACACTGCTCCTGCGCGCAAGACGCGGGGACGCCGAAGCGTTCGGCCGACTCGTGCGCGAACATCAGTCCACGCTGCGCGGATTCCTGCGCCGCCTGACGCGCGGCGACGCGGCGCTTTCGGACGATCTCGCTCAGGAGGCGTTTCTAGAAGCCTGGCGCAAGATCGGACAGAAGCGCGAGGAAGGCTCCTTTCCTGGCTGGCTCTGCTCGATTGCATGGTCGCGCTTTCTGATGCACCGGCGGCGGCGAACCGAAGAGCCGCTCGAGAATGCGAACGACGCGCCTTCGCTCGAACCGGAACCAGCGAGCGCTGCGAAGCTCGATCTCGAAAAGGCGATGGCGCGGCTCGCGCCGGCGGAGCGTGCGGCGCTAACGTTGTGTTTTGCTCTTGGCTATTCGCACGGAGAAGCGGCGCAGATTCTCGACATGCCGCTCGGAACGGTGAAATCGCATGTCTTGCGCGGCCGGGAGAGGCTCATATCCATGCTTGAGGCCAAACGATGATCGACGACGGCGATCTTGACGCCTTGCTCTCTGCGCCTCTCGCGCGGGTGGCTGACGACGGCTTTTCGGTCCGTCTGGCGAATGCGATTGCGCGTCGCCAGGCCTTTCGCGAGCGCGCGCTGTGGACGTGTCTTGCTCTGCTCGCTTGCGCGCCCGCTCCGTTCCTTCCAATCGAAGATTTCGCGCAAGCCGCGCTACGGCTGGGGCCGGCGCTTTCCGGATCGGTCGCGCTTTCTCTCGCCGCCGCGGCGCTTGTACTCACAATAACTTTCGAGCGACGCTATCGGGATTGGGACGCGACCGCGCTATAACGCCGGTCATGCCGCCGCACTACCGCTTCGAGTCCAGGCTGCTCAAGACCCTCGAAGGGCCGATCGCGGGCGTCGACGAGGCCGGGCGCGGCCCGCTCGCCGGCCCGGTGGTCGCGGCCGCGGTTATTCTGGACCGCAAGCGCATTCCCAGGGGTCTCGACGATTCCAAGCAGCTCGCTGAGGCGACGCGCGAAAGCCTCTATCCGCTGATCCTGGAACAGGCTGTCGCCGTGGGCGTGGGAGAGGCGAGCGTGGACGAAATCGATCTTGTCAATATCCGCCAGGCGACGCATCTGGCTATGGCGCGGGCGGTTCGCGCGCTTTCTGTCGCCGCGGCATTCGCTCTGGTGGATGGCAACGATCCTCCGCCGCTCCCCTGCCCTTGCGAGACGCTGGTCGACGGCGATGCGCGCTCGATTTCGATCGCAGCGGCCTCGATCGTCGCCAAGGTCACGCGCGACCGCATGATGCGTTCGCTGCACGAAGAGCATCCGCTCTATTGCTGGGACACGAACAAGGGTTACAGCACCGAGGAACATCTGATCGCGCTGAACCGATACGGCCCGACGCGCCACCACCGCCGCAGCTTCGCGCCGGTTTACAATATCTTGTACCCGGAAAAATCCACGGACTCGATTTTGTGCTCTGAGCAAATTGAGGATACCGGCGTAACACCTTGAGAGTCCTAAAGACTCTTGACCTGGGACTCCTCTCGAATCACTGTCCGGCCTTCTGTGCATAACGCGGGCGGGACATGAACACTCTCAAATTGGACGTTGTGATCCAGGGCGATTGCATCCAGGCGATGCGCGATCTGCCGGAAGGCTCCATCGACCTCGTATTCGCCGACCCGCCCTACAATCTCCAGCTCAAGAACGAGCTGCGCCGGCCCGACAATTCGAAGGTCGACGCGGTGGACGATCACTGGGACCGCTTCGACAGCTTCGCCGAATACGACCGCTTCACCCGCGACTGGCTTTCCGCGGCGCGGCGCGCGCTGAAGGACACCGGAACGCTTTGGGTCATCGGCTCCTATCACAATATCTTCCGCGTCGGCGCCATCCTTCAGGATCTTGGCTTCTGGATCCTCAACGACGTGGTATGGCGCAAGACCAATCCGATGCCGAATTTCCGCGGGCGGCGCTTCACCAATGCGCATGAGACGATGATTTGGGCGGCCAAGGGCGAAAAGCAGTCCTACACCTTCAATTACGAGGCGATGAAAGCGCTCAATGACGACATCCAGATGCGCTCGGACTGGACGCTTCCGATCTGCGCTGGCGGAGAGCGCCTCAAGGACGAAAAAGGCGACAAGGCGCATTCGACGCAAAAACCCGAGAGCCTCCTGCACCGTGTGATTGTCGCGTCGACCAAACCGGGAGATGTGGTGCTCGATCCCTTCTTCGGCTCCGGTACGACCGGCGCCGTGGCCAAGCGCCTCGGCCGCCGCTTCGTCGGCATCGAGCGCGATTCGGACTATGTGCGCCTGGCGCGGGAGCGCATCGCCAAGGTCAAGCCCGCCGATCCCGAAGCCGTCGAGGTCACCAGGTCCAAGCGCGCCGAACCACGCATCCCCTTCGGTTGGGTTGTGGAGCGCGGCTTGCTGCCGCCGGGCGCCGTGCTGCGCGGCCAGCAGAAGAATCAGACGGCGAAGGTGCGCGCCGACGGCACGCTTGTCTGTCGCGACGCCACCGGCTCGATCCATCAGATCGGAGCGCGCGTGCAGGGGCTTGATGCCTGCAACGGATGGACGTTCTGGCAATATGAAGACAACGGAAAGCTGATCCCGATCGACTATCTGCGTCAGCGCCTGCGCGCAGAACTCGTTTGATGAGGTTCTACGCCGGACCAACGCTCGCCGCGGCATGCCAGAGAAATCTTGTCACACTTTTCCGCTTGCTCGACTCCGCAGTCCGAACATACGGTCATGCTCAAGCGGAATGGGAAATTGCCATAAACGCTTTTCCATTTGCGATCCTGGTTGCAGGCATTTTGGCGGCGTCCGCTGCGCTCGCGGCGCCCGTCGGCGGAGCGCCCGCGGGGACACCGGTGGTGATCGTCGGCGGCGCGGACGCGTACGGTCCCGGTGACCACAATCAGGGTATTCGCAAGCAGCACGCAATTTTCGCGTTGCTCAAAGAAGGCAAAAGGATCCAGATCGCGGATGGCGGAAGGTTGACAGAGGCGCATCGCGTGGAGCTCCAGCGCAAATTCAACTCGATCAACGCGGGAAATTACTAGACCGCCGCTTCGACGATCTTGCGCATCACGGTGGGAAGCGCCGCTCGACGCCAATCCTTCGCCCAGCGCCCGGTCGTCGTGGGTTGGGCGCCGACCCGTGTCGAATAGACTTCGATCTCGAGTTCAAAATGCGTGAAGACATGGCGGACGACGCCCGGCTTCTTTCGCCACTCCGCCTTGAAGGGCGCCTGCTTCAAGGCCTCCGCGCGCGATGGAAATTCGTCGGTCCACGGACCGAGCGGGGGCTGCATCATGCCTCCGAGCAAGCCGTTCTCCGGACGTCTCACGAGCAGCAGCGCGCCCGACGCGTCGCGCGCCACAAACGCCGCCCCGCGTTTCAGCGGACGCTTGGCTTTTGGCGCCTTGAGGGGCAACTCGGCCTCAAGACCCTGCTCACGCGCCATGCAGTCCCGCGCCAGCGGGCAGCGCCCGCAAGCCGGCTTTTTCGGCGCGCAGATGGTCGCGCCGAGATCCATCACGGCCTGGGCGAAATCGCCGGCGCGCTTCGCGGGCACCAGCGCCTGAAGCGCGGCTCGCATTGCAGGTTTTGATTTCGGCAACGGCTCGGCGATCGCTGCGTAGCGGGCGATCACGCGCTCGGCGTTGGCGTCCATCGCCGCCTCGCGCCGAGCGAAGGCGATCGCGGCGATGGCTCCCGCGGTGTAAGGCCCCACGCCCGGAAGCTGTCGAAGTCCGGCGGCGGTGTCCGGAAATCGTCCGCCAAATTCATCCACAACCATTTTTGCGGCGCGATGAAGATTGCGGGCGCGTGCGTAGTAGCCGAGCCCCGCCCAGGCGGCGAGCACCTCGTCGAGCGGCGCGCGGGCCAACGATCGAACGGTCGGCCAGCGGCGCAAGAATCGGCCGTAATAACCGGCGACTGCGGGAGCAGTCGTCTGTTGCAACATAATTTCGCTGACCCACACTCGGTAGGGATCGGGCGTTTGGCCTTTCCCAGCACGCCAGGGCAACGCCCGCCCATGGCGGTCGTACCAGCCGAGAAGCCGCGCCGCTGGGCTTTGATTCGAGGCATGATCCGTCGACATAATCCAAGCATGGCCGATGACTCCAAAGTCCGCCAAGTCCAGGACCGTCCCGTGGAGCGCCATGGGCGGCCCATGCCGCTAGGCTCGGAAAGCGGGCTGGCCGCCCGGGCCGCCTTCGTCCGTGCGGGCTTTGTCGACCCGACCCTGGTGCTGCAGTGGGAGCACATCGCCGGTCCCGAGACGGCGCGGCTCGCGCGCCCATTGAAGCTGCGTCCCGGGCCGCAGGGGGGCGTTTTGACGCTGCGCGCTGAGCCCGGGGCCGCACTGTTTCTCCAGCACGAAAGCCGGGCGCTGTGCGAGCGCATAAACGCTTATCTGGGCAGGCCAGCCGTGGCGCGACTGCGCTTCGTCCAGGGACCGCTCTCGATCCGTCCTGCCCCACCCCTGCGCAAGACCGGTCCGGCGGCGATTCCGGCGGAGGATCCGGTGCGGAAATATCAAGGCCCGGAAAGGCTTCGCGACGCTATCCTAAAGCTCGCCCTCAGGCGCAGGGCCAATCCTTAACGCAGGCGGCATTGAAGGTTCAGCGGACCTCTGCCACAAGCAAACCACCCGTGCATCCAAGGAGCAGCCCGTGTCGCGGAATCAGCTGATCATCCTCGTCGTCGCCGTCGCCGTTCTTGTTGCGGCAGGAGTCGGCTACTACGCCTTCTCGCCTTCGACCTCGAGCGCCGTGCCTGCGAGCGCCGGCGAGGCGACCTATGCGATCACCGCCAGCGACCACACGATGGGCTCGCCCAAGGCCCCTGTGACGATGATCGAATACGCCGCGCCGACCTGCCCCCACTGCGCTCATTTCAACGAGACGGTCTTTCCCCTGCTCAAGCAGAAATATATCGACACGGGCAAGGTCTACTACGTCTTCCGAGTCTTCCCGCTGCACCCATCCGACGCCGCCGCCGAGGCCATGGCGCGCTGCCTGCCCAAGGACAGCTACTTCCAGTTCATCGACCTTCTGTTCCGCAACCAGCCCCAATGGGACTGGGAGTATCAGGTGACCGATGTCCATGGCGGCCTTGTAAAGATGGGCCGAATCGCCGGAATGAGTGAGGATCAAGTGGACAAGTGCATCTCCGACAAGGCGGTGCAGGACCAGATCAACAAAGTCGCCCAGGATGGACAGGCGAAATACAACATCACCGGGACGCCGACCTTCGTCATCAACGGCGAAATTCACACCGCCGCCGATGTCGGCGAGTGGCCGGAGCTGCAGGCCGTCCTCGACCGGCTTCTGGGGAAGAAATCGACCTGACAACCGGCGCAAGGCGGCGCACACGCGTTGAAGTTCACCCGGCTCAGACTTTCCGGTTTCAAATCCTTCGTCGAGCCGACGGAGCTTTTCATCGAGCCCGGGCTGACGGCGATCGTCGGCCCGAATGGCTGCGGCAAGTCCAATCTCTTCGACGCGCTGCGCTGGGTGATGGGCGAGACGCGTCCCACCTCGGTGCGCGGTTCGGAGATGGACGATGTGATCTTCGCTGGCAGCGCCGGCCGGCCCGCGCGCAATGTCGCGGAAGTCACGCTGTTCGTCGACAATTCCGATCGCAGCGCGAGCCCGGCTTATAACGACCAGGAAACGATCGAGGTCTCGCGCCGCATCGAGCGGGAAGCCGGCTCGGTCTATCGCATCAACGGCCGCGACGTTCGTCAGCGCGACGTGCAGATCTTCTTCGCTGACGCATCCTCTGGCGCGGCGTCCACGGCTTTTGTGCGCCAGGGGCAGATCGGCATGCTCGTCAGCCAGAAGCCGCTGGCGCGTCGCGCCATCCTGGAAGAGGCGGCCGGAATCTCGGGCCTGCACCAGCGCCGACATGAGGCGGAACTTCGACTGCGCGCCGCGGAGACCAATCTCGGCCGGCTCGAGGACATCGTCCGCGAAGTCGAGAGCCAGCTTCAAAGCCTTAAACGACAGGCGCGCCAGGCCTCGCGCTATCGCAATCTCTCCGGCCATATCCGCAAGGCCGAAGCGCTTGCCCACTTCCTGAGATGGACGGCGGCTGAGTTGCGCTCCAACGCGGCCCAAGAGGCCCTGACGGCGGCCGCTGCGACGGTCAGCGCCTGCGCCGAGCGCGCCGCGCACGCGTCGACCGCTCAGGCCGAGGCCGCCAGCTTGCTGCCGCCGCTGCGCGAGACGGAGGCGGAGAAATCGGCGGCCCTTCATCGCCTAGTGATGCAGCGCGAGGCCCTCGACGCTGAGGAAGCCCGCGCGCGGGAAACGGCGGAGGGCTTGAAGCTCCGCATGATCCAGACTGACCAGGATGCGGAGCGCGAAGAAGCCCAGAAGCGCGACGCTTCGAGCGCGCTTGCTCAACTGGCCGAGGAATTGGGCTCCCTGGACGCCGCCGCTTTGCGCGCCGAGATCGACTTTTCCGAGGCGGAAGCTCAGACAGCCAAGCTCAACGCGGCCCTTGTGGACTGCGAGCTTGTGCTCGAGCGGCTGACGGCCGAGCTCGCCGAATTGAACGCGGCTCGCTCAAGTCACGAGCGAGCGCGGGAGGTTTCGCAGGCGCTGGCCGAGACGACCGAGCGCCAGCTCGATGAGGCGAAGGCGCGGCTCGGACAGGCGCTCGAAGGCGCGCTCGAAACGCCGGACGTTCAACTCGCCCAGAGCGCCGCCGAACAGGCTAGAGCCGTCGCACAGAACGCGCGCGAGGCGCTGAACGCGGCGCGCCACGCGCTGGACGAGGCGCGCGAATCCGAAGAGCGCGCGCGCCAGCCCCTGGAGCAGGCCGAGCGGGAAGCGCAGGCGCTCTCCGCGGAGGCCAGGGCGCTCTCAGATCTGCTGCGTCCGGAAGGTCAGGATCTCTGGCCCCCGTTGGTCGACGCGGTGACAGTCCAGCCCGGATATGAAGCCGCCCTCGCCGCCGCTCTGGGCGACGATATGCAGGCGCCGCTCGACGAGGCCGCTCCCCATCACTGGCGTGATCTTGGCGATTTTGACGCGAGGTCGCCTTTGCCCGACGGCGCCAAACCGCTTGCCAATTTCGTCAAGGCGCCGTCTGCGCTCGACCGCCGCCTCGCCATGACTGGCGTCGTTTTCCCCGATCAGGGGGCGAAGCTGCAAGGCGCGCTGAAGCCCGGCCAAAGGCTGGTTTCGCCGCGCGGCGATCTCTGGCGCTGGGACGGCTATGCGGCCTCCGCCGACGCCCCGTCGCCGGCCGCCGCCCGCCTCACCCAGCGCAATCGCCTGGCTGAGATCGAGGCCGCGCTCGCCCAGGCGAAGGCGAAGCGGGCCGAAGCTTTCGCCGTCTATTCGCGCGCCAGGGACGAGACGGAGGCGGCGCGATCGCGGGCGCTTCAGGCCGAGGAAGAGGACCGCAAGACCGAAAAGGGACTGATCGAAGCTCAGGACGATGCGGCCCGGACGGCGCGCGCAGCGGCCGATCGGGCCGCGCGACTTGCCACCCTGGAAGCCGAAATCCGCAGACTCACCGCGGCGCTGGAGGCCGCGCGCGACGCCGAGCGCCAGGCGAGCGAAATGCTCGCCGAACTGGGCGACGGTGCGTCGCTTTCACAGGCTGTGACGGTGGCGCGCCAGACCGCCGCGGACGCCAGAGCGGCAAGCAGCGAAGCGAGAGCCAATCTCGAGACACTGCGACGCGAGCGGGAAGGCCGGGAGCGCCGACGCTCGGCGATCGCCGAGGACGAGACGCGCTGGCGCGCGCGCCGCGAGGGAGCCGAAGCGCAGATCGAAGAACTCGGGCGGCGGAGGGAACAGCTCAATGCCGCGCTTGCCGCCGCGCTTGCCGTCCCGGAATCCGTGGCCGAGAAGCGCGGGGCGCTGATGGATGCGATCGGCGCGGCCGAGTCCGCCCGCGCGCGCGCCGCCGACGCCAGGGCCGCGGCGGAATCCGCGCTCGCCGAGGCGGACAAGCACGCCAAAGCAGCCGAGGCGGCGCTTTCGGCGGCGCGCGAGGAGCGCGCCAGAGCCGAAGCGGTCGTCGAGGCGGAGACTGCGCGAATGAACGAACTGCGCGAGCGCATCCGCGACGAGCTCGATTGCGCTCCGTCCGAGCTCGCCGAGCGCGCCGAGATCAAGGACGATCAGGAGTTGCCGCCCCTTGAGCTCGCCGAGAAGCGCGTTGAAAAGCTCAAGCAGGAGCGCGAGCAGCTGGGCGGCGTCAACCTTCGCGCCGAGGAAGAGGCGGCCGAACAGGAAGCGCGCCTCGCCACTCTGACCGGCGACCGTGACGATCTCATCGGGGCCATCGACCGGCTGCGGCGTGGCATCCAGAGCCTCAATCGCGAAGGCCGCGAAAGGCTGCTCGACTCCTTCGACAAGGTGAACCGCAATTTCCAGATCCTTTTCTCGCGGCTGTTCGAAGGCGGGGAAGCTCGCCTCTCGCTGACCGAGTCGGAAGACCCTCTGGAGGCTGGCCTTGAGATCTACGCCCGCCCGCCGGGCAAGCGGCTGCAATCGCTGGCGCTTCTGTCGGGCGGCGAGCAGGCGCTCACGGCCCTGGCGCTGATCTTCGCCGTGTTCCTCGTCAATCCCGCGCCCGTCTGCGTGCTCGATGAAGTGGACGCGCCGCTCGACGACGCCAATGTCGAGCGTTTCTGCAATCTGCTCGACGAGATGACAAAGCTGGCGCAGACGCGCTTCCTCGTCATCACCCATCACGCGCTAACCATGTCGCGCATGCATCGGCTGTTCGGCGTCACCATGGCCGAGCGCGGCGTCAGTCAGCTGGTTTCCGTGACCCTCGCCGAAGCCGAGCGCGTGGCGGCGGAATGAGACGCAGGGCGCATTTCGCCGCGGAGCCTTTTTGCAAGTAGACTGAATGACTTAGACGTGCTCTAGCGTTCTTGACATAATATTACCCCATCCCTATGGTCCGCGCGCTTTCGGCGGGGCCCCGGAAGCATCGGTGAGTGCCTCATGTCCGCTCCCAAGCCTGAGGATCTGCGATCGCTGGGCGACCGGCTGGACGCGATCCGGCGGAAGAGACAGGCGCGAGGCAAAGGTCCCCCGCCGACGGCGTTCGGCATCGCGTTCCGATTCTCTACGGAGATGGTCGCGGGGCTGCTCGTTGGAGGCGGCATAGGATATGGGATCGACTGGCTCGCCGGCACTAGACCCATTTTCCTGATCGTGTTTTTCATTCTCGGCGCCGCCGCCGGAATATTGAACGTCGTGCGCGCGGCCCGGGAAATCAATGCTCAGATCGCGGCCGACGCCGACGACGCAGGAGACGAAGCGCCGTGAAGATGACCCCGATGGAGCAGTTTGCGGTTAAGCCGCTCGTGCCGCTGCACATCGGCGGCTATGACGTCTCCTTCACCAACCAAGCGCTCTGGATGTGGATCGTGGTCGGCGCGGTGTCCCTGTTCATGACTCTCGCCGTGCGGCGGCGCAGCCTGGTGCCGACGCGCCTGCAATCGATGGCGGAAATCTCTTACGAGTTCGTCGCCGACATGATCGGCAGCGCCGCGGGCGAAGACGGCCTCAAGTTCTTCTCGTTCATCTTCACGCTCTTCATGTTCATCCTGTTTTCGAACGTGCTCGGCCTTCTGCCAGGCTCGTTCACGGTGACAAGCCAGATCTGCGTGACCTTCGGCCTGGCGGCGTTCATCATCGTGATGGTGATCGTTACGGGGTTCATCCATCACGGGATCGGGTTTTTGAAGCTTTTCGTGCCCAAGGCGCCTGCGTTGCTGCTTATCCTGCTGGTGCCGATCGAGCTCATTTCGTTCATGACGCGGCCGATCAGCCTCTCGGTCCGACTGTTCGCCAACATGCTCGCCGGCCACACGATGCTCAAGGTGTTCGCGAGTTTCGTCATCGCGTTGGGCGGCGCGGGCGGGTTGCTTTCCGCGCTTGCCGCGGCCCCCATGTTTCTGATCGTCGCTATCACCGCGCTCGAGATTCTGGTGGCGGTGCTGCAAGCTTATGTGTTCGCCATCCTGACCTGCATCTACTTGAACGAAGCACTGCATCTTCACGAACATCACTGAGAAGGGACGCACGACTATGAATCTCGAATCGGCACAAGTGATCGGCGCGGGCCTGGCCTGCATCGCCCTGGTGGGCGCCGGCATCGGCATCGGCAACGTGTTTGGAAGCTACCTTGAAGGCGCGCTGCGCAATCCGGGCGCCGCCGCTGGCCAGACCACCAACCTGCTTCTCGGTTTCGCGCTCTGCGAAGCGACGGGTCTTTTCGGCCTCGTCATCGCGCTGATCATTCTCTACGCCAGATAATGGACGAGACCGGCACGACCGCGGGCACTGAGGCGCCGGGCGGCGCCGGTTTTCCGCCGTTCAAGACGGAGTCGTTTCCGAGCCAGATCTTCTGGCTCGTGATCACGATGAGCGTCCTGTTCGTGCTGCTGTGGCGCTTTGTGGGTCCGAGGATTCACGGCACCCTGTCCGAACGCCGCGGCCTCATCAATCGGGAGATTGAGACGGCCCAGGAAAACCGCCGCAAGGCGGAACAGGCGACCGTCGCCTACGAGACGCCGCTCTTCGAGGCCAAGGAGCGCGCCCGCGCGATCAACAGCCGCTATCGCGAGCAGGCGACGGCCCAGGTCAAAAAGGCCGAGGCGGAGGCGGACGCCAAGGCCGAGATGGCGACGGCGCAGGCCGAGGCGCGGCTCGCAAAGATCCGGGCCGAAGCGAAGGAACACATCGTCGGCGCGGCCACGGACGCCGCTGTCGAGATTGTGTCGCGGTTGATCGGCGAGAGGATTCCGACGCAGGAAGCGGCAGCCGCCGTGCGGGCGGCGCAGGAGGGCTGAACGGTGTCGACGGAAATGCTTCAGGACGTGATTGAAGGCGTCGGCCTCGTCGTCGTCATCGCGCTCATTCTCTGGCGGCGCGTTCCCGAAATGATCGGAAAGATGCTCGACGCGCGCGCGGTCGCGATCCAAAAGGAATTGACCGAAGCCAAGCAGCTTCGCGAGGAGGCGGAAGCGATTCTTGTACGCTACACCGAGCGCGCCAGCCACGCCCAGCAGGAAGCCCAGGCGATCCTGTCCCAGGCGAAAGAAGAAGCCGAACGCTTCGCCCAAGAATCGCAGGCCCAGCTCCAGGCGCTGATCGCGCGGCGCGAGCGCTTGGCCCAGGAACGTATCGCCAGAGCCGAGGCCCAGGCCATGGCCGAAATTCGCGCCATGGCGGCGGACGCGGCCGTGGCCGCCGCCGCAAAGATCATTGCCGGGCGGCTCGACGAAAAGCAGGCCAGCGCGCTCATCGAAGCTGGAATCAAGGACGCCGCCGCCAAGCTGAATTAGCGGTCGCCCCGACTCGCCCCATAATCGGGCCGCCGAGCGGGGGATTGGCATGCCGAGGATTTCACGTTTTGCGCTGCTGGCGCTGACGCTGCTGGCGGGCTGTTCGACGGACAGCCGTGTCGCGGACGAGTTGACGACCTTCAACGAGGCCCAGCAGCACGGCACTGCTCAGCTCATCCTTCTGAACATTCTTCGCGCGCGCGACCGACAGCCTCTCGCCTACTCCCATTTCGAGGTCATGCGCGGAGGTCTCAGCGGCTCATCGTCGGTCGGGCTTGGACTGCCGTTCGGCCCCGGCGCAGGATCGGTCTCGACCAGCAGCCTCGCGGCGGCGCTTGGCGCAAGTCCCGGGCTCTCCCAGGACGTCAAGCCGCAGGACGATCAGGATTTCTATCGCGGCATCCTGACGCCTGTGAGCGCGGAGACCTGGGCGCTCTATCAGGATCAGAACTGGGCGCCCGATCTTCTGTTTCACATGTTCGTCGAATACATCAAGCTCAGCCGCAGCGACTTCGACGCCATCTTCGAGAGCACCGGCGAGCTTTGCCGCGCCCACGCCGACATCGCCGACGTAAGCGCCGGATGCGCCGACCTCGCGCGCAAGTCGGCCGGGATCGCCGCCCTGCCCAATTGCGCGCCCGACGCTTATCTCGCCGGCGGAAAGCCGGTGCTGAAGCTGCTCAACGATCCCGGCGATCGCTGTCGCCAACTCCAATACGACGCTCTCACCGCGGCCATGACGATCCTCGGCTTTCACATCGCGCAGGTGACGACCAAGACCGATCTTGGTCCGCCGATGCCCGCCTCGGCGTTCCGCGAGCCGCGCTGGCCATTCTCCATCAAGGATTCCAATGTTGAGGTGGCCAGATCCGGCGCCGACTATCGGTTCCGCTCGGTGTCGAAGACTTTCGCCGTTTCGCTCAGCAATCTGCCTTGCGCCGACGCCGCGAACATAGCGGTCGCTGCGACCTCTGAGATCGGCGCGCAGATCGAAGCGTCTAAGGACGGCGTCGAATCCGCGACTCGCAGTTGCCAGAACGCGCGCCGTTTCGAGATCGGCATCACCACGCGCTCGCCCGACGGCATGCTTTATTACATGGGAGAGGTGGCGCGCGCGGCGCTCCCGGCCGATCCGGGGCGCGAGCCCCAAATCGTCACCCTGCGTGGCGATCATGGCGAGCCGGAAGCCCTGATGGCGCTTGAGCGGGGCGAGGCGGACGATGCGGCCGTTCGCGTGACCTATCGCGGCGAGACGTTTAGCGTTCCCCATCGGGGCGAGCACATTACGATGCAGGCCTTCGAACTCCTCGCACAGGTGTTCGCGCTGTATAACCGCGCCTCGACGACGCCCTCGACCGCGGCCGTGACAGTCGTTCCATGAGCGCCGCTCCGCCCGTCAGGACTTTTCCGCCCGCGCAATACGGATGTGCAGCTCCTTGAGCTGGCGTTCGGAAACCGCGCTCGGCGCGTTCATCATCAAGTCCTGCGCCTGCTGGTTCATCGGGAACATGGTGACCTCGCGCAGATTCTCTTCGCCTGCGATCAGCATGACGATGCGGTCGATGCCGGGCGCCGTGCCTCCATGCGGCGGCGCCCCGTAACGGAAGGCGTTGAGCATGCCGGCGAATTTCGTCTCGGTCTCCTCGCGCGCATATCCCGCAATTTCGAAGGCCTTGAGCATGATCTCGGGATCGTGGTTGCGGATCGCGCCGGACGACAGCTCCACTCCGTTGCACACGATATCGTATTGGAAGGCCTTGAGGCCCAGGATCGTCTCGCGATCGCCCTTGTCGAGCGCCAGAAATTTACGCTTGTCGTACTGCGGCATTGAGAACGGATTGTGCGAGAAATCGATGCGCTTCTCCTCGTCGTTCCATTCGTACATGGGGAAATCGACGATCCAGCAGAAGCGAAACTGCCTGTCATCGATGAGCCCGAGATCTCGGCCGATGCGGGTGCGCGCGTGACCGGCCAGGAGCGCGGCGCGCTCCGGAACGATGTCGGCTGAAAAGAAGACGGCGTCGCCCGCCTTGATCCCGCATTTGCGCGCCAGCTCCGCCAGCGCGGCGGTCGGCAGGAATTTGGCGATCGGTCCTTTGCCGATCTCGCCCTCGAGCACGATATAACCCAGCCCCGCCGCGCCCATTTCGCTTTTCGCCCAGCCGTCGATCTTGTCGAAGAAGGAGCGCGGCTGAGACGCCGATCCCGGCGCGGGAATGGCGCGGACGGTCTTGCCCTTGAACGCCTTGAACTCCACGTCGGGTCGCGCGAAGACATCACTGACGTCGGCGATGACGAGCGGATTGCGCAGGTCCGGCTTGTCGTTGCCATATTTCAGCATCGACTCGTCATAGGGGATGCGCGGAAAATTCGCAGGGCCGCAATCGCGCCCGTCCGCAAATTCACCGAACACGCCGTGCAGAACCGGCTCGACCGCGGCGAACACATCGTCCTGGGTGACGAAGCTCATCTCGAGATCGAGCTGGTAGAACTCGCCGGGCGAACGGTCGGCGCGCGCGTCCTCGTCGCGGAAGCACGGCGCGATCTGGAAGTAGCGGTCGAAGCCGGCGACCATAATGAGCTGTTTGAACTGTTGCGGAGCCTGCGGCAGCGCATAGAACTGCCCCGGATGAAGCCGCGACGGCACAAGAAAATCGCGCGCGCCTTCGGGCGAGGACGCGGTCAAGATCGGCGTCTGGAATTCCGTGAAGCCCTGCGCGATCATCCGCCTGCGAATTGAGGAGATCACCTGCGAGCGCAGGGTGATGTTGCGGTGAAGGCGCTCTCGCCTCAGATCGAGGAAGCGGTATTTGAGGCGCGTATCTTCCGGATAGTCGAGATCGCCGAACACCGGCAGCGGCAATTCCTGGGCCACTGACCGCACGTCCACGCTTTCGATGCGCAGCTCCACGTCGCCAGTGGGCAGATCGGGATTGATCGTTTCGGGCGTCCGCGCCACCACCTTGCCGGTCAGGGTCAGCACCCATTCTGAGCGCGCCTTGTCGGCCTCGGCGAAAGCGGGCGAATCCGGCTCGATCACGCATTGGGTGAGGCCGTAATGATCGCGCAGATCGATGAACAGCAGACCCCCGTGATCGCGCCTGCGATGGACCCAGCCAGAAAGGCGCGCCGTTTTGCCGACATCGGACTTGCGCAATTCGCCGCAGGTGTGTGTGCGATAGGCGTGCATCGGGGAAAACCTTCGAAAATTGCGCAGGAAAGCCGGGCGTATGTGACGAACGCCCGCCCTATAGTCAAGGGCGGGCGCGCTGTCCTTTCCTTGTCGCAAAGACCGCGTAAGCTTCTGGACGAACAGGGGATTCCAGCCATGCCGCCGCGCACAGCGATAACTCTCGCCGCCTTGCTCGCCGCCGGCCCCGCGCAGGCGGGCCTGCCCGCAAAGCCGCACAATGTCCTCATCTTCGTCGCCGACGGACTGCGCTACGACAGCGTCACCGCGAAGAGCGCCCCTACGCTGTGGCGCATCAAGAAGGAGGGCGTCGACTTCGCCAACAGCCACGCGCTCTATCCGACGATCACGACGGTGAACGCATCGGCGATCGCCACCGGGCACTATATCGGCGACACCGGAAATTTCGGCAACGCGATTTACTCGGGCTTCAATTCCGCGGAGACCGGAAACTCGCCCATCGCCAATTTCGAGAATGACGTCATGCTCGGCGAGATGAACGATCATTTCGGGGGAAACTATCTGAACGAGACCTCGCTGATCGCCGCCGCGCGCAAGGCCGGTCTCGCCACGGCTGTCATCGGCAAGGTCGGCCCGACCGCGATTCAGGACGTCACTCAGCGGGACGGAACGGCCACGATTGTCATCGACGACGCAATCGGAACGCCTAAAGGCATCGCCGTCCCGCAAGGTATCCGGGAGGCGATCGAAGCCGCGGGCCTTGCGCCTGCCGCGCCAAAAAAGGCGGTTCCCAACGACGAGCAGCAGCGCTACTTGTCCGCGATCGCAACGAAGGTGGTGCTGCCCAAGCTCGCGCGCTCCCGAAAGCCTTTTGTCCTGCTCTTCTGGTCGCGCGATCCCGACGCCAGCCAACATGAGGCGAAAGACAGCCTCGGCAAACTACGGCCGGGCATCAACAGCGACAGCGGCCGGGCAGGCGTCAAGGACGCGGACGACACGCTCGCAGCGTTACTTGGCTGGCTGAAAAAGAACGGCATCGACAAGACGACCGACGTATTCGTCACGGCCGACCACGGCTTTTCGACCATCGACAAACGCAGCGCGACGAGCGCAGCGGCCCGCTTCGAAAACGCGGACGACAGTCCCGCGCGCGTGGTGGACACGGAGAACGCTCCGCCGCCGCCCGCGGAGCGTGATCTGCCTCCTGGATTTCTCGCCATCGACCTTGCGGACGCGCTGGGCCTGCCGCTCTACGATCCACACCTGCATGTCGTGGTGGATTACAGGCACGGTCATCATCCGGGCTATGGCGACGGTTTCATCGGCGCCAATCCTGAGCGCCCGGATATCGTCGTGGTGGCGAACGGCGGCTCGGACCTCATCTATCTGCACGGCGAAGATCCGAAGGCTGAGGCGCGCCGCGTGGCGGCCGTCCTTTCGGCGGAAGACTACGTCAGCGGCATGTTCGTCGACGACAAGCTAGGTTCGATTCCGGGCGCGCTTCCCCTAAGCTCCATCGCCTGGAGCGGGACCGCGCTCACGCCGCGGCCGTCGATGGTGGTCAGCTTCGCCTCGCACCCGATCCCGGGCTGTCGGCCCCTTCTGATGTGCGCGGCGGAAGTCGCCGACACGTCGCTGGCGAGCGGTCAGGGCATGCACGGAACCTTCAGCCGCGCCGACACCCGGAACTTCATGGCCGCGGTCGGACCGGACTTCAAGCGCCGCTTCGTCGACCGGGCGCCGGTCAGCAATGCCGATATCGCCCCCACCCTCGCCCGCATCCTGAGCCTCTCGATCTCGCCCAAAGGCGCGCTTACAGGACGGGTCGCCGGCGAAGCCTTAAGGGGTGGGAGACCGGCCGCCTTCGCCAGAGGCCGGATCGCCTCCGGGCCGACCGCAAACGGCTTCAGCACCGCCCTCGCCTATCAGAGGGTCGGCGACACGCGCTATTTCGACGCGGCCGGGTTCCGGGGGCGGACCGTAGGGCTCGACCCTCGCTGAAATTCTCTTCCAAGGGGCGACGAATCCGCTATAGCCGGATGCATGCGGATCATCGAGAGCACGGCGCAGCTCAGCGAACTGGCCGGGGAGTTGCGCGGCGCCCCTTTTCTCGCCCTCGACACCGAGTTCATGCGCGACCAGACCTACTGGCCGAAGCTGTGCCTGATCCAGATCGCCGCGCCGGGCGTCGAGGCCATTGTCGATCCGCTCGCGGCGGGAATCGACCTTGCGCCGTTCTATGCGCTTCTCAAGGAGCCGCACATCGTCAAGGTGTTGCATGCGGCCCGGCAGGACATAGAGATTTTCTGCCAGCAGGGCGGCGTGATCCCCAAACCGCTGTTTGACACGCAGATCGCGGCAATGGTCTGCGGTTTCGGCGACGCGGCCTCCTATGAGACGCTGGCGCGCAAGATCGCCAGGGTCGAGATCGACAAATCGGCGCGCTACAGCGACTGGAGTCACAGGCCGCTCTCCCGCCGCCAGCTCGAATATGCGATGGCCGACGTCACTCATCTGCGCACGATCTACGAAGCGATGACCAAAATGCTCGCGAGCACGGGAAGAGCGCCCTGGGTGGAAGAAGAGATCGCCGCGCTCAGCGACCCGAAGCTCTATCGTCTCGATCCGAAGGACGCCTGGCGAAGACTGAAGCCGCGAACCGCCAACAAACGGTTTCTCGCCATGCTCGCCGCCATCGCGGAATGGCGCGAGCGCGAAGCCCAGGCGCGCGACATTCCTCGCGGGCGCATCCTCAAGGACGAGGCTCTGACCGAGATCGCCGCCCATCCGCCGGAGACCGCTGAGGCGCTTGAACGCATCCGCGCCGTGCCGAGGGGGTTCGCCGCCTCGCGGCTCGGAAAAAATCTGCTCGAAGCCATCGAAGCCGGGCGCTCCGCAAAGCCGCCGGAAACGATCGATGCGCCACCGCGCCGGCGCAAGCGTGAGCCGTCGGTCGCGACCATCGACCTGTTGAAGACGCTTCTCAGACTCAAGGCCGAAGAGATCGGCGTCGCGCCCCGTCTGATCGCCAATGCCGACGACATTGAAAGTCTCGCCGCCCAGGAGGACGATGGCGTGGCCGCGCTGCATGGTTGGCGTTTCGACGTCTTCGGGCGCGACGCCTTGGCGCTGCGCAAAGGCGAACTCGCCATCGCTCTGGAAAACGGCGAGGCAGTGGTCGTGGAGTTGGAGAACGAGTGATGGCGCTAACCGGCGGATGCTACTGCGGAAAGCTGCGCTACGTGGCCAAGGGAGAGCCGGTCCTGAAGGCGCAATGCCACTGCCGCGAATGCCAGTACATCACGGGCGGCGCGCCGAATATGTTTATGCTGATGCCTCCGGACGGGTTTTCCTACACGCAAGGCTCGCCGAAACTCTTCACGCGGAGCGACATCGAAAATCCGGTCACTCGCGAGTTCTGCGCCGAATGCGGAACCCACATCGCCACGCGCCGGCCCGGCTTACCCTTCGTAATCCTGAAAGTCGGCGCCCTCGACCACCCGGACATTTTTGGCGGGCCGAAAATGGCGATTTTCACCCTCGACCGGCAGGCGCACCACTACATCCCCGAAGGCATTCCGGCGTTCGAGCGGCTTCCGCCGCAGTAGTTTCAGGTCGCCGCTTCGGTCGGGCGCGCGCTGCTGGAATCGATCGCGTCCGAAAATGGCCAGAAATCCCGAGCCGATCGCACTAGCGTTTCCTCGAGCCGAGGAGCGACGCGCATGGCGACCATTCGCAGAGAAATTCATTTGAACGCCGACGCCGGGCGCGTTTGGGAGGCGCTCAAGGATTTCGGCGCCGTCGATACGCGCCTCGTTCCAGGCTTTGTCGCCAGATGCGAGATCGATGGCGAAGTGCGCACCGTGACCTTCGCGAACGGCTCTGTCGCGCGCGAGGAGCTGGTCGCGACGGACGACGCCTCGCGCCGGCTCGTCTACACGATCCGCAGCGAGCGGCTGAAGCATCACAATGCTTCCGCGGAAGTCATCGCCGAAGGACGCGGCTGCCGTTTCGTATGGACAACCGACATTCTGCCTCACGAGATCGCGCCTTACATCGGCAGCCAGATGGACCTCGGCGTCGAAGCGATGAAGCGGAATTTCGGTTAAACGAGGTCGGGTCCGCCGGTGGCGAGATCGTCGACCGCCTCTTCGCCCTCGACATACGGGTCCTCATCGGGCCCGAGCTGGTCGGAGGGGCTCGGAATATCGAAGCCGGAAGGCGGCAGCGCGTCGAGAAAGCCGGCAGCGCGAAGCTCGTCGATTCCCGGCAGGTGCCCGACGCTCTCGAGCCCGAACTGCACGAGGAACGATTCGGTCGTGCCATAGGTGACCGGCCGGCCCGGCGTGCGCTTGCGGCCGCGGATCTTGACCCAGCCGACTTCCATTAGCGCGTCGATCGTGCCCTTGGACAGGGCCACGCCGCGAATGTCCTCGATCTCCGCGCGCGTCACCGGCTGGTGGTAGGCGACGATGGCCAAAGTCTCGAGCGCGGCGCGCGACAGGCGTCTCTGCTCCGGCTTTTCCTTTCGCAGCAGAAAGGCGAGGTCCGAGGCGGTGCGGAATTGCCATTTTTCCGCAACACAGACGAGGTTTACCCCGCGTTTTTCATATTGACGTTGAAGCTCCGCGACGAGCGCGGGAATGTCGGCGCCTTCGGGCAGAGACGCCCCAATCGCCGCCTTATCCAATGGCTCCTCGGCTGCGAATAGAATCGCCTCGGCCATCCTCAGATGCTCGGCGTTGATTTCACCCGCCGGGTCCGCGTTGTCGGTGCTCATCTCGTCTTCAATTCTCTCAATCAGGCGGGCGACGTTTCTCATGTCAGAGCCTCTCGGGCTTCGGTCCGGTCCTTGACGTAAACTTCGTCGAATGGCCTCAACTGCCGCAGCTCAACCCGGCCGTCGCGGGCCAGTTCTAAGCAGGCAAGCAGCGTGCTCGCAAGCGCGGAGCGCCGCCGCGGCCCTCCCGACCAGTCGATCGGCAAAAGCCGCGAAAGCGCGCTCCAATCTGGGATTTTGCCCAGCAACCGCTCGATGCGCTCGCGCGCCTCTTCGATTAACAGCACCGGGGCGAGCGGCGGCTTGTAGGCCTTGCCGCCCATTTTGCGCACGCGCTCGGTCGCATAGGCGGTGAGCAGGTCATAAAGCGTGTCGATATGGGAGCGAAGCTTCACGACCTTGACCGGCTCCGGCATGCCGCGAGCGAAGACGTCGCGGCCGAGCCGGTCGCGGCCCATCAGCCTCGTTGAGGCTTGCCGCATGGCTTCCAGACGCTGCAACCGCCAGCGCAGGCGCGCCGCCATCTCATCGGCCGTCGGCTCGCCGTCTGCGCCGGGCGGCTGCGGCAGAATCAGCTTCGACTTGAGAAAGGCGAGCCAGGCGGCCATGACCAGGTAATCGGCCGAGAGCTCGAGATTGCGGCCACGCGCCGATTCGACGAATTCGAGATATTGCTCGGCGAGCCTCAGCACCGAAATCCGGGCGATGTCGACCCTCTGATTTCGCGCGAGCGTGAGCAAAAGGTCGAGCGGACCCTCGAAACCGTCCACTGCGACCACAAGCGACTCTTCCGCCGAAGCGACCGGCTCGAAAGCTTCAAAGGCCTCGCCGATTTCGCTCATGCGACGCCCCCTGCCAGTTCGGCAAGGCGCGTTTCGGCCGCGTCCAGATCAAAAGCGGCGGGCGGCCTCAATTGCGCAAGCGCACGCTCTGCGCGCCTCCGCGCCCGACCGTCCAGCGGCTTTGC
The DNA here is from genome assembly GCA_035549135.1 of Rhizomicrobium sp. GTDB lineage: Bacteria > Pseudomonadota > Alphaproteobacteria > Micropepsales > Micropepsaceae > Rhizomicrobium. The sequence goes on along the minus strand of DASZRM010000036.1, from coordinate 63,432 downwards.
CTCCTCCGCCACGTCGCGCATTTCCTCGATCTTGCCATTGCAGTGAAGCACGACATCGCATCCCGCGAACAGTGCCGCCTTAACGCGTTGGGAAATCGGCCCGGAAAGCGCGTTCATCGACACATCGTCCGACATCAGAAGGCCATCGAAGCCGATTTCTCCGCGAATCACGTCGCGAATCACCTTTGGGCTGGTGGTCGCCGGGCGCTGCGGATCGATGGCCTCATAGACTACATGCGCCGTCATCGCCATCGGACAATGGTTGAGGCTGCGGAAGGAGACGAAATCGCTCGCGCTCAGCGCGTCAGCCTCCGCGTCAACGCGCGGCAACTCCAGATGACTGTCGGCGCTGGCGCGGCCATGTCCGGGAATGTGCTTCATGACCGGCAGGACGCCGCCATCGAGCAGACCGTCGATGACCGCGCGACCGAGTTCGATGACGACCGCAGGGTCCGTCGAAAACGCGCGGTCGCCGATGATCGCGTCCGCGCCCTCGACCGGGACGTCCAGCACCGGCAGGCAATCGACATTGACGCCGATTTCGACGAGATCGAAAGCGATGGAGCGCGCATTGAGATAGGCCGCCTCGCGCGCAGCCTCCTGCGAACGCGTCCAGATCTCGCCGAACCGCCTCGCTGCGGGACGTTCGCGCCAGCCCGGCGGCTTCAGTCTCGCCACTCGCCCACCTTCCTGATCGATGAGAATGGGCGCGCGCGGATCGTCGACGGTCTCACGCAAGCTATCTGCAAGCGCGCGCAACTGCTCGCGGTCCGATACGTTGCGCCCGAACAGAATGAACCCCCAGGGACGGGTCTCGCGGAAGAACTGCTTCTCCTCTGCGCCAAGAACCGTTCCGGCGCAGCCGTAAATCGCACGCGTGCGCATGCTTGTTCCTCGATCTTCGCCGGCGCATCATTTCGCCGGGAAGCAGGCTCCGCCCTCCGCCTCAAGCTTGTTGCAGAGCGCCATCGCCGATTGCTTGTCGGGGAAGGAGCCGACCCGAAGGCGATACCAGACGCCCTTGGCTCCGAGATCGACCATCTTCACGTCCTGCGAATAGCCGGTCAGGGTCGCAGCGTGCTTCGCCTGATAACGCTGCCATGCGGCGGACGCCTCGGCCTCCGTTTTGTAGGCGCCGATCTGGAGCACGTAAGCGCCCGCGCCGATCGAAGCCTGCGGTGCGGCGGGCTTGGCGGCAAGTTTCGCCGGCGGCGCGCTGGCCTCCTGCTCGGCGACAGTCTTAGGCGGGGCGGCCGGCGGCGGCGCCGCTTCTGCGACCTGCTGTTGCGGGGCCTCGCTTTTTGGCGGCGTGATCGGCGCTGTTTCCGGCGTGGCGACCTGTTCCTGTTCAGCCGATTGCGACTTTGCCGGCTCGCGCGGCGCGGCCTGCTGATCCGCCTCTTCGTCGGAGGGCGCAGGTTGCTGATAGATCTTGAGGCCCTTGTAAGGTGTCGCAGATTGCTGATCGTTCACGGCGACTTTCGCCGGTCCCGGCTCAGCGGCGATAACCCGCGGGACGTCGGACCGTCCGCGCGCGACCCCTTGCGTGTAGGCGAGCCAGACCACGCCGCCGAAGGCCGCAAGGACGAACAGCGCAATCACGATCAGCAGGGGAAGCCGCGAACCCTCCACATCCATGTCGTCCTCCGAACCGTCGAAGATGTGAATCTCGTCACTGGGCGGCTCGTACGCGCCGCGTCCGAAATTGGCCATGGGGGGCTCCGGCGAATCTCTCCTGCTATTTTAGCACCTTGGGCCCCTTGAATCATGGCGCTGGCAAGGCGGCGGGCCTTCCGAACACCCGCTCATATTCGGATAGCGCGAAGCGGTCGGTCATTCCCGCGATGTAGTCCCGCACGACGCCGCCGGTGGCGGCGTCGCCCGGCTCGCCGCAGCGCTCGGCCCAGTCGGCCGGCAGAAGCGAAGGATCGGCGCTGAGGGCCTCGAAGAGCGCCGCGACAACCTCTTTGGCCCGGCCCATCGTCGACATGACTCGCGGGTGACGGTACATCCGCTCGAAGAGAAACGCCTTGAGCGCTGCGATCTCGCCCTCCATCTCCGGAGAGAACCCGGCCAACGCCCGGCCCTGGCCACGTACCTCAGCGGCCGATTCGGGGGCCGCCTTGTCCAATCGGCGGCGAGTCTCGGCAAGCAGGTCATTGACCATCCTGCTCATCAGTCTACGGACGAGTTCCCCGATGAAGCGGCCGATCTCGAGCTTCGGATGGCGCTCCTCGACCGCGCAGGTTTCCGGACCGGCGAGCGGCGCGCGGGCGAGATCGGCGGTGGCGAACAGCCCCGCCCTGAGACCGTCATCGATGTCGTGATTGACGTATGCGATGTCGTCTGCGAGGGCTGCGGCCTGCGCCTCCAGTCCGGGCCAGGTTCCGAGTTCCAGCGTCCAGCGCAAGTCGAAGCCGGCGATCGGCGCGGGTAGCGGCGGCGCGAGCGGTCCGTTGTGCTTGACCAAGCCTTCCAGCGTCTCCCAGGTGAGATTGAGCCCATCGAAATCGGCATAGCGGTGCTCGAGCTTGGTGACGAGCCGCAGCGCGTGCGCGTTATGGTCGAAGCCGCCAATGGAGGCAGTCGCCGCGCTCAACGCCTCCTCCCCGGCGTGCCCGAAAGGGGTGTGTCCGAGGTCATGAGCCAGCGCAACCGCCTCGGCGAGGTCTTCGTCCAGCGCCAGCACCCGCGCCAACGAACGGGCGATCTGCGCCACTTCGAGAGAGTGTGTGAGCCGGGTGCGGAAATAGTCGCCCTCGTGCTGCACGAAGACCTGGGTCTTGTGCTTGAGGCGCCTGAAGGCCGCGGAGTGGATGATCCGGTCTCGATCGCGCTGGTAGCAGGTGCGGGTGGCGCTCTCCTTCTCCGCGTGGAAGCGCCCGCGGCTTTCAGAGGACCGCACGGCGAAAGGCGCGCGCGCCGAAGGCGGTTCGTAGAGGGGAGCGAGAAGGCGCCCTGGCGGGCGGTCAAAATCTTGCCGCATGGCGGTAACCATAACTCACCAGGCCGCCTAGGGCACGGCGGCGCAGAGGGAGGGGAACCATGCTCAAACTCGTAGGTCTTACGGTGGTGCTGATTGGAGTTCTGGCCACCGCGGCGTACACCAAACCCAGCCGCGAGGCGCTCCACGACGCCGCGCGCAGTTTCGCGGACAATTCCAGCCTGGTGGGCTCGGTGGCGACCAGAATGACCGGGCTGTTTGGCAACGATGCCTATGATGACTACATATTTTTTGACCGCTACAGGGTATTCGTTGGGCGGGCCGCGAAGGTCGACTGTTTCGGCGCCTTCGGGAAGACCGCCTGCCGGACGCCAACGACCGAGGAGCCACGTGCAAGCTGAAATGACCATGGACGCCACCCCTGTCACCCTTTCCCCCCGAGCCGCAAGGCGCATTGCGGAAATTCTGAAGGGCGAACCGCAACCGGCGATGCTGCGCGTCGCGGTCACGGGCGGAGGATGCTCCGGGTTTCAATACAATTTCGCGGTCGAGGACGCCCAGGCCGAAGACGACCTGGTCCTAGAGCGCGACGGCGCCACCGTGCTGATCGATCCGGTCTCGCTGGACTTCCTGAAGGGCGCTGAGATCGATTTCGTCGACGATCTGATCGGCCAGTCCTTCAAAGTGAATAATCCCAACGCCGTCTCGTCCTGCGGCTGCGGCACGAGCTTTTCGGTCTGAATCTGCGCTCGCCTCGCGAGCCAGATTGTGCCAGAACCGGGGCCTGTCCGTTCCCCGCAGTCCGGAGAAAACCATGCGTCTCGTCAAGCTTGTCGCGCTCGCCTCGATCCTGTCCCTTACCGTCTCGTCCGCCATGGCGGACGCCAATGCTGATTTTCTTCGCGACAACGCCAAGAAGCCCGGCGTCAAGCTCGCGGCCGGCGGCCTGCAATACAAAGTGCTCGCCTCCGGCAAAGGCGTAAAACCCCGCGCCAGCGACTGTGTGAGCGTCAATTACAAAGGCTCGTTCATCGACGGGCGCGTGTTCGACCAATCCAAGCCCGGCGAGCCGATAACCTTTCCGGTCAATCGCGTCATTCCCGGTTGGACCGAGGCGCTGCAGATGATGCACACGGGCGACCGCTGGGAGCTCTTCATCCCCTCGACCCTTGGTTATGGCGCTACCGGAACGCCCGGCGGGCCGATTCCGCCAGGCGCAACGCTGGTGTTCGACGTCGAGCTATTGGGCGTTTCGCCCGCGCGCATGGGGCAGTGCCCGGCATAGGCCATCTGGCTCAGGCGCGCGCGGTCGCCGCGCGCAGGCGCGATTTCAGCTGAAGCAGCTCGGCCAGGAGAATCTCAAGCTTCTCGCGCTCCTCGATCGCCAGCGCCGCTGCGGGCTCGGGATGCGCGCGCTCGACCACAGCCAGCACAGCTCGAGCGTGCTTTGGCGCCACGACCTCTGGCTCGATCGGCGCGTAGCTCACGCCGGCCCGGTCCTTGGCGCGACCGAGCTCCATCACGAACCGCTGTCCCCTGTCGCGCATAACCTTCTGCGCGCCTTTGATGGTGTAGCCTTCGCGATAGAGAAGCGCGCGGATGCCGCGCAGCAGATCGACGTCCTCCGGGCGGTAATAGCGCCGGCCGCCGGCGCGCTTGATCGGACGCACCTGCGCGAAGCGGCTCTCCCAGAAGCGAAGGACATGTTGCGGTATATCCAGTTCCGTCGCAACTTCGCTGATTGTCCGGAAAGCGTCGGGCGACTTTTCCCGAAGAGCGGCGGCCGACATCGCCATCATTCGCGCTCCTCGGCGCCCGGCGCCTGGCCATTGATCACCGCCTTGAGCACATGGCTCGGCCGGAACACGAGCACGCGGCGCGGCGCGATTGGAACTTCGTCGCCCGTCTTGGGATTGCGGCCCATGCGCTGCGCCTTCTGGCGCACGGCGAAAGTTCCGAACGACGAGAGCTTGACGGTCTCGCCCCGCGCCAGCGCGGCGCATAGCTCCTCGAGAATATCTTCTACAATCTGGGCGGATTCGTTGCGTGACAGACCGACGGCCTGAAAGACGGCCTCGGTCAGATCGGCTCGGGTGAGCGTTTGGGCGGACATTTCGGCGGCCGACTCCCCTCTTCCGACTCGAAATTAGGCGGAAGGGAATTTTCCGTCAACGTCAAAGGGATAGTCGCCAAACCTAGGACTGTGGGTTACCAGCGGACCAGCGCGGCCCCCCAGGTGAACCCGCCCCCCATCGCTTCCAGCAGCACCAGATCGCCCCGCTTGATCCGGCCATCCACGATGGCGGTCATCATTGCCAGCGGCACCGACGCCGACGAGGTGTTGCCGTGGACCGCCACGGTCGACACCATCTTGTCGGGAGAAATCCCGAGCTTGCGCGCCGTGCCGTCTAGGATGCGCTGGTTGGCCTGGTGCGGCACGATCCAGTCAATGTCGGCGACCGCAATGCCCGCCTTCGCCGCCGCCACTTCGATGGCTGCCGCAAGGTTGGTGACGGCGTGCCGAAAGACTTCGCGCCCCTGCATGCGCAGATAGCCCGTGCTGCGCGTGCCCGGTCCGCCGTCGACATAAAGAAGATCGTGCAGCCTTCCGTCGGAATAAAGCGTGGTGTTGAGCACGCCGCGATCGGCGCTGGAGCCATCGCCCTCGCCCGCCTGCAGCACTACCGCACCCGCGCCGTCGCCAAAGAGCACGCAGGTCGTCCGGTCGGTCCAGTCGAGCAGCCTCGACATGGTTTCCGCGCCGACGAGTAGCACGGTCTTGGCCTGGCCCGCCTTGATGAAATTGTCGGCCACCGCAAGGCCGTAGATGAAGCCCGAACACACTGCCTGGACATCGAAGGCGGCGCCGCCCGTCATGCCGAGACGCGCCTGGATGGTCGTGGCGGTGGCGGGAAATGTCTCGTCCGGCGTGGTCGTCGCGCAGACGATAAGGTCGAGCTCGCCCGCGTCGAGGCCCGCGTCCGCGAGCGCAGCGCGGGAGGCCTCCACCGCCAGATGCGAAGTCATCTCGCCCTCGCGCGCAATGCGCCTTTCGCGGATTCCCGTGCGTTCGCGGATCCACTCGTCGCTCGTATCCACGCGCTTGGAGAGCTCGGCGTTGGTCAGGATGGTTTCGGGCAGATAGACGCCGCAACCGATGAACCGGGAGCGGATCACGAAGCGGCCGCCTCGGGCGCAGGCGGATGCAATTCGGCGCGATCGGCGACGATGCGCGTAATCACGCCCGCCTCCGCCATGTCGATGGCCATGTCGAGCGCGCTTGCGAAGCCGAGCGCATCCGTTCCGCCATGGCTCTTCACGACGATGCCGTTCAGCCCCAGGAATATGCCGCCATTGGAGGCGCGCGGATCAAGCTTGCGGCGAAGGGCCTTGAGCGCGCCGCCGGCGAAGAGGCCGCCTACCCGTCCGAGCAAGGAGCCGCGAAGAGCGGAGCGCAGGAAGCCCACGACCAGCTTGGCTGTGCCTTCGGCAGTCTTGAGCGCGATGTTGCCGGTGAAGCCGTCGGTGACGATCACGTCGACCGTCCCTTCGCCAATGTCGTCGCCCTCGACGAAACCCTTGAACTCGATGGGCAGCGAAGCGTTGCGCAGGATCTGCGCGGCGTCCTTCACCGCGTCATGTCCCTTGACCTCTTCGGAGCCCACATTGAGGAGCCCGACGCTCGGCCGCTCGAGCCCCAGGATGGCCCGGGCGAATGCCTCGCCCATCACCGCGAAGTCCACGAGCTGTTCTGCGTCGCAGGATATGTTCGCGCCGACATCGAGAACGATGCTCTGGCCGCGGCGCGTCGGCCAGATTGCGGCGATAGCCGGGCGCGAGATGCCCTCGAGCACGCCGAGCTGGAACATCGCCATCGCCATCAATGCGCCTGTGTTGCCCGCCGAAATCGCAACCTCGGCCTCCTTGTTCTTCACCGAGTCGATGGCGCGCCACATGCTCGAATTGCGCCCCCGGCGCAGCGCCAGCGAGGGCTTCTCGTCCATGCGCACCCGGTCCGGCGCATGGCGCACCGCGATGCGTCCGGCGAGCTTGCCGCGCTTGCCGAGCAGCGCCTTCAAGGCCGCCTCGTCGCCGTGCAGAATAAAGTTCACGGAAGGGTGACGAACCGCCGAGCGCGCAAGCGCCGCGACGACGATCCCGGGTCCGGAATCGCCACCCATCGCATCGATCGAAACAGTCAGTTCGCGGGCCACGTCCTCAGAGCCTCGGCAAGACCGGCGACCGCCGATTATTTCATACCGCGTCTAGGCTTTCGCCTTGGTCACTTCGCGGTCCTTGTAGTGGCCGCAGGAGCCGCACACGTGATGCGGACGCTTCTGCTCGCCGCAATTGGGACATTCGACGTAGGATGCCGCGGCGAGCCGGTGATGGGAGCGGCGCATGTTCCGCTTCGACGGCGAGGTTTTTCGTTTGGGCACCGCCATGGCGGAGGCTCTCCTTCTGGCCCCGGGGCCGAATCCGAACGCTGCGCATCGGGGCGCGCGAAGCCATCCGGCGGGGGCGGGCAAAACAAGGCGCGGAGTGAACAGGAAAGCGCCGCAGGATTCAAGCCGCGAAATCGGGCATTTTTGCCCGCTCAAGGCCGCTTTTTCAGGGTCTTGAGCGCCGCGAAAGGATGGACGGCCGCATCCAGCGGGTCGACCGGCGGCTCGAACACCACCCCCGGCGCCCGCGGATAGGGATCGATCGACAGGGCCAGCTCCTCGAGCGCGGGGACCGCCAGGTCGTAGCGGAGGCTATCGATTTCCTCCCGCCCGTCCTCGTCCACCGGCTCGGGCTCGCCCTCAGGCGCCTTGGAGCCGGCGCGCTGCAAGGACGGCGAGAGAACGAGTTCGCGCGAAATATGCCGCTCAATATGGGACCGAACCGGCTCCAGAGTGACGACGCAGCTCTGGCGGATATCGGCGCTGACGTCCGCCTCGTAGGAAAAGCGCGTCGGGGAGAGCTTTCGAAGCTCGATCTTGGCCAAAAAAGCGTCGACGGCGTCGACGCCGGCCCAGCTTGCAATGCGTGAACGCTCTTCGACTGAGGGCTCGATAAGCGCGTCTGCGCCGGCCTGCGACAGACGCCCCAGTTCGAAGACGCGCGAAATTGGAAAACTTCTTTGCTCCATGGTCATTGCTTTCCCTCCGGCGGCGGACCGAAATCGGCGTTCCCCGCGACGAGGTCCGAGCGCGAGAGGCGAAGCCGGGCCGCCATGACATAACGCGCAACCGTCTTGGCCGCGTCAGCCTCGCTAGCCGACCCGCGATAGACGTTGCGGATGAGCGCCGCCGTAAAATCCGTCTCGTTCGCGCAGGCGTGATAGGCGGCCAGACGACCATAGAAGGCGTCCGCCATTTGCTTGATGCGGCGCGCGATGGTCATGTCGCCCGCCCCAAGCTCGCGCAATCCCTCATCGAAGCCGGTGAAGATAAGGTCGGTGACGGCCTGCTCGAGTTCGCCGCGTCCGGCCGACCTGAGCGCATCGAGAAGCAGCCAGCCATGTAGCGCCAACAGGTCGAACCGGCCGTCGAGCGTGTCCGGAACGCGAAGCTTGGTAAAGAAGACGGGCGCCCGGGCGGCGGCCACGGCGGCCGCGTAAAGCCTGACGGCGATGCGCTTTCGGGCCCTGTACTTGCCAGCGAGGCGCAACATTACGAAAATCCCATCCCGCAGGCGTCTTGCCACGGCTTCGCCGCGAAGCTAGCACAGTGCGCCTTGGACGGGTCGAAATCGGATTTGAGGGCATGAAAAGGGTCGTTCTCTGCGCCGCGCTCCTGCTGATGGGCTGCACGCCGGTGATCAGCCAGCGCGGCTATCTCCAGGACCTCGACAACGAGGCAAGCATCGATCCGACGAGCGACACCAAGACCACGATTCAGCAACGGCTGGGCTATCCGTCGACCGAGGCCATGTTCACGCAGGACGCCTGGTACTATATCTCCAGCGTCGAGAAGCAGGTCGCGTTCTTTCATCCGACCGTCGAGTCCCGGGCGATCCTCGCCGTCTATTTCGACAAGGACGGCAAGGTGACCAATCTGAAGCACTTCACGCTCGAGGACGGGCACGTCGTGAACTTCGAGACGCGCGAGACGCCCACTCCGGGCAAAGAGCTCACCTTCCTGCAGCAGCTTTTCAACGCCACGCCGGGCGTTCCGATCAACAACACCGGCAACACCAACCCTGGCGGAAGCGGGCCGCCGGGAAGTCCCGGCGGCTATCCGTAAATCGCATTCGCTTCGCCTCCGCCGCGGCCGCTTCCGTCGCGGCCGGGTCCGATCAGAACGCCTTGGCCAACGTAGCCAGCAGCAGCAAGGCCACGATGTTCGTGATCTTGATCATCGGATTGACCGCTGGGCCGGCCGTGTCCTTATAGGGATCGCCGACCGTGTCGCCCGTCACCGCCGCCTTGTGGGCGTCGGATCCCTTGCCGCCATAGTTTCCATCCTCGATGTACTTCTTGGCATTGTCCCAGGCGCCGCCGCCCGACGTCATCGAAATGGCGACGAAGAGTCCGGTCACGATCACGCCCAGGAGCATCGCGCCCAGCGCGTCGAAAGCCTCGGTCTTGCTCGCCACGTTGAGCACGATCACGAACAGCACGATCGGCGACAGCACCGGCAGCAGCGAAGGCACGACCATTTCACGGATCGCCGCCCGCGTGAGCATGTCGACGGCGCGGCCATAGTCTGGCTTCTGCGCGCCGGTCATGATGCCGGGCATGGCCTTGAACTGACGACGCACCTCCTCGACCACGGAGCTCGCAGCCCGGCCCACCGCCGTCATGGCCATGCCGCCGAACAGATAGGGCAACAGTCCGCCGATGAAGAGACCGACGACCACCCACGGATCTGCGAGAGAAAATGTCGGCACGTCCAGATTGGCGAAATAGCTATAGGCGTCCGAGTGGGAGACGAAGTACTTCAGATCCTCGGTGTAGGCCGCGAACAGCACGAGCGCGCCCAAGCCCGCCGACCCGATCGCGTAACCCTTGGTTACGGCCTTGGTCGTGTTGCCGACCGCATCGAGCGCGTCCGTGGTCTTGCGCACGTCCCCTTCGAGCCCGCTCATCTCCGCGATGCCGCCCGCGTTGTCGGTCACCGGGCCGAACGCGTCCAGGGCCACGATCATTCCGGCGAGCGACAGCATGGTCGAAACGGCGATGGCGATGCCGAACAGGCCCGCCAGCAGATAGCTGACCACGATGCCGACGCAGATCACGATCGCCGGAAGCGCCGTGGCCTCCATCGAAATCGCCAGTCCCTGAATGACGTTGGTGCCGTGGCCTGTGACCGAGGCCTTGGCGATCGCCGACACCGGGCGGAAATTCGTGCCCGTGTAGTATTCGGTGATCCAGATCAGGAATCCGGTGACGGCGAGCCCGACCACGCCGCATTCGAAGAGGGCGAGGCCGGTGAACTCCAGCCCGTTGCTGGTCGTGATCGCGGCCCCAATTCCGCCGGGAATGATCCATTCGGTGAGAGGCCAAAGCGCGATGAGGGACAGCACGCCCGTGGCGATCACGCCCTTATAGAGCGCTCCCATGATGTTGCGCGATTTGCCGAGCTGCACGAAGAACGTGCCGACGATCGAGGTCAAGATGCACGTGCCCGCGATCGCCAATGGATAGAGCATCAGCGCGGACTTGAGTTCGCCGACGAAATAGATGGAGGCGAGCACCATCGTGGCGACAGTCGTCACTGCGAAGGTCTCGAACAGGTCGGCAGCCATCCCGGCGCAGTCGCCGACATTGTCTCCGACATTGTCTGCGATTGTGGCCGGGTTCCGCGGATCGTCTTCCGGAATGCCCGCTTCGACCTTGCCGACCATGTCGCCGCCGACATCCGCGCCCTTGGTGAAGATGCCGCCGCCGAGACGCGCAAAGATGGAAATAAGCGAGGCGCCGAAGCCGAGCGCTACGAGCGCGTTCGTCACGATGCGGCCCTGAGTCTCGTCGGCTATGTCGAGGCCAAGGCTGTAGCGCAGGATGGCGTAGTAGCCGGCCACCCCGAGGAGCCCAAGGCCGACGACGAGAAGGCCGGTCACCGCGCCCGAGCGGAAGGCGACCGACAATCCCTTGTCGAGGCCCTGACGCGCCGCCTCCGCCGTACGCACATTGGCGCGCACCGAGACGTTCATCCCCACATAGCCGGCGGCTCCCGAGAGCGCGGCGCCGATGAAATAACCAACCGCCACCTGCCAACCGAATATGTAGAAGGCGAGCGCGAAAATGACGACGCCGGCGATGGCGATCGTCGTGTACTGTCGATTCAGGTAGGCCGCAGCGCCTTCCTGAATGGCGGCCGCGATCTCCTGCATGCGCGCATTGCCGGCGCTCATGGACAGCACCGAGCGGATGGTCCACGCGCCATAGACCAGCGCCAAGACGCCGCATGCCAAAACGAGTTCAAGCTCCAGGCTCATCGATTCGATCCCTAGCGGATTTTCGGAATTGACCCCGGCCGGCGCTTCAAGCCCGCCGATCCCCATGGCCGGCCGGATGGACCTACCGCTTCAAGGGCGGCGCACCTATGCCAAAAGCGGGCGCGCGAGGCAATAACGGGCAGGCCTTCAGCCCGCGGAAGCGCCGTTGCGTCGGCCGCCGGCCTGGGCGATCCGGACCGCCATGCCCAGGGCGTCGATGTCGTAAGGCTTGCGCAGGATGGGGAATTCGCAGCCCGCCCGGTCGGCGGCATTGCTGTAGCCGGTGGTCAGCAGGACCGGTTGTTCGGGAAAACGCCTGCGGATCGTCCGGGCCAGGGCCAGGCCATCCATATCCCCAGGCATGACGATGTCGGTGAAGACGAGCGAAACATCGCCGCACGAGGCCAGAACCTCCAGGGCATGCCTTGGATCCCGCGCCCGCGCGATCTTGTAACCGAGTTGTTCGAGCAAAAGGGCGCTCACCTGCGCGACATCGGCGTTGTCCTCGACCAGCAGGATCGTGCCTGTCCCCCGGGGAGGGGACGGCTGCGGCGGCTCCCTATCCGCCGGCGCGCGTTGCGAATGAGAGCGCGGCAAGCGCAGTGTGACCGTCGTGCCCTGCCCCAATGTGGTCGCGATTCGAACGTCTCCGCCCGATTGGCGGGCGAAGCCGTAGACCTGCGAGAGACCGAGACCGGTTCCCTTCCCCGCCGCCTTGGTTGAGAAAAACGGCTCGAACACCCTGGGTAGGACGTCTTCGCATATGCCAGTTCCGGAATCGCTGAGCGAGAGAGCGACGAAGTCGCCGGACATCGAATCGGGGCCGCCATACCCGATCGATACGTTGCGGGCCTTGATCCTCAGAACTCCGCCTTTCGGCATGGCGTCGCGGGCATTGATCGCGATGTTGACGAGCGCGAGCTCCAGTTCGCTGACATCTGCCTCGACCGGCCACAGATCGCTGGCGACATCGAGATCGAGCGCAACGGACGCGCCAAGCGAACTGGTCAACAGATTGCGAAACGATTCGAGCTTTTCCGCGAGATCGATGACCACGCTGCTTACGGGTCTGCGTCGCGCGAAGGTCAGAAGCTGCCGTGTCAGGTTGGCGCCGCTCGATGCCGCCTGTTCGATGGCGTCCAGGGCTCGGACGTCGCGCGGGTCTTTCGCGCGCAGCCGCATGAGTTGCGCCTGGCCGGTCACGATCATGAGGAGGTTGTTGAAATCGTGCGCCACCCCGCCGGTCAGCTGCCCGATCGCCTCAAGCTTCTGCGCCTGGGCCAACTGTTCCTGCGCGCGCTGAAGCTTGAGCTGCGCGTCCCGGCGCTCGGTCATGTCTCGCGTGATCTTGGCGAAGCCGAGCAGAGCGCCGCTTTCGTCACGAACCGCGTCGATAACGGCGAGCGCCCAGACTCTTTCGCCGTCCTTTCGCACCCGCCAGCCTTCGCTTTCGAAACGGCCTTGCTCGCGCGCCCTCCTCAGCGCGGCGGCCGGGGCCCCGGAGGCCCGATCCTCGGGCGTGTAGAACACCGAGAAATTTTCGCCGAGGATTTCAGATTCCCTGTACCCCTTGATCCGGGCGGCGCCCTCGTTCCAGGTCGCAACCGTCCCATCGGGATCGAGGAGAAAAATCGCATAGTCGGTTACGCTCTGGACCAGCAGCCTGAATGTGCGCTCGCTGTCGCGGAGCCCGCCGCCCCGCGCATTGTCCGCCGGGGGGGCGTTGTCACTCGTATCGATTCGACCCTCCCCTAAGACGCGCCTGCATGACAAACCCCAACGCTCGCACGGCGCAGAAGTTCCTAGACCAGCCGGCTTTGCCGGACCGCCGCCGCGATGAACGAGGTGAACAGCGGATGCGGCGCGAAGGGCCTCGACTTCAGTTCAGGGTGAAACTGGACGCCGATAAACCAGGGATGATCGGGAATTTCCATGATTTCCGGAAGTTTTCCGTCCGGCGACCATCCGGAGACCACAAATCCCTGCCGGGCGAGCGCATCGGTGTAGCGGGTATTCACCTCGTAACGATGGCGATGGCGCTCGGAAATCTCTGTCGCGCCGCCATAGGCGTCCGACACGCGACTGCCCCGGTTCAAAATCGCGACATAGGCGCCCAGTCGCATGGTGCCGCCGAGATCGCCGCCGGCTTCGCGGGTTTCGATCCGGTTGCCCTTCATCCATTCTGTCATGAGGCCGATGACAGGGTGCTTGGGATTGCCGTTTTCCGTGGTTCCCGCGCCTTCGAGCCCCGCCAGATCGCGCGCCGCCTCGATAACCGCCATGTGCAGACCGTAGCAGATTCCGAAAAACGGCACGCGGCGTTCGCGCGCAAACTTCACCGCCGCAATCTTGCCTTCGACTCCGCGTTCGCCAAACCCGCCCGGAACCAGGATGCCGTCGACATTCTCAAGGAACGAGGCCGCGTCGTCGCGCTCGAATATCTCGCTGTCGATCCAATCCATCTGCACACGGACGTTATTGGCGAGACCGCCATGCGTCAGCGCCTCGCTGAGCGATTTGTATGAGTCCTTCACCTGCATGTATTTGCCGACGACGGCGATGCGCACCTCGCCCTCGGGGTTCTTGACGCGCTCGACCACCCAGTTCCAGCGCTCGAGTTCCGGCGGCGGGGCGCCTTCGAGGCCGAACACCTTGAGAAGCTGCGTGTCGAGGCCGGCTTCGTGATAGGCGATCGGCGCGCGATAGATCGTGTCGAGATCGAGCGCCGGGATGACCCGTTCCGGCGGAACGTTGCAGAACAGCCCGATCTTGCGCCGCTCGTCGTCCGGAATCGGCTGGCTGGCGCGGCAGAGCAGCACGTCCGGCTGAATGCCGATCGAGCGCAGCTCCTTGACGGAGTGCTGGGTCGGCTTGGTCTTGAGCTCGCCCGCCGTCTCGATATAGGGCACGAGCGTCAAATGCACGAAAGCCGTGCGCGCGCGGCCCAGCTCGTTGCCGAGCTGGCGGATCGCCTCGAAAAACGGCAGGCCCTCGATGTCGCCGACCGTGCCGCCGATCTCCACCAGCAGGAAATCGAGGTCCTCTTCGCCGGCGAGAACGAATTCCTTGATCATGTCGGTGACGTGCGGGATCACCTGGACCGTGCGGCCGAGATAGCCGCCCTTGCGCTCGCGCTCGATCACGCGGCTGTAGATGCGCCCCGAGGTGACGTTGTCGGATTGGGACGCGGCGACGCCGGTGAAGCGCTCGTAGTGGCCGAGATCGAGATCGGTCTCCGCGCCGTCGTCGGTGACGTACACTTCGCCGTGCTGGAACGGAGACATCGTTCCGGGATCGACGTTGAGATAAGGGTCCAGCTTTCGCAGACGGACCTTGTAGCCACGCGCCTGCAAGAGCGCACCGAGTGCTGCGGAGGCAAGACCTTTTCCAAGGGAAGAGACCACGCCGCCGGTGATGAAGATCAACCGCGCCATGGAAGGCCACCATGTCGGAACAGCGCTCCGCGCTCAAGCGCAAAGATTCGGCGCTGTCCAAATGCGCGCCGAGCCTCATGCGGCAAGACGAAGCGGCGCGGGGCGCGAAGCCCTACTCCCGCGCCAGGGGCGAATCAGGAGGCGGCCGCGGCTGACCAGTCGGCGATCTCACTGCCGCCATCGGCGCGTTCGACCGGCGCCGACCACGAGGGTGACGGAAAATGGAATTCTTCCGCGAACCACGGCATCGCCTTGCGCTGAAATACCACCTCGCGGAAGAAATCGATCGTCGCGCGCACCGGCCATTTGCGAGTCACCTCGCGCTGGAAGCTCATGTAAACGGGGGTCGGCAGGTGCAGACCGACGTCCAGCGCCACGAAACGCTGATCGGTCACCACGATATAGGTCGGCAGAAGCGCGATCCCGACGCCCTGTCGCACCGCCTCGGCGAGAGGCGCGCTTTGATTGGTCAGAAGCGGAGCGCTCAAGGTCGGCGCGCCCTTCAACCAGTGGGACCACGGTCCCTTGTCAATGCGATAGGCGGCCATTTCCAGCATGCGGTGGTCGGCGAGGTCTTGAATATTGCGCGGCGCCGCATGTCGTTCCAGATAGTCGCGCGACGCGAAGGGAACAAAGTGCAGCGTCGCCACGCGGATCGAAACCGGGTCAACTTCCACGGGCGCGTAATAGTGGAACTGGACGTCGAAGGACTCATTCTTGCCGGCTGTCGAGTCCTGCGCCACGAACAAACGCAGTTCGATGTTGGGATGCTGCTCATAGAACCGCCCGAGAAATCGCGGCATCCAGTAGGCCGCAAGACCGTCACCCATTACGACGCGGCAGTCGCCTTCGATCCGCCCCTTGACGAGGCCCGCGCTTCGCGAGGCGCGATTGAGCGAATAGCCCGCGGCGGCGACGTCATTCAGGATGCGCCGCCCGTGATGGGTGAGCTTAGGGCCGGTGCGGTCGCGATCGAACAGGAGGAAGCCGAGCCGGTCCTCTAGCCGCGAAAGCCGACGGCTGGCGGTGGGTTGGCTGACGCCCAGTCGCGCCGCCGCGCGGTTCACGCTTCCAGTTTGGACCACCGCCAAAAAGATCCGGAAGTCGTCCCAGGGCAGGCCCTTTGAAGCGTCTGCTTCCAAAGTATTTGAATAACCCAATTCGCTTTCTTGGATTTCACGCTCCCCGCCCATGGTGCAACCCTTCATCGACACAGGCTGGGATCTCTACACGCATCGTGTGTAGGGCGCAAATCGGGCGAAGCTCGGTCCGGGGGCGGGTCGTGACTGGAATTATTATAATAAACAATAAGTTAGACGCCTCTCGCGACGAGCGGGAAGCCTCGGCCCGCCACGCCGATGGCGACCTCATCGTGGTGCGGATGAGCCGCCCAGAAGAAGTAGAACCCCTTCACCAACTGACACTTGCTGAAATTGGGCCTTCCGTGGCCAGCCTTCAGACTATGCAAGATGTGTATAAGCACAATCCCGAGAGCCTTTGGTCGATCCTTCGCCGGCCGCTTGACGGCCAGGCCGACCGCCTGGCGGGCTATTTCGGCTTCCTGCATTTGAACGCCGACGGCCTGGCCGCCCTTGAGGCGCGCACGATCTGTCCGCGTCAGCCCGACCTTGCGCTACTTGCCAGGGACGGGGAACGGCCTGCGGCCATTTATGTATGGGCCGGGATCGCGCGGAAGATGCGGATGATCTCCGAAATGCTGGTGGCGGAGGCCCTGGGCGCAGAGCGCTATGGCGGGCTTCCGGTGTTCGCCACGGCCGGAACGCTGGGCGGCCTCAAATGGCTCAATCACCTCGGCGAAGCGGCCCGAGGACCCGAGGAAAACCGCATCGGCAGCGTCTTCCGCATCGACACGGCGAGGTCTGTGGCCACCAGAAAATCATCTTCAGCCGCGTAGAGGGTATCATGTCGCAGTTCGGTAAAAACCTGCGTTCCGACGACAAGCGCGAAAATCTCTCCGATTACCGTGTCCTTCTCTCCTGCATGCGGGACCGCTTCGTCAGCTACGGGCTCGTCGACGCACTGGAGCGCCTGGAACGCCTCGATGACGCCATTCTAAGGGCCATTCTGGAGCGTGACGCGTCTGCGGAGCAGCTCGCCCTACACTGATCTTTAGTGCGGTGTGGGAACCGCGGGCGCCTGCTGCGGCGGCGCGGCCGGAGCCGGCGCGGGAGTTGTTGGGACGGGACCCGACAGCGGCCCGCTCGAATCCAGGAATGACTTTTCGTTTCGCCCGCTGAGCGAAAACAGCGTCAGTCCCGTACAGGTCAGAAAAAAGACAATCGCCAAAATCGTCGTGGTCCGGGTCAGCGTATCCGCTGCGCCGCGAGGCGAAAAAAGCCCGCTCAGCCCAGAGCCGCCGCCGCCCATGCCAAGCGCGCCCCCTTCGGAACGCTGGAGCAGGATCACCACGATCAGCGCAACCGAGACGAAGAGCTCCACTATGACCAAAAGCGTTTGCATGCCGGGCTCCGGTTAGGCGGCGGGGTGTAGACGATCCCTCGGCAAAAGGAAAGACGACGCCAGGCCGCGCTAGGAGGCCAATTTCGGTCTTTCGCGGGCCCGGATCAGCGCCACGGTCTGATCGATGTCCGCCAACTGCTCCTCGGCAGACTTGCCCTGCTGGAACAGCTGATTGAGGCTCCGCGCGGCATGCCCGAAGAGATGCATCGACGCGTTGCGGTCGACGCCGAGCTTCAGCCCCTCCAGCGCGGCAAGGAGGGAGTCGCACCAGCCGCAGGCCTGGTCGAGATCTGCCTCTCGGCAGCGTTTCGAAATCCCGCGCACGAGATCGGCTGCGGCGGAGAGCTGTTCGTCATAACTCGGATCGGCGCCCAGATTTTGGATGAGCCGCCATTGGACGCAGACCTGGAACGCGTCGCGGCGGATCTTCTCCAGATTGAGCGCGCCGCGCGCGACCTTGAGTTCACTCTCGAGGCGCTCGGCAGCCTGCTCGGGCGTGAGCCGGTCCTGCGCCTTCATCTTGAGCGAATTTGGCGGCTCGAACAGCTCAACATTGCTGGGCCGCGACGATTCCCGCCGCCGATCCGGCCCAATGTAGTTCGAAGTGACGACAAAACCCTTGCGCCGCTGGATGTGGGTCGCGATGCGGCTCTCCAGGAGCGAAGTGGAGAACGGTCGCAGCAAGAGATCGTCCGCGCCGGAATTGATCACCTGGGATACCAGCGCAGCATTCTTCTCCCAGGCCGTGGCGATGATGACGATGAAGGGATTGTGTCCTTCCGCTCCCTGTCGCAGCGCCTGGATCGCGGCGCAGAGCTCGGCCTCCGCCCCCTGTGTTTCGCAGATCGCCAGATCGGGCGGTCGCCTCCGCAGCGCCTCGCAGAAGGCTTCGACAGTTGACGCGGATTCGATCTTGCGGAAGCCCAGCGAATAGAGCGCCGAGCGCGTGGCCATGCGATTGCCGGATACCGGATCGTAGACCAGCGCTTCAGACGTGTCGTAAAGCAGCCTCGACATGGTCCGGCGCAAAGCGTCTCCCGGGTTATGGCATGGCATAGACCGCGTTAAGGAAGGGTGCCGGGACTTGGTTAAGAGCGGCGCTGTGCGGCCTCGATAATGGCCAGAAATTCCGCCGCTTTGAGGCTTGCGCCGCCCACGAGAGCGCCGTCCACCCCCTCAAGAGCCAGAATATCGCGCGCATTGGAAGGCTTCACCGATCCGCCATATAGAATTCGGATGCGCTCCGAATTGAGGCCGAACCGCCCCGCCAATTGCGCGCGGATGTGACGGTGCATGCTGGCGATATCCTGCATGCTTGGCGTTTTGCCGGCGCCGATCGCCCAGACCGGCTCATAGGCGATCGCAGTAATATCGCCGGTCGCCGCGTCCGGGACGCTCCCCGCCAACTGGCCCGCCACCACGTCCAGGGCCCGGCCCTCCTCGCGCTCGGCTTCAGTCTCTCCAACACAAATCACAGACAGCAGCCCCGCCCGCCATGCCGAGCAGACCTTGGCGTTGACGAGCGCATCCGTTTCGCCGTGACCCTGGCGCCGCTCCGAATGGCCCAGGATGACCGCGGTCGCGCCAGCGTCAGCCAGCATCGGGGCGCTGACGTCGCCGGTGAAGGCGCCCGCGGCCATTGCGTGGCAGTCTTGACCGCCGACGGCGAAGGCGCCCTGTCCCCGCATGGCGGCCCGCTGCAACAGCGTCGCAGGCGGACAGACGAGAACGTCCGTGTGCGGAGCTTTAGCGCTCAAGGCCCGCGCCAGCGCGTCGATCTGGTCGAGCGAGGCCGCGAGCCCGTTCATCTTCCAGTTTCCTGCAATCAGCTGGCGCATGCGCATCCTGCGTACCGTCGATGTGGCGGGCCGGCGTCGCGCCGACCCCTACTGTGCGGGCCGCGGCATGGCGGTCCGAAAGAGCATGGCGTTTCGTCCATCGACTTGCCCCGTCCAGCCCCCCTCCCTATCATCCGCGACCTTTCGCAGCCAAGACAGCCGAGTACTCCATGCTCCAGCAAATGCGGTCCTTCTCTAAGTCCATCGTGTCCACGATCTTCATGGGGGCGCTGGCGCTGAGCTTCGCTGTGTGGGGCATAGCCGACGTTTTTCGCGGGCGCACCGACACGGACGTCGTGACGGTGGGCTCGACGGCCCTCTCGATTGACCAGTTTTCCCGGGAATACAGGAATTTCATTCGCGCCGAAAGTCAGCAGAGCGGCCAGGAGATCACCACGGACATGGCTCGGAAAACGGGCCTGGCCGACAGCTATCTCGAGCAGATCATCAATCGCACCGCCATCGACAATCTGGTGGAGAAGATGGGCCTGACGGTTAGCGACGGCGATGTTTCGGCGCGCATCCGCGCCATGCCGGTGTTCAATGGCCCGCTCGGCACCTTCGACAGGGACGTATTCGAACAGCAGCTGCAGAGACGCGGCTTCGATGAGACGGAGTTCGTAGAGGGCATGCGCGCCGACATGACGCGCAGTCAGCTGATAGGTCCGATCGAGGCGGCCTTTCGCGCTCCCCGCGGCTATGCGCATGCCCTGTTCGCCTACTCGACCGAACTGAGAGCCACGCAATATGTCGTGCTCGGTCCCTCCGCGATCGGCGCCATCGCGCCGCCGAGCGATTCGACGCTCCTTGCCTATATCAAGGCCAACGCCAACCGCTTCAGCACGCCCGAATACCGCGACGTGACCGTGGCCGCGATCGGTCCGGAAGACGTGTCTGCCGGAATCAAGATCTCCGAGGATCGGCTCAAACAGGAATACGAGGCGAAAAAGTCCACCTACGTCATTCCCGATAAGCGCGATGTCCAGCAGATCACCTTTTCCGACGAAGCTTCGGCCAAGGCCGCGCGCGATAAGATCGCCGCAGGTTCGACCTTCGAGCAGGCCGCCTTTGCCGCCAAGAAGACGATGGACGAGCGCGGCAGCGTCAGTCAGGACGATCTGGGGCCGCTTGGCCCCGCCGTATTCGCGCTTCCCGTGGACGGCGTGACCCAGCCGCTCAAGAACTTTTCGAGCTGGGTGCTGCTGCATGTCTCCAAAATCACGCCGGGCAAGACGACGAGCTTCGATGAGGCCAGGCCCGAGCTGACCAAGGAGCTGACAGAGCAGATGGCGCAGAGCAAGATCGTCGACGCGGCGAACGCCTACACCGACGCGGTGAGCGCAGGCGAAGATTTGCCCGAGGCGGCCAAAAAAGCCGGCATGCGCGTCATTCACGCGCCTGCAGTCGACAGCAAGGGGCTTGCGCCCGACGGCTCGGCGTCTGCGCTGCCCGCCGATCCCGAACTGCTGGCGCAGATCTTCAACGCCGATGTCGGCGAGTCCGGCGATCCCTTCCAGACCAAGCTGGGCCGCACCTATGTGATCGCAGTCAACGGCGTGACGCCGCCCAAGCTCAAGCCGCTAGATGCGGTAAGAGCTCAAGCGCTTCAGGCCTGGACGGCGGAACGCACGGCGAAGTTGCTCCAGGAACGTGCGAAGCAGCTTGCGCAAGAGGCGCGAAAGGATGGCAATCTCGTCCATGTCGCGCAGAGCGTTGGAGCGCCGGTGCTTTCGGGTCCGGCTCTCAGACGCACGCGGCCGAACGACACCTTTTCGCCTGCGCTGATTGCGGCCGTTTTCGCCGCCAAGCCGGCCGGCATCGTGTCGGGCCCGCTCGGCAAAGGACAGGGCTACGTCATCGCCCAGGTCACCGGCGTCGCACATCCCCCGCTTCCGGAAAACAGCCCGGGCTATCAGAACGGCGTGCGCGAAATCGGCGCGCAGATCGCCGGCGACATCACCAACTCGCTGGCGGCCGCCGCCCGCGCCAAGCAGGGCGTGGACGTCAATCGCAAGCTTTTCGACCAGGCAGTCGGCGGCGGCGAAGGTTCGTGACCGGCGCATGACGCCGCTGCCCGACTTCGCCGCCTTCGCGCGGACCTACGAGGACGGCGGGGCGCAAGCGGTCTATACGCGCCTGATCGCCGACCTCGAGACTCCGGTCTCGGCCTTTCTAAAGCTCGCCGCGGGCCGCGAAAACGCTTTTCTGTTCGAAAGCGTCCAGGGCGGCGAGGTCCGCGGCCGTTACTCCATCATCGGGCTCAAGCCCGACCTGATCTGGCGCTGCCGCAGCGGCATGGCCGAAATCGACCGCGACGCGCTTTCGGGCCGCTCGAAATTCGCCCCCGACGAGGACGCCGCAAATCCGCTCGCCTCGCTGCGTAGGCTGACTCAGCACACGCGCATGCGACTTCCGCCGGAGCTGCCGCCTATGTCGGCGGGATTGTTCGGCTATCTCGGGTACGACATGGCGCGGCTGATCGAGCGTCTGCCGAGCGCGCCCCCCGACACGCTCGGCCTTCCCGACGCAATCCTGCTGCGACCCACCATTGTGGCGATCTTCGACAATGTCCGCGACGAGATCGCGATCGTGACGCCCGTCTGGCCCGAACGCGGGCTCGGCGCGCGCGCGGCCTATAAGCGCGCAGAGGCCGCGATCCAGGAGACGATCGACGATTTGAACCGGGCGCCGCCTCCGCCGCCCGTTCTGCGATCGGCGGAGAAAGCGGAGGTGCTGTCGAACACCACGCGCGAGGAGTTTCTCGCGCTTGTCGAACGCGCGAAGGCCTATATCCGCGCCGGGGATGTGTTCCAGGTCGTTCCGAGCCAGCGCTTCCGGCGCCGCTTCGACCTGCCGCCCTTTTCGCTCTATCGGGCGCTGCGCCGGCTGAATCCGTCGCCCTACCTCTATCATCTGGCGTTCCCCGGCTTCGCCATCGTGGGCTCGAGTCCGGAAATTCTCGTGCGGCTGCGCGACGGCGCGGTGACGATAAGGCCGATCGCCGGCACGCGCCCGCGCGGCAAAACGGCGGAAGAAGACAAGGCGCTCGCCGACGAGCTCATGAGCGACCCCAAGGAGCGGGCCGAGCATTTGATGCTGCTCGACCTTGGCCGCAACGACGTCGGGCGTGTGGCGAAAACCGGCGAGGTTCGTGTCACAGACAGCTTTTTCATCGAGCGCTACAGCCATGTGATGCATCTGGTGTCGAATGTCGAAGGGCGCCTGCGCGACGGGCTCGACGCGGTCGACGTTCTCGCGGCGGGACTTCCCGCAGGCACGCTGACCGGCGCGCCGAAGATCAGGGCGATGCAGATCATCGACGAATTCGAGAAGGAGAAGCGCGGCGCGGCCTATGCCGGCGCAGTCGGCTATTTCGCCGCCGACGGCTCGATGGACACCTGCATCGTCCTGCGCACGGGGCTCGTCAAGGAGGGGATGCTTTACGTGCAGGCGGGCGGCGGCGTTGTGGCCGACAGCGTTCCCGAAGCCGAATATCAGGAGACCGTCAACAAGGCGAAGGCCGTTCTGGCGGCCGCCGACGAAGCGGTCCGCTTCGCCTCAACGCCCCGCCAGCCCTAGGCGCGCACGCGCTTCCTGCTCGGTCTTGAGGCGGATGGCTTCGCGCAGCGTAATGAGCCGAAACCCTTCTTCATGCGCGATCCAATAGGCGATGGCGTCGAGCGTGACCTCGTGCGGATGGCCGATCGCAATGGCGGCGCCCTGCCGTCGCGCGCGCGTTTCGAGCGTGTGAAGCGCTGCGTCCACGCCGTCGATCGTCGGCGCGTCGTCGAGGAAGACATCGCGTGCCGCGCTTTCGACGCCGAACGCGCGCGCCACTTCCACAACCTGCGAGTCCGCGGTGGTGCGGGAGTCGAAAAAGAAAAGGCGGCGGTCCGCGAGCCTCTCCGCTACGGGCATTAGCGCCGCGCGGTCGGTGGTGAAGCGGCTGCCCTCGTGATTGTTGACGCCGATGGCCCCGGGAACGCGCGACAACGCCCAATCGAGCCGGCGCAGAATCTCAGTGCTCGTCAGGCCAACGCTCAGCGCCATCGGGCCCGGGATCTTGCCGCTGTCCGGTTCCATCGGGGCATGGAGCAGAACCTCGTGGCCTCTGGCTTCGGCGGCGCGCGCCAGCGCCGCGGTCTGGAGCGGATAAGGTAGAAAGGAGAGCGCGACGCGATCCGCGAGCGCGATCGCCTTGCGCGTCTGCAAAGGCTCGGCGCCCAGATCGTCGATGACGAAGGCGATGGCCGGCGCGGAAGCCGGCGGCGCCGCAACCTCCTCGCCGACCCCGATGCTCGGCCGGAGATGAAGCGGGACAAGCGTCGTCCTGTCCTGCGCCAAGGCGAGGCTGAAAGAGGCCCCGTCCGCAACGACGCTCGCCTGCGCTGCGATGGGCGGCGCGAACAGGCCAAGCAGGCGCGGAAAACCGAGCGCTACGTCCCCTGCCCCCAACGCGGCGGCGAAAACGAACGAAATCCAGAAAGCGCCGTCAGCGACGCGCAGCGCCTCGCGCGGGAGTCCGCGCCGGTTTGGTCGAATCGGGCTGAGGCGGAGCATGCGCACCTAGTGCCTCGCCGCCCGATCCTGTCAACCATGCCAGCGACTCAAACATGCTATAGAGCCGGCACGGAACCCTGGCGACCTTCATGCTGCTTCTGATCGATAACTACGACAGCTTCACCTACAACCTGTTCCATTATCTGGGACAACTCGGCGCAGATGTCGTCGTGCGCCGGAACGACGCGATGAGTCCGGAGCAGGCGCTCGCCATGCGGCCGCGCGCCATCGTGCTCTCGCCGGGGCCCTGCACGCCGAACGAAGCTGGGCTCTGCCTGGGGCTGATCGAGCGCGCGGGCGGGCAAGTTCCCATTCTGGGGGTCTGCTTGGGTCATCAGGCGATCGGCCAGGCCTATGGCGCGCGCGTCGTCAGTGCGCCCGAACCGGTGCACGGCAAGACCTCGCGGATCCGGCACTCGGCGAAGGGCGTCTTCTGGGGATTGAACGAGGATTTTCTAGCCACCCGCTATCACTCGCTCACGCTTGCGCCCGAGAGCATACCGGCCGATCTCGAAGTCACGGCGAGAAGCGAGGACGGCGTAATCCAGGGGATCATGCACAGAACGCGCCCGGTTCATGGCGTGCAATTCCATCCCGAAAGCATCGCTTCGGAGAACGGGCTCGCGCTGCTGCGCAATTTTCTCTCGATCGCCGACGAATTCTCCTCCGCGCCAGCATGAGCCGCATCGCGTTCTTTCCGACATTGGCGCGCGTTCAGCGCGGCGAGACCCTGTCCGAAGAGGAGTCTGCGAACGCATTCGAGAGAATTCTTTCGGGACGGGTGCACGAGGACGAGCTAGCGGATTTTCTGCTCACCCTGGCGCGGCGCCCGCCGACGGTCGCTGAAATCGTAGGCGCCGCGCGGGTGATGCGCGCGCAAATGACGACGATCGCAGCTCCTCCGGGCGCCATCGATGTCTGCGGCACTGGCGGTGACGGCAAAGGAACGCTAAACGTCTCTACCGCCGTCCAGTTCGTGGCGGCCGGATGCGGCGTTCCGGTCGCAAAGCATGGCAATCGCAGCGCCACCTCAAGGTCCGGCGCAGCGGACGTCCTGGAAGCGCTCGGCATAAAGATCGATCTCGAACCCAAGCGATCCGAAAGCTGCCTTCGCAAGGCCAATACCTGCTTCCTGTTCGCACAGCGCCACCACCCGGCGATGCGGCATGTCGCAGAGGTCCGAAAGCAGATCGGCGTACGCACGATCTTCAATTTGCTGGGACCGCTATCCAACCCGGCTAGCGTCCGACGCCAGCTGATCGGAGTTTATTCGCCCGACCTTCTCGAACCTTTCGCCCATGTGCTGGAGGCCTTGGGCGCCGAGAAGGCCTGGATCGTTCACGGCGCGGACGGTCTGGACGAACTGTCGACCACGGGACCTACGAAGGTTGCGATTCTTCAGGACGGAACGGTTTCGCTTCGAACCGTGGATCCTTCAGAAGCCGGACTCGAACGCGCCAACCTGTTCGAACTCAGGGGCGGCGCAGCCGACGAGAACGCGGCGGCGATCCGCAGGCTGTTTTCGGGCGAGAAGGGGCCATATCGGGACATCGTGCTGCTCAACGCCGCAGCCGCGCTGATCGTCGCCGGCAAGACGGCCGATCTTCGCGAAGGCGCAAGCCTGGCGGCGCGCGCGATCGACGATGGCCGCGCGGGCGCCGCGCTGGACGCGCTCGTGCGTCTCACCAACGAGGCCGGCGCATGACGATCCTCGACAAGATCGCCGCATACAAGCGCGAAGAGATCTCAGCGGCCAAGACGCGCCTGCCTGAAAAAGAGCTCGACGAAAGGGCCTGGGCCGCCGAGCCGCCTCGCGGTTTTCGCGACGCGCTGCTCAATGCGCGCGAGGAGGACCGATTTGGCCTGATCGCGGAAATCAAGAGGGCCAGTCCATCAAAAGGCCTTATTCGCGCCGATTTCGACCCGCCTTCGCTGGCGCGCGCCTATGAGGCGGGCGGCGCGAGTTGCCTGTCGGTGCTCACTGACGCGCCGTCGTTTCAGGGCGCTCCGGAGTTTCTTGCGGCGGCGCGCGCGGCCTGCGCGCTGCCGGTGCTGCGCAAGGATTTCCTCATTGATCCCTACCAGATCGGCGAATCCCGCGCTCTCGGCGCAGATTGCGTTTTGCTCATCATGGCGATGCTGGACGACGAGACGGCGAAAGACCTTTACTCGCTGTCCCGGGACTACCACGACATGGACGTCCTTGCCGAAGTCCACGACGAGAAGGAGCTCGACCGCGCGCTGGCGCTGGGCGCCGAATTGATCGGCGTCAACAATCGCGATCTTCATACCTTCGAGACCGACCTTGGCGTGACCATGCGCCTTGCCCCGCGCGTGCCGCGGGATCGGGTTGTGGTCGCGGAAAGCGGCCTGTCCACGCCCGACGACCTACGCCGGCTCGCCGATATCGGAGTAACGAGTTTTCTCATCGGCGAGAGCCTCATGCGCGAAGGCGACGTCGAAGCCGCGACGCGGACGCTGATCGGCGCTAGAATTCGGCCATGAGCAAACTCAGCCATATCGGCGAGGACGGCGCGGCGCGGATGGTGGACGTCTCGGCCAAGCCCGTTACGGACCGTGAGGCCTCCGCCGAGGCGATCGTCGTCCTCTCCCCAGAAGCCTTCGCAGCGGCGAGAACAGGAGACAACCCCAAAGGCGACATCCTTTCCACCGCGCGCATCGCCGGCATTCAGGCGGCCAAGAAGACGGCCGAGCTGATCCCGCTCTGCCATTCGCTCCCGCTCGCAGCAGTCCATGTCGAATTCGAGTGGCTGGAGGGCCAGAACGCCTTGCGCATCGTTACCCGCGCCAGAACCAGCGCCCAGACAGGCGTTGAGATGGAGGCGCTCACGGCGGCGGCCGTTGCGGCGCTGACAGTCTATGACATGGTCAAGGCGATCGACCGCGCCGCGCTCATCCGCTCCATCCGGCTAGTGTCGAAATCTGGCGGCAAGAGCGGGACTTACGTGGCGACTTTATGATTTCCGTCGAAGACGCCGAGCGGCGCGTCATCGCCGCGTTCTCGCCGCTGGAAAGTGAGATCGTCGCAATCGGCAGCGCAAGCGGAAGGGTGCTCGCCGAAGACGCCAGAGCGCGCATGACCCAGCCACCGGCTTCGGTGTCCTCCATGGACGGATACGCGGTGCGCGCGGCCGATGCGGTCGAGCCGCCGTCGCAACTCAGGCTCGTCGGCTCGTCACCGGCCGGCCGCCCCTTCGAGGGGTTTCTCTCTCCGGGAGAAGCCGTTCGCATTTTTACCGGCGGCGTCGTGCCTCACGGTGCGGACGCGGTCGTCATCCAGGAAGATGCGGACCTGGAGGGCGAGCGCGTGACGCTGAAGGCGGCGGCCCGGCCTGGCAGGCATATTCGCGCGGCAGGCTATGATTTTCATGCCGGCGACATTCTTGTCCGGGCCGGCAAACGCCTCGGCGCGCGAGATGTGGCGCTACTTGCGGCGGGCGATCTGCCGAGCGTGAAGGTCCGCCGCAGGCCGCGTGTGGCGCTGGCTGCGACTGGCGATGAACTTTCGAGGCCGGGCGCGCCCCGCCAAGCCGGCGGCATCGTCGCCTCTTCAGGTTATGCGATCGCGGCGCTCATCGACCGTTTCGGCGGCGAAACGATCGATCTTGGCATCTTCGCCGACACGGTCGAATCGGTCTCCGCCATTGCGGACCGCGCGCGCGACGCGGACCTGGTCGTCACCATGGGTGGGGCGTCGGTCGGCGACCACGATCTCATTTTGAAGGCGCTGGGGCCGAAGGGCTTCGAACTCGATTTCTGGAAGATCGCCATGCGGCCAGGCAAGCCGCTGATTTTTGGGCGGCTAGGCGGCGTTCCCCTTCTCGGTCTGCCCGGCAATCCCGTGTCGACATTCGTATGCGCCCTGCTCTTTCTGCGCCCCGCCATCGCAGCGATGCTAGGCGCCGACACGAACCAGCCTCTCCTCGACGCGCGACTGGCGCAGCCGCTGGGCGCGAACGACGCGCGCCAGGACTATCTGCGCGCAGCCCTTCTGTGGCGTGACGGCGAGCCCTGGGTCGACCCCTTCACCCATCAGGATTCGGCGATGCAGAGCGCCCTCGCCGCCGCAGGGGCGCTCATCCTCCGCCCGCCGCACGCGCCTGCGCTCGACGCGGGAAGCCGTGTGCGAGCGTTGCCGCTCACGGACCTCTAGATGTTCCCGCAATAATTGAATTCCCCCAACATTTTGTATGTTGACGCCTCTGCGGAACTAAAGTAGAACGATTCCCGGCGTTTCGGATTTGTTCGCCGCAACGCGCCGCGGGAGGACCGTTTCGATGCTGACGCGCAAACAATACGAACTGCTGATGTTCATCCACGAGCGGGTGCGCGAGAGCGGCGTGCCGCCCTCCTTCGACGAGATGAAGGACGCGCTGAACCTGAAATCGAAATCCGGCATTCATAGGCTCATCACTGCGCTCGAGGAGCGCGGGTTCCTGCGCCGCATCGAAAAGCGGGCGCGCGCGCTCGAAATCATCAAACTGCCTGAGAATGTCGCCGACACGGTTCGCCCTGCGACTTCCAGATCGCAGGCTCAACGTCTCAGTCCGGCTGGCGCGCGACATGGACGAAACGCCGAAGGCCGCGGGGGCGACACGCGGGTCGCCGGCAGTCCGCGTCGCGCAATGGGCGACAGCGAAGGCTCGGTGGTCGTTCCGCTGGTCGGAAGGATCGCCGCCGGAACGCCCATCGAGGCGCTGCAGAACAAGATTTCGGATATTCCAGTTCCCGGCGGAATGCTTGGGCGAGGCGATCATTACGCGCTGGAAGTCACCGGCGATTCCATGATCCACGCGGGCATTCTTGATGGCGACACCGTAATCATCCAGGAGACCGCCACCGCCAATACGGGCGAGATCGTCGTGGCGTTGGTCGACGAAAGCGAGGCGACCCTCAAGCGGCTGCGCCGGCGCGGCGATTCCATCGCGCTCGAAGCGGCCAATCCGGCCTATGAGACCCGGCTCTATGGCGCGGATCGCGTGCGCGTCCAAGGCAAGCTCGTCGGCCTCATCCGCCGGTATTGAGCTCGCCGGAGCGGCGCGCGCGGCCGCTGGCTCCAGGGTCTTAGGCCTCGCTCGCCTTCTACTGTCTCGACCCGCAGCGTCGGTCCGAACCAGATCGCATAGCCGCCTGCGCGCGCGACATCGAAGCGATCGATCACGAGCTTCGGCCCCCGACAAGCGCGCCCTACCGGAGCTGCGCTCACCAAAATCGCGGCCCTTGCGCAATCCTCGGCGAGCGCCTCGATCCGCGCCGGCGCCGCGATCAATGAGCCGTCGGGCGCGCGCGCGATGCAGCCATAGCCGTCGCAGCGAACGCCGTCGGCGCTCGTCGCCACTGCGGCGTCCGGCGCACGACTGTCGCCATCTCGTTTCAGCCATTCAGCGGCCGAATATGCGTCGCGCGCCGGACGCAGTAGCCTTAACACGCCGTCGCCGCCGCGGATTGCTACGGTTGAGGCGTCTCGGGCCACCAGCAGATCCGGCCCGCGAACCAGCATCGCCGCAAATAGTCCGCCGGCGATGGGCGCAAGGCCGAACCAGCGCCAGGAGCGCCTCCACAGCCCAATCCACAATCCGCCGAGCGACAGCGCCGCGACTGCGCCGACCGGGAGCGCCGATACGGTGGAGATCGCTCCCGGAAGCCCGGAAACGAAGCGGCCGACAGACAGCATGACCGCGACGCCCCATCCCACCATCTTCAGCGGCCAAGCCTCGAGCCCGAACGGCATGGCGATGACGGAAAGTGCCGCCGCGGGCATCGTCACGAAGCCCATGATCGGCATCGCCAGCAGATTTCCCAATACCGCATAGTGCGTCGCGCGATCGAAGTGATAGGCCGCGAACGGCGCGGTCGCCACGCTGCCGACGAAACTGGTGATGGCGATGCCGCGCAGGTAGCGACGGATCTCCGCGAACCGCTGAGGCCCGGAGCCATGATGGCGTGCGCGCCGCGCTTGCTCCCATTCTGCGACCGCCACGAGGCTGACGACGGCGGAGAAGGACATCTGAAAACCCGGCTCGATCAGACTTTCTGGGCGCAATAGCAGGATGATCGTCGCGGCCAGCGCGACCGAACGCATCGACAGCGCCGGACGATCGAAAAGTATTGCCGTGAGCATTGTCGCCAGCATGATGAAGGCGCGCGTCGCCGGCGTCGCCCCTCCGCTGATGACGAGATAAAAGCCAGCGCCGAGCAGCGCCGCCGCGGCGGCCCATTTCTTGATCGGAAAGGCGAGCGCTATAGGCGGGATCGCGGCCAGCGCAGCGCGCAAGATCCAGAAGAGGCCCAAACCAACCAGCGCCATGTGCAGCCCGGCGATGGCGAGCACATGCGCAAGTCCCGCATCGCGCAGCGCCGCCTCGTCGTCCTCGGAGATCAATCCCCGATCGCCGGTGATTAGGGCGGAGGCTACGCCCCCGACGCTGCCTGGCAGGGCGGCCTCGATCCGCCTCGTCATGCGCCAGCGCAGGAGAGCTACGGCAAGGCGCATGCGTCGCCAAAGTCCGTGCTGCATCAGCGGGGCGATGCGCGCCGGCTTGCCATAGGCGAAGCCGACTGCGCCGATGCGATCGAAATAGGCGGCGCGGCCGAAATCGTAGCTCTCCGGCGCGGCCGGCCCTGGCGGCGGCATCAGCGTGGCGCGGAGACGAATCCAGTCGCCGGGCTTGAGATCGGCTCCCGCGCCGCGAATGGTGATACGGGCTCCCGCCGGAACCCGCGAGCCCGCAAGACGCGGCGAAACGAGCGATCGCATGACCACGCGAAGATTGCGGCCATGCGTCTGAACCGTGTCCACTTCGCCCGAAATATCGACGGGCCCAATCCTCCGCGGCAGCACCGGCGCCGCGGCCCGCTCCGTGTTCACGCTTGCATAGGCAACGCCGGCCGCCGCGGCAGCCGCCAGCGCCAGCGCAAAGCGCAGCCGCTCGCTCGTCAGGCGAGCGCGCAACGCGATGGCTCCCGCAGCAGCCGCGCCAAGACCCACGATGGCGACGGTATCGGGCTCCCGCCAAAGTCCGAAATAGAGCGCGACGCCAACGCCGAAGCCAACGGGAGTCCAGAGCGCCCAGCGCGCCCGCTCGGCCAGGAAGTCCGCGGCGCAGCGCCGCAATAGTGCGCGGGGCAATTGCGCCAGAGCGGCGCGCTCGGGCCGGACGCGCCGGACAGCGCTCAGCGGACCTACCACCATGGAAACCGGCCTGCTAGAAGCCTCGCCTGCAACCGAGACCGCCAGACGCCGGCCCAAAGTTTTCTACCATGACTGGAATCGAAAAGCCCACCCTACGCTTTGCGCCCTCGCCCACCGGCATGTTGCACATCGGCGGCGCACGGACGGCGCTTTTCAACTGGCTCTATGCGCGCCATACCGGCGGCAAATTCCTGCTGCGCATAGAAGACACTGACCGCGAACGCTCGACCCCCGAGGCTGTCGCCGCCATCCTAAATGGGCTCGAATGGCTGGGCCTGAACTGGGACGGGGAACCGCTCTATCAGTTCGCGCGCGCGGCGCGCCATCGCGATATCGCCCAAAGGCTGCTTGTCGAAGGCAGGGCTTATCGCTGCTTTTCCACGCCGCAGGAACTGGAGGCCATGCGCGCGGAGCAGCGCGCTGCTGGTAAGCCGATGCGCTACGATGGCCGCTGGCGCGACCGCGATCCGTCGGAGGCGCCGCCCGGCGCGCCGTTCGTCATCCGGCTCAAAGCGCCCCAGAGCGGTGAGACCGTCGTTCACGACGTGGTGCAGGGCGACGTTCGCTTCGCCAACGACCAGCTCGACGACATGGTGCTGCTCAGAAGCGACGGCACTCCGACCTATATGTTGGCGGTGGTCGTCGATGACTACGATATGGGCGTCACTCATGTGATCCGCGGCGACGACCATCTCAACAACGCCGCGCGACAGCTGCAACTCATCCGCGCGCTCGGCTGGCCGGAGCCAGTCTACGGACATCTTCCGCTCATACACGGCCCTGACGGCGCAAAACTCTCCAAGCGCCATGGCGCGCTCGCGGTCGAAGCGTATCGCGATATGGGCTATTTGCCGGAAACGATGCGCAACTACCTCCTGCGCCTGGGCTGGAGTCACGGCGACGACGAGATCATTCCGACCGAGAAGGCCATCGCCTGGTTCAATCTCGAAAATATCGGGCGCAGTCCGGCGCGACTCGACTTCAAGAAGCTCGACAATCTGAATGCGCACTACATGCGCGCGATGGACGATGCGCCCCTCGCCGAGGAAGTCGCGCGGCTTCTGGCGCGTGAAATCCCGCCCCGGACGCTGTCCGCCTCCGCGCGCGAGCGCCTTCTGGCCGCCATGCCGGGGCTCAAGGAGCGGGCGAAAACGCTTGTCGATCTGGCGCAGTCGGCGGAGTTCCTGTTCAGCGACGGCGCGCGCAGCCCGGACGAGGCCGCGGCCAAAAGCCTTGACGGCGACGGCCGGGCGATGATCTCCAAAATTCTGCCCAGACTCGAAATGACGGAGTGGACGGCGCAAGCGCTCGAGGCGGTTACCCGCTCCTTCGCAGATGCGGAAGGCATCAAACTCGGTCAGGTTGCGCAACCTTTGAGGGCCGCGCTGACCGGGCGCTCGGCTTCTCCCCCGCTTTTTGACATGCTCGAGGTCCTCGGAAGGCAAGAATCCCTCGTACGGTTAAGGGCTTACAGCGTCTAGCCTCTCCGTTTGTTGAACCGCAGGGAACGCTTGCCAAGAGTGACGGCGTTAACCCAATTGGCCTATAATTGTGCAGTGCAAGATGAACCGCAAGCCCGCGCCGCAAGCGGGATCAGGAGCCACGAAGCATGAAACAGAGCAAGCTGACGCCGGCCGGAAAAGCGACACTAATCTACGAGAACAAGTCCTACGAACTTCCGGCGTTTGCGGGCTCGGAAGGGCCCAACGTCATCGACATTCGCAAGCTCTATGGCAGCGCCGACGTCTTCACCTACGATCCCGGATTCACATCGACCGCCAGCTGCGAGAGCGACATCACCTTTATCGACGGCGAGAAGGGCGTCCTGCTCTATCGCGGCTATCCGATCGACCAGCTCGCGGCGCATTCGAGCTTTCTGGAGGTCTGTTACCTGCTGCTCCACGGGGAGCTGCCCACCAAGGAGCAATACAAGAATTTCACGCGCGCCATCACCATGCACACGATGGTGCACGACCAGATGTCGACATTCTTCCGCGGATTTCGCCGAGACGCGCATCCGATGGCGGTGATGTGCGGCGTCGTCGGGGCGCTTTCGGCGTTCTACCACGACTCCACCGACATCAACGATCCGCGCCAACGCGAGATTGCAAGCCATCGACTGATCGCGAAGATGCCAACCATTGCGGCCATGGCGTACAAGTACACGATCGGTCAGCCCTTTGTGTATCCGCTCAATCATCTGGGCTACACCGAGAATTTCCTGCGCATGTCGTTCGCGGTTCCCGCGGAAGAGTATAAGGTCAATCCCGTTTTGGCGAAGGCGCTTGACACGATCTTCATCCTTCATGCCGATCACGAGCAGAACGCTTCGACGTCCACAGTCAGGCTAGCCGGCTCTTCGGGCGCCAATCCCTTCGCCTGCATCGCCGCCGGAATCGCCTGCCTTTGGGGTCCGGCGCATGGCGGCGCCAACGAGGCGGCGCTCAAGATGCTGGAGGAAATCGGCTCGGTCGATCGCATTCCGGAATTCATCAAGCGGGCCAAGGATCCGGACGACAGTTTCCGCCTGATGGGGTTTGGCCATCGCGTCTACAAGAACTACGACCCGCGCGCCAGGGCGATGCAGCAACAGACTCACGCCGTCCTCGACGAGATCGGCCACGAAGACGATCCGCTGCTGAAAGTCGCCATGGAGCTCGAACGGATCGCGCTCCAGGACGATTACTTCATCTCCAAAAAGCTCTATCCCAATATCGACTTCTATTCCGGCATCACGTTGCGGGCGCTCGGCTTTCCAACTTCGATGTTCACCGCATTGTTCGCTCTGGCCCGCACGGTCGGCTGGATCGCGCAATGGGTGGAGATGATCGAGGACCCGCACCAGAAGATCGGCCGGCCGCGCCAGGTCTATACCGGCGCCAAAAAGCGCGATTACGTGCCGCTCGCAGATCGCTGAGCGCCCACGAAATCGAGAATTGCGCGCGCGGCCCTCAGGCTCGGCGCTTCGCCGCCAAGCCCGAGAAGGCGAGTCGCCTCATCGAGATCTGCGATCTGGCGCGCCCTTGCGGCCCCGTCCAGGAACAGGTTCGTCACGGCGTGGGCCAGATTTGACGGCGTGCAGCGCGCCTGGAGAAATTCGGGCGCAGCTTCGCGGTCAAGCAGAATGTTGACCAGCGTGATGTAGCGCACATTCATCAACGGCAGAGCCAGGAGATAGGTCAGCCAGCCCGCCCTGTAGCCGACCACCATCGGTTTGCGAGCCAGCGCGAGCTCCGTCGTCACGGTGCCGGACGCCGCGAGCGCCACGTCCACCGCATCGAAACAGGCGAACTTGTCGGCTTCGCCTTCCACGATATGAAGCGGTGTCGGCCACTCTCGCGTCGCCGCCCGAACGCGGCCGGCAACATGCGGCACCGTCGCGAGCGCGCAGACGATCCCGGGGACGGCCCTTGACGTTTGCGCCACCGCCTCGCGAAAAACGGGCAGTATGAACCGGATCTCATTCGTTCGACTGCCGGGCAAGACCGCCAGGAGCGGCGCGCCCGACGCTATGCCGTATTTAGCCCGAAATTCGGCGCCGCCCCTGATCTTCGCGGCGCGCTCGATGGCTGGATGGCCGACGAAGACGGAACGCAGGCCGTACCTCTCGAAGAAGGGCGCCTCGAAGGGCAGCAGCGCCAGCACCAGATCGAAATAATCCGCCATTTTTCGCGCCCGATAGGCGCGGCTCGCCCAGACTTGCGGGGCCACGTAATTGACCGTGCGTATGGATGGATCGAGACGCTTGAGCCGTTGCGCGATGCGGTGCGTAAAATCCGGACTGTCGATGAGAACGACGGCGTCGGGACGAGTGCTTAGCGCGAAGTCTGCAGCTTCGCGCACGCGCCCCAGGATCGCCGGTATTCTGGGGACAACCTCGCGCAGGCCCATCACGGCGGTGGCGTCAAGCGGATAGAGGCTTCTCAGGCCCTGCGCCTCCATCGCAGCGCCGCCTACCCCGGAAAAGCGCACGCGATTTCCGGCGATTGCTTTTAGACCGGCCATCAATTGCGCGCCAATGAGATCGCCTGATGGTTCTCCGCACACCAGCATTAGATCGAGGGGGTGGCGTTCGACGGGCGGCATCGCTCAGTCCACGACGCCGATGAGAAACAGCCCCAGACGA
Source organism: Rhizomicrobium sp. (assembly GCA_035549135.1). Taxonomy (GTDB): domain Bacteria; phylum Pseudomonadota; class Alphaproteobacteria; order Micropepsales; family Micropepsaceae; genus Rhizomicrobium. The sequence continues at coordinate 28,409 of DASZRM010000036.1, read as the reverse complement.
TCGGCCTCCGCGACCGTCGCGGCTCGGTCCACCACAAGCGCCGCGCCCGCCTCGATGGCCACGCCAGCAAGATAAGCAGAAGCCGCGTTGTGCAGAGTTTGGACGCCGACCACCGGCAAGTCGGTCTTGCGATCCTGGATCGGCTTCAGCGCTTTCGCGAGCACGCCCCGCAGCTTTCCCGGCGCGCCGCGAAGATGCTCGGGCAGCGCGCCGATGCGCGCAATCATCGCATCGGTGCCTTCGGCCGCCTCGACTGCGAGCGTGAGGCCGTCGCACACGACCGCGGCCTGCCCAACGTCCAGCGCGCCCACCGCGCGCGCGACCTTGATGGCATGGACCGCGTCGCGCATTTGCCGCTCGCTCGGATGGATTCGTCCCATCGGCCCCGCCGTAGCCAGCAAGCTGGGCGCCGCCTCCGCCGCTCCGATCACTCGGAAGCCCTCGCGCTCGAACAGATCGACAAGGGAGCGCAACAAAGCGTCGTCTCCCTTGAGGGCGGCGGAGATCACCCGCGGCGCGACCAGCATGCCCTTCGCGTCGAGTTTCAGCTCGGAAAAACGCGGTCGTTGCACCCGGCCGGCGAAGGTCAGGTCACTACAGCCATGCGCGCGCAGCGCCTTCATCGCTCGTCCTGGCTCGCCCAAGGTAAACCATTCGCAGGGAAAGCCGCGCGCCCACTCGTCCGTGATGCCTGTCAGCGCCAGGACAAAGACCGAGCGGCCGGCGTTGCGCGCGCTCTCGGCAATGGCGCGCGGAAGCTCGCCGCCGCCGGCGATGATGCCGAGCACCCCGCTCATTCCTCCTCGTCCGGACTCACGCGCCGCCTGGCCCGGCAGATGGCCCGCTTGGCGGGCGCGAGAACAAAATCGGCGATCTCGGCGACCTCCGCCACGTCAGGCCATTTCGCCTTGGCGCGGCGCGCGCGGTCCGCCATTGAGCCGTCGGTCTCCAGAAAGATCAGACGGAACGCGGCGCGCATCGCATTGATGCTCGCTCTGGAAAGTCCGCGCCGCTTCAGACCAATGAGATTGAGCCCTCCGAGTTCCGCGTGATCGCCGGCTGCGATGCCGTAGGGTATGACGTCCGTGTTGACTCCCGTCACGCCGCCGATCATGGCGCCGCGACCGACGCGGCCGAATTGCTGAACCGCCGAGAGCCCGCCCATGATCACGCCATCGCCCACAGTGACATGCCCACCCAGCGCCGCGCCATTGGCGAATGTCACGTCGTCTCCCACGATGCAGTCATGGCCGACATGGCTATAGGCCATGAAATAACCGCGCGCGCCGACTTTCGTGAGTCCGCTCTGCCGCGAGCTGCCAAGGTTCATCGTCACGTGCTCGCGGATGACGCAATCCTCGCCGATTTCCAGCCGCGCATCCGGCGCATCGTCGCCGCGAATTTGCGCCGGCCCCCCGAGCGCCGCCCCGGGATAGGCGATCGTGCGCGCGCCCACCACTGTCGTTCCACGCACGCTAACATGCGAAACTAGCCGCACGCCCGCGCCGAGCCGCACGCCCGCGCCCACAAAGCAGAACGGACCGACGTCGGCGCCGTCGCCGACGACCGCGCCATCCTCAACGATCGCCGTCGGATGTATGGTCATCGTCGTTGTTGAAGATCATGGCGCTGAATTCAGCCTCCGCGCAAAGCTCGTCGCCTGAATAGGCTTCGCCCGAGAAACGCCAAACCGGGCCGCGATGGCGCATCGCCTTGACGGGGATGCGCAGCGTTTCGCCTGGGCGGACGGGCCTGCGGAACCGCGCCCGGTCAATGGTCATGAAATAGACTTTGCGATTGGCGCCGGCATGTCCAAGCGAATAGACAACAAGCGCGCCGGCAGTTTGAGCCATCGCCTCGACGATGAGAACGCCCGGCATGACGGCGAAGTCTGGAAAGTGTCCTTGAAAATATGGCTCGTTGTAGCTTACGGCCTTGTAGCCGGTGGCGCTTTCGTTCGGTCTGATGTCGGTGAGCTTCTCGACGAACAGAAATGGCGCGCGGTGCGGCAGCAACCTCTTTAATTCTTCGACATCCAGAGATAGTTCCGGCTTGGGCTCATTCATCACGTAATTTCGCGCCTTTCTTCGCCAGCGCCGAGACCGCTGCGATCTCGCGCGCCCACTGCTTGACGGGCTTGGCCGGCGTGCCGCCGTAATCGATTCCGCCTTCGAGACTGGATGTGACGCCCGTGCGCCCCGCCAGTCTCGCCCCGTCGCCGATGCGGACATGATCGGCCAGACCCGCCTGGCCGCCGATAACGACGAAGTCGCCGAGCTCACAACTGCCGGAAATCCCCACTTGCGCAACGATCACGCAATGACGGCCGACGATGGTGTTGTGCCCAATCTGCGTCAGATTATCAATCTTGGTCCCCTCGCCAATCACCGTATCGCCGAGCGCGCCGCGGTCGATGGTGGCGCATGCTCCGATTTCAACGCCGTCCTGAACGATTACCCGGCCCAGCTGCGGAATCTTGACGTGTCCGGACGGCGACGTCGCGAACCCGAATCCGGGATTGCCGATCTGCGCCCCCGACAGCACCGTCACCCTATCACCGATCAATGCGTGGCTGATCGTAACGTTCGCACCTATTTCGCAGTCGCGGCCGATCGTCACGCCGCGGCCGATCGCCGTATTGGGTCCGATGCGTGTGCGCGCGCCGATCCGCGCTCCCGGACCTATGGTCGCGCCAGGCGCGAGTTCGACGTCCTCGCCCAAGGCGGCCGAGGGGTCTATCCGGTCGGGATGACGCCACCTATCCAATCCGGAATCGGGATAGAACAGGCGCGCCGCCTGCGCGAAGGCGTGCGATGGCGATGAACATAAGAGAAGTACGCAGCCGTGAGGACGTTCAACATCTAGCCCCTTCGGCGCGAGGCAATAGCCGGCCCCCGAAGATCGAAACGCGGCGCGCGCCTCTGCGCGGCGATCGCCCGAGAAAAAGGCCAAGTGCGACGGACCTGCCGCCTCAAGACTGGCCACGTCTGCGACAAGAGCCTCGCCATTCGCGCCTGCGGGTTCGTCAACGCCCAGCGACTCGCACAGGCGCCGCAAAGAAATTGGTCCGCAATTGTCGAAGAAGCGCGGATCGGCCATCTGGACAGTCCGGCCCTGACCCGCTTATTGCGGCGGAGGCTGCTGGAAGCCGGGCGGCGGCGCAACCAACTCGACCTTCACCGAGGGAAGCTTCTGATTAAGCCTCTGCACCGCAAGGCTGGTGACGTCGATGCCCGGCGCGCCGAGCACGACCGCGTTGCGGTCCAGCATCAGATTGGCGCCGCGTTCGACCATGATTCCCTGCAGGATCGGGCCGAGCGCCTGCTCAACCTGCTGCCGGGCCTTGATGAAGCCGCCCTGGATCAGACTCTGCCTCTTCTGGGCTTCGGCTTGGAGCGCGCTTTGTCTTGCCTCGAACTCCTTGATCTTTCGAGACTTCACGTCGGCGGCGAGGATCGCCAGCTGCCTCTGCAGCGCTTGTCCCTCGGCGCGCAGCGAGCTGCCTTTGGCCTTCAGTTCCTTTTCCGCGCTGTCGGTGTAGGCGTTGATCTGGCGCACGATGTCCTGACCGACCTTGGAGGCGCGCATGATGCCGGCGCGATCGACGACGACAATCTTTGGCTGCGGCGTCGTTGCAGCGAGCGCCGGCGGAGCCGCGAGGAGCGCACAGAACGCAAGCGCGCCAGCCGCGGCGGAAAAACCCGATGCGGACGATTTTTTTCGCATGTCTAGAATCCCGTTCCTGCAGTGAAGTGAATGATTTGCGGCCGGTCATAATCCGTTTTGATGAACGGCACGCCAAGATCGATCTGAATAGGGCCGAACGGCGATTTCCAGCCGATCGACAGGCCGGCTGAGGCTCGGAGCGCCAGATTGTCCTTGATGGGACATTGCGGCGGCAGCACGCCATAGGCCTGCAGACAGAGTTCGCGCTTGTTGTCGACGTAGCCAAGTGTGCCGAAATCGCTGAAAAGCGAGAAGTTGAGCCCATAGTCGTCAGGCAGGAAACTCGGCAGGCGCAACTGGGCCGAGCCAATCACATAGATATTGCCGCCGAGAGCCGTCACGTCCTTGTTGAATCGTGGGTTGGTGTCGCGCGGGCCAATGCCGGCGAGATTGAAGCCGCGAAAGCTGTCGCCCCCCTTGAAGAACCGCTGGTCGATCGGGAGCAACTGGCCCGAATAGCCCGTGATGTACCCGGAATTGAGCGAGAGCGATCCGACGAAGACGTCCCAGAAGACGGGCTTATAGGCGACGAACTGCTCCTCGGTTCGCAGGAACTTGAGCGAGCCGCCGAGACCCGCGAAGTCCTGCGAGATGGAGAACGCCATCCCTTTTGTCGGTTTGATGTAATCGTCGAGCGTGTTGTACGAGAAGGTGAACCCGACGCCAGAGGTTGTCGTCGTGCCGCCCTGGGTGAGCACTTCGATCGGCGCATTGAAATAGGGATGGATGGTTTCAACCCGATAGGCGTATCGCAGAGCGACCGAACCGTATTCGGATGTCGGAAATCCGAACCTGATCTGGCCCGCCGACACGTCTGACTGATAGCCCGCCTGCTGGTAGGCCGTATAGACCTTGTAGAGGTCGAAGCCGGCCGAAAGCTGACGATCCAGGAAATAGGGCTCGGTGAAACTGAGCTGGAATTCCTTGCTGATCGAGGAAATCGCGACGCTGGCCCGCAGGAATTGACCGCGGCCGAACAGATCGCGCTCGCTGTAGCTGAACTCGCCGATCACCGAGCTGGTCGAGGAATAGCCCGCGCCCAGAGAGACCTGGCCTGTCGACTGTTCGGTGACTTTTACGTCCAGATTGACCCGGTCCGGCTGCGAGCCCGGCGACTGTTTGATGTCCACGTCCTTGAATATGCCAAGGCTGCGGATGCGCGTGCGGGATCGGTCGACCAGCACGCGGTTGAAGGCGTCGCCTTCGACCAGACGGAATTCACGTCTTACGACCTTGTCCAGCGTGCGCGTATTGCCGGTGATATTGATCTTCTCAACATAGACGCGGGGTCCCTGGTCGATTTTCAAAATCACGTCAATGATGCGCCGGTCATGATCACGTTTGATGCGCGGATGGACTTCAGCGAAGGCGTAGCCGCGCGTTCCGGCCGCATTGGTCAGCGAGTCGATCGCCTTCTGGATCAGCTCGCCGTTGTAGATGTCTCCGGTGCGGATCTTGACGAGCGGCCGCAAAGCGATCGGATCGAGGTCTTTGATGCTTGACTCGATTTCAACCTTCCCGAAGCGATAAAGATCGCCCTCGTCCACGGTGAAGGTGACGTAAAAGCTGTCGTGCGAGGGGGTCAGCTCAGCCACGGCGGACACCACGCGAAAATCGGCGTAGCCGTGGCTGATGTAGAATCTGCGCAGCTGCTCGCGGTCGAAAGTTAGCCGGTCGGGATCGTAGTTATCGTTTGTGGAGAGGATGCGCCACCAACTGCTCTCTTCTGTGGCGATCTGCTCGCGCAGCGTGTCGTCGTCAAACCTCTTGTTGCCGATGAAATTGATGCGCGCCACGCCCGTCGTCGGGCCTTCGTGAATGGAGAAAATCAGATCGACGCGGTTCTGGGGGCGTTGAATGATCTGCGGATCGACGGTGGCGCCGAACTTTCCGTTGCGACGATAGATCTCGATGATCCGCTGGACATCGGCCTGAACCTTGGACCGCGTGAACACCATGCGCGGCTTGAGCTGGACTTCCTTTTGCAGGTCCTTGGTCGAGACTTTGCTGTTACCCTCGTAGTCGATCTGATTGATGATGGGACTTTCCACCACGGTGACGATAAGCGAAGCGGTCGCAGCGTCCCAATGCACCTTGACGTCGGAAAACAGGCCAGTGGCGAACAACGCTTTCAGCGCGCGGTCGGCGGTCTGCGGCTGGTAGGGATCGCCTTCGTGCAGTGAGATGTACGATAGCACGGTCGCCGGCTCGATGCGCTGCGTGCCCTTTACGACGATGTGCTGAATGACCGGCGCGGCGGGCAAAGCGGGCGACGCCGCGGGCGGCGAGCCGCCAATCGACGGCCCCGCGGCAAGTTGCGCCGACGCCGGCGCGACGGCGAGGAGCGCCACAGCCGCAGTCAAGCGCAACACTCGGGCGAACTGGGCTTTGGCGCTCATCCACTCGTCTCTTGACGCATCCGCGCGCTTCGACGCGCCATCCGCAATAGTTCAGAAGAGGTTCAGTCGAACGAGATCGTTCCAGGTCGCAAACAGCATCAACGCCAGAACAAGCGCCAGTCCAAACCGAAACCCGACGTCCTGGGCCCGCTCCCCCAGCGGGCGCCCCAGCACGGCCTCGCATCCATAGTACAGAAGATGCCCCCCGTCGAGGATGGGAATGGGAAATAGGTTGATGAGGCCGATGCTTACGGACATGAGCGCGGCGAGTTGGATCAGCGCCAGAATGCCGTAATCGGCGACTTCCTTCGCCAGGTCCGCGGTGCCCAGCGGCCCGCGAAGCTGGCTCGCATCCGTTCGTCCGACCACGATCTGTTCGAGGCTCTTGAGCGTGCCGGTGATGATCGCCCAGGTCTGGCGCGTGGCCTCGGCGGTTGCGCCGAAAAGACCGTAGCGCACAATCTCGGGCTTGGCGGAGCGCGAGCTTGAAACGCCAAGCGTGGGGATATTTTCAATGTTACCGAGCGGGTCGGCGCGCCTGACCAGCCGTGGCGTGGCGTGAAGGGTCAGCAACTCACCGTTGCGCGAAACAGTGATCGCCAGGTCTTCACCCGCATTGGTCGAAACGATTTCCGGGAGCTGACCGAATTCGTCGATCTTCACGCCGTCGATCGACCGGACGATGTCGCCGGGCTTTATGCCGGCGGCCTGGGCGGCGCTATTCGGCGTCACAGCGCCAATGACCGGGGGCACAACCACCCGGCCGAACAAGATGAACATCGCCGTGAAGATGAATATCGCCAAGATGAAATTTGCGAAAGGTCCCGCCGCCGCGACCAGCGCGCGCTGATAGACGGGCTTGGTCAGAAGTGAGACCGCGCGCTCCGCGGGCGACATCTGGTTCGCCTTTTCACGGTCTGGCCGGCTGGCCGCATCCGCATCGCCGAAGAATTTGACGTAGCCTCCAAGAGGTATCCACGAGATCTTCCATCGCGTCCGTTTCTTGTCTGTCCAACCGACGACTTCCGGCCCGAATCCGATGGAAAACACCTCGACCCTGACGCCGAACAGCCGGGCGACAAAAAAGTGGCCAAGCTCGTGAAAGAAAACGACTATGGTGATGACGAACAGCCACGAGGGCAGTCCAAGCGGCGCCCAGTTGAAGAGATCGTGCAGCATCGCGGTCATCTCCGCTCCCAGTGCGGCCGGCAGATATTCATGAAACGAGGCGAGGGCAGAATTCCAGCGCCAGCGCGCGGGCGCGCGCGTCCGCCGCTAGAACCCCATCCAGGCTAGCCGCATCGGCGTTGGGTTCGGCTGCGGCGCCAAGAGTCTCCTCCACGACGCGCGGTATGTCCAGAAAACCAATCCGATCCTCGAGAAACGCCTGGACTGCGATCTCGTTGGCGGCGTTCAGCACCGTCGGCGCCAGACCGCCCATCCGCAAGCAGTCGAGTGCGATGGCGAGGCACCGGAAGCGCTGATGGTCGGCCGCCTCGAAGGTCAGCTGTCCGACGGCGGCCAGATCGAGACGACGAGAAGGCGAAGCAATGCGCCGTGGCCAGGCGAGCGCATGGGCGATGGGCGTGCGCATATCCGGCGCGGAAAGGTGCGCCAGCGTCGATCCGTCTGCATAGGACACAAGGCAGTGAACGACCGACTGGGGATGCACGATGACGGCTAGCCGCTCGGGAGACAGAGCGAAAAGGAAATGCGCCTCGATCAGTTCAAGTCCCTTGTTCATCAACGAGGCGCTATCCACCGATATTTTGGCGCCCATCGCCCAATTCGGATGCGCCACCGCCTGCTTCGGAGTGGCGGCGCGCATCCGCTCAAGGCTCCACTCCCGGAACGGACCGCCAGACGCGGTGAGCGTGACGCGCTCGACATCGCCGGCATCGCCCCCGTTCAGCACCTGGAAAACCGCGTTGTGCTCGGAGTCCACTGGGATCACGGAAGCGCCCGAGCGCGCGATGGCGTCATGAAAAACGGCGCCCGCCGCCACGACGCACTCCTTGTTTGCGAGCGCGACGGTCACGCCGCGTGCTATGGCCGCGAGCGCCGGCTCAATCGCCGCTGCGCCGACGATGGCCACCATCACAGTATCCGATGGGCGCGCCGCCGCATCGATCATCGCCTGGCGTCCGGCGCCGACTTCGACGCCGGTCCCGGCAAGACCGTCCTTGAGCCGGCCATAGAGCGATTCATCGCCGATGGCGGCGAAAGCCGGTTTTGCGGCCCGCGCCTGCTCGATCAGCGCGTCGACATTCGATTGCGCGGTGAGCGCCTCCACCGGGAGCGCGTCGGGCCCATAGAGTTCGCGCGCATGCGCGATGACGCTGAGCGTGCTCACGCCGATGGACCCGGTCGAGCCGAGAATGGCGATTCGCCGTGCGAGCACCGGAGAAAGGTCCGGCAGCTCGAACGACTTGCGCGTGGCCGCAAGCGCATTCATGGCCGCGCTCCGAACAGAAGATTGGCCTTGAGCCCCAAAACGAGAATCGCAAGCGCCAGCGCCGCGGACAACGTGCTGTCGACGCGGTCGAGCGCCCCGCCATGACCGGGGATGAGCGATCCGCTGTCCTTGCGGCTGAAGCGCCGCTTGGCCCAGGACTCGAAAAGATCTCCGGCATGGGCGATCACGGCCAGGCCCGCTCCATAGACGCCGGCGACAAATGGGTTGCCGCCAAGCACCTCGATATAGATCGCTTCGACGATCGCCGCAGCAGCGACGCCGCCAAGCGTTCCGGCCCAGGTCTTGTTGGGCGAGAGGGCCGGCGCGAGCTTGGGGCCTCCGACAAGATTGCCGGCGACGAGTGCGCCAGTGTCGGTCGCCCACACGATCAGGAACAGGCCGATGACAAGCCAAGCGCCGTCCTGCGCAATTGCGCGGACCGCGACCAGCGCCAGAGCCGGCGCGCCGATATAAAGCACCCCGCCGCCCTGCCACAGCGGACTGGCGCGTCGGAATATCGACATCGACGCCGCGACGACTGCGCCCGCCGCGAGCACCGTCCATGCGAATGGGCCGCGCGGCCAGAGCACGAGCGACGCCAGCGCCAGGCAAATCGACGACGCGGAGACGGCCATTTCGAGGCGGTACGCCTCCGGCCGGACCATGCGATGCCATTCGCGAACGCAGAAAGCCGCTCCCGCCGCGACGAAGAGAGCGAGGTATTGCGGTCCCTTGACCGTCGCCAGCACGACGAGCGCCGCCAGCAGCAATCCAAAAAGCGGACGCGTGATCCAATCCGGCGAAAAGCGGATGTTGCGGAACGCTGCATTCCGCGACACAGGCGCCATGTGACGCGCCTCGGTCACGCCACGGCTTCCGGTAGCGACCCGAACCGCCGCTCGCGCCGAGCGAACTGATCGATCGCCTCGAGAAACTTTTCGGGCGTGAAATCGGGCCATAGCGTGTCAACGAACAAGAGCTCGGCATAGGCCGATTGCCAGAGCAGAAAATTGCTCAAGCGCCGCTCGCCGCTGGTGCGGATGACGAGGTCAGGTTCGGGAAGCGCGCTGGTGAACAGCCGCGAGGCGAAAAGTTCCGCCGTAATCGTCTCTGGATCGAGGCGACCTTCCTTGGCGGCGCGCGCCAGTTCACGGGCCGCGGCCACGATTTCCTCCTGACCGCCATAGTCGAACGCGAAAGTGAGATTGAGGCCCGTGTTGCTCACGGTGCGCCTCTCCATCTCCTCTATCATCTCGCGAATGTCGTTTGCGACGCGTGAGCGGTTGCCAATGATGCGCGCGCGCACGTTGCGCTCGGCGATTTCATCCAGGTCGTTGCGAAAATAGAGTCGGAAAAGACCCATCAGCGCGCCGACTTCGGTCTGAGGGCGTTTCCAGTTCTCCGACGAAAACGCATAAAGAGTGAGGTTCTGCAGCCCGATATCGGTCGCTGCCCGCACCACTTCGCGAACCGCGGAAACGCCCGCCGCGTGACCGGCCTCCCGCGGAAGATGGCGCTTGCGCGCCCAGCGGCCGTTGCCGTCCATGATGATGGCGACATGGCGGGGAAGACTCTGGGCGTCACGCAGCCCGACCGACATTTCTCAACGTACCTCCGGGACGCCGCTCACACCTGCATGATCTCCTGCTCCTTGGCGTGGAGCGATTGATCTATGTCCTTGATGTGCGCGTCCGTCAGTTTCTGCAATTCCTCGCCAAGCCTGTGATGCTCGTCCTGGCCGATCTTGTGGTCCTTTTCGAGCTTCTTGAGGACTTCCATGCCGTCACGACGGACATTGCGCACGGCCACGCGCGCCTGCTCGGCGTATTTGGAAGCGAGCTTTGCAAGCTCCTTGCGCCGCTCTTCGTTCAGCTCGGGAATCGGAATGCGCAAGAGCTGTCCGTCCATCTGCGGATTGAGACCGAGCCCAGCGTCACGGATCGCCTTGTCCACCGCCTTGGCCAGTCCCTTGTCCCATACCTGCACCGTCAGCAGCCTAGGTTCCGGCGTGGAAATGGTGCCGACCTGATTGATGTGCATCTGCTGCCCGTAGGCGTCGACCGTCACCGGATCGAGCAGGGCCGGGCTGGCGCGCCCGGTGCGCAGCCCCGCGAATTCCGCCTTCAACGTGGCGATCGCCCCGTTCATCCGGCGGTTCATTTCGTCCTTGTTAAAGGTCTCGCTCATCGTGGTCTCTCAGCGGCTCATGCGGCGCTCGGCGTTTCGCCGATGATCGTGGCGCGGCCCTCGCCCCGGAGCACGGCTGCGAGCGCCCCTCTATCATGGATGGAGAATACGAGAATCGGTATCTTATTTTCCCGGGACAGGCTGATCGCGGATGCGTCCATCACCTTGAGATCCCTCGATAACACCTCGTGATAGCTCAAGGAATCGAAGCGCTCGGCCAGCCCCACCTTCTTGGGATCGGCGCTGTAGACGCCGTCAACTTGGGTGCCCTTGAGCATTGCGTCGCAGTTCATTTCGGCCGCCCGGAGCGCCGCCGCCGTGTCGGTGGTGAAGAAGGGATTGCCCGTGCCTGCGGCGAAGATCACGACCCGCCCCTTCTCCATGTGCCGGATCGCAACCCTGCGGATATAGGGCTCGCAGACCGACGCCATGGGGATCGCCGATTGCACGCGGCAGGGGACGCCAATGCGCTCCAGCGCGGCCTGCATGGCAAGCGCATTCATCACCGTGGCGAGCATGCCCATATAGTCGGCGGTGGCCCGGTCGATGCCTTTCGCCGCGCCGGACAGGCCGCGGAAAATATTGCCGCCGCCGATCACCATGCAGATCTGGCTGCCGGCCTCGAAGGCCTCCTTCACGTCGCCGGCGATGCGCTCCACGGTGTCAATATCGATCCCGTAGGGCGCAGATCCCATGAGCGCCTCCCCGGAGACCTTGAGCAGGACCCGCGCATATCTCGGCGTCGACGTCATGCTTGCCCCTTTGGTTGCGGACTCGGACCCCGCCATGCTGGGCCTGTCCTCGCGGAACGGCAACAGGGCCACCTCAGGCGCCGGCCATTTTGCTCACTTCGTCCGCGAAGTCGCTTTCAACCTTCTCGATGCCCTCGCCCACCTGAAAGCGGATGAAGCCATCGATGGCGACAGGCGCGCCGAAGTCCTTCGACGCCTTCTCAAGAACTTTGGACACCGGCGTTTCGCCGTCGATGACGAAGACCTGCGACAGGAGCACGGATTCTTCGTAGAACTTGCGCATCCTGCCCTCCATCATCTTTTCGATGACATTCTCGGGCTTGCCGGACTGGCGCGCGATATCGGCCTGAATTGCGCGCTCCCGCTCCACGACCTCCTTCGGCAGATGCTCCGCTGTCAGCGCGAGCGGCGCTGCCGCGGCGATGTGCATGGCGAGCTGCTTTCCAAGCGCCTGGAGCTTTGCCTTGTCCGCCGTCGATTTCAGCGCAACCAGCACGCCGATCTTTCCAAGCTCGGGCGATGCGGGGTTGTGGACATAGGAGGCGACCACGCCTGGGCTGACCGCAAGCGCGGCGGTGCGCCTTACGCTCATGTTCTCGCCGATCTTGGCGATCAATTCGGTCAGGGTGGCCTGCACAGTGGCCTCGCCCACCGGCTTCGCCAGCAAGCGATCGAGGTCGCCGGCCTCTTCGAGCGCGAGGTTCGCCGCTGTCTTCACGAAATCCTTGAACTGATCGTTGCGCGCGACGAAGTCGGTTTCGGAGTTCACTTCCACAAGCGCGCCCGCGTCGTCGCGGACTGCAACGCCGATCAGACCCTCGGCCGCGACCCGGCCCGCTTTTTTCGCCGCCTTCGAAAGGCCCTTCTTGCGCAGCCAGTCGACAGCGGCTTCCATGTCGCCCGCGGTCTCGTTCAACGCGGCCTTGCAATCCATCATTCCCGCGCCGGTCTTGTCGCGCAGATCTTTCACCATCGCTGCGGTGACGTTCGCCATAGTCAGGTTCTCCGAGCTCAGGCGCCAGCTTGCGCTTCTGCGGCTTCGGCGGGCGCCGACGCGCCGTCGGCTACGTCCTCCGCCGCGCCGATATCGATCCCGGCCTCCGCCTGGCCCTGGCCGATGCCGTCAATCACGGCGCGGGCGACGAGTTCGCAATAGAGCGCGATGGCGCGGGCCGCATCGTCATTGCCGGGCACCGGATAGGCGATGCCGTCGGGATTGCAGTTCGAATCCAGGATCGCAGTCACCGGAATGCCGAGCTTGGCCGCTTCCGAGATCGCGATCGCTTCTTTGTTGGTGTCGATCACGAACAGCATGTTCGGCAGCCCGCCCATTTCCTTGATGCCGCCCAGCGCGCGCTCGAGCTTGTCGCGTTCGCGCAACAGACCCAGAAGCTCCTTCTTGGTCAGGCCGGAGCCCTGGGCGGAGCTCAACGTCTCTTCAATCGTGCGCAGGCGGCGGATCGAGTTCGAGATCGTCTGCCAGTTGGTCAGCGTGCCGCCGAGCCAGCGATGATTGACGTAGTACTGCGCGCAGCGCTTGGCCGCAGCCGCGATCGGGTCCGACGCCTGCCGCTTGGTGCCAACAAACAGGATGCGCCCGCCCGCCGCCGCCACGTCCCGCAGCGCGACCAGCGCCTGATGAAGCAGAGGAACGGTCTGGGTGAGATCGATGATGTGGATGTCGTTTCGCGAACCGTAAAGATAGGGGGCCATCTTCGGATTCCAGCGCTGCGTGCGATGGCCGAAATGCGCGCCAGCCTCGAGCAGCTCGCGCATGGTGAAATCTGGCAAAGCCATATGGACAGTCTCCTTTACCGGTTGGCCAGACGCGCGGGTCATCCCGGCCGTGGCCGGGACACCGGACGGGGACGAGAGAACACCTCCCGAAACCCACCCGCGCGTGCGAGATGGCGCGGCTTATAGGGTCTCGGCCGGCGGCGCGCAAGAGGCGCAGTTCGGCCGGCGTATCAAGCGCTTATCCCTTCGCGGCAGCCATGCGCGCCGCGCCTTTCGCAGGCTCGGCCGAGTGTGCTACCTGCCCTTCATGAGCCCCATCCGTCCCGTCATCCGCAATCTCGCCGCGAACGGCATCGCCCAGGTCGCAGGCCTCGGCCTCGGCGATCCCGACATCGTGCCTCTCTGGTTCGGAGAAAGCGATCTTGTGACGCCCGCTTTCATTCGAGACGCCGCCAAAAAGGCGCTCGACCAGGGCAAGACCTTCTACAGCGGCCAGCGCGGCATCATGCCCTTGCGGCTTGCGCTGCGCGACTTTCACAAGCGCACGCTCGGCGTCGACATCGCGGTGGAGCGTATCTCGCTCCCCGGGGCGGCGACGCTGGCGATGGTGACCGCGCTTCAATGCTTGATCGAGACGGGCGACAATATCGTAATCGTCTCGCCGATCTGGCCGAGCATATTCGAAGCCGCCACCGCCTGCGGCGCGGAGAACCGCTTCTGCCCGCTTAAGGAAAATTGGGACGCCTCGCCCGCGCGCTGGGAGCTCGATCTCGACAAGCTGTTTTCGCTTTGCGACGACCGCACCAAGGCGATTTACGTTTGCTCTCCGGGAAATCCGACCGGCTGGGTGGCAACGAGCGACGAACTGAAGTCGATCCTTGAATTCGCCCGCAACCGCGACATCGCCATCATCAGCGACGAGGTCTACGGCACTATCGTCTACAATGGCCGCAAACATGCCCCGTCCTTCCTTGAGCTTGCGACAGCCGAGGACAACCTTTTCGTCGTCAACAGCTTCTCAAAACCCTGGGCGATGACGGGATGGCGCATAGGCTGGCTGGTGCATCCGGCGAGCCTCGATGAGGCGATGAAAATCGTCTGCATCGCCAACAACACGGGACCGACCAGCTTCGCCCAGTTCGGAGCGCTCGCTGCGCTCTCGCCGGAGGGTGACGCTTTCCGCGCGGAGATGCTCGAACGCTGCCGCGTCGGCCGCGACGCGGTGGAGCGATTCGTCGGCAGACAGAACCGGATTCGCTGGATGCGGCCGGAAGGCGCGTTCTACGGATTTCTGAAAATCGACGGAATGAAGGACAGCCTCAGCTTCTCCGAACAGCTTCTGCTCAAGGCTCGGGTCGGAGTGGCGCCGGGCTCAGCCTTCGCCCCCGGAGACGCGAGCGCCGACAGCCACATACGCGTCTGCTTCGCGCAGGATCCGGCGCTGCTTTCGGAGGGCCTTTCACGCATCGAACGCGCTCTGGCCAACTGGTGACTGACCAACGTCGCCTTTCGACGAGTTCATCTGTCACACCGCCTCTACATTGGCCACGCCGGGCATCATTTTGATGGCGTTGCGAAGCGCCGGCGAGACGAGAATCCTGTCGCGCAGCTTGATTTCCACCTCCTCGCCCCGCGCGCCGGGAACGACCAGCGTGACGATCCCCTTGCCCGATTGCTTGAGCTGGGCGGCGATCGGTCCAAGCGCCGCCTCGCTCTCGATGAAGATGCGCATGCCCTCGCCCGCCTGCGCCGCCGCCGAATCGAGGTCGGCGATGGAGGCGGCGCGCAGCTTGAGATCGTCTCCGTCCCATTCTGCGCTCGCTGTGATGAGCACCGACTTGCCGGCCTCGAGCAGCGGCCGCGACGCGGCGAGCACTTCCGGAAAGAGCATCACTTCGAACATGCCGCTCGGATCCGAGAACGACACGAAGGCGTAAGATTGATCGTTGCGACTCCTGCGCTCGTGCTTGCGGATCATCGTTCCGGCCAGCACGGCCTTGAAGCCAGAGCGCCTGCGGTCCTCGAGCAAAGAGGCGTAGTTCACCACGCCCAGTCGCTTGAGCGCGGCGGCGTAGGAATCGAGCGGATGGCCGGAGAGATAAAAGCCCATGGCGCTGAACTCCTCGCTCAGACGCTCATGCGGCGGCCAGTCGGCGACCGGCGCAAGGCGCGCTTCCGGCGCTTCTTCCGCCGCAGCGCCGAACAGGGTCGCCTGGCCTAACTCCCGTTCGCGGGCGCTGAGCTGCGCGCTGCCCAGAAGCGTGTCGGAGGACTCGACCATCTGGCGCCGGTTCGGGTTGAGCGCGTCGAAGGCCCCGGCGCGCGCCAGACTTTCGAAGGCGCGCTTGTTGACGAGTTTCGGATCGACGCGCCGCGCAAAATCGGCCGGACTGCGGAAAGGCCCGTGCGCCTCGCGCTCGGCCACCACCGCTTCCATCGCCTGCCGTCCGACGCCCTTCACAGCCGCCAGCGCATAGTAGATTACCCCCGCATCGGCGTCGCAGGCGAAAGCCGCTTCGGAACGATTGATGTCGGGCTGCAGGACGCGAATGCCGAGCCTCTGCGCCTCCTGCCGGAAAATGTTGAGCCGGTCGGTGTTGCCGATATCGAGCGTCATCGATGCAGCCAGAAACTCGACCGGATAGTTCGCCTTCAGATACGCGGTCTGGTAGGCGACCTGGGCGTAGGCGGCCGCGTGCCCCTTGTTGAACCCGTAGCCCGCGAACTTGGCGGCTTGCTCGAAAATCTGCTCGGCGACCGATTTGAGAATCCCCTTCCGGCTCGCGCCCTCGATGAACTTCTCGCGATGCTTGGCCATCTCTTCGGGAATCTTCTTGCCCATCGCGCGCCGCAGCAGGTCGGCCTGGCCGAGCGAATAGCCCGCCAATTCGCGCGCGATGTTCATGACGTCTTCCTGATACGTCATGACCCCGAACGTCTCCTTCAGGATCGGCTCGAGCATGGGATGGAGATATTCCGGCGCCTCGCGGCCGTTCTTGACCGCGATGTATTTCGGTATCGAATCCATCGGGCCGGGCCGGTAGAGAGCCACGAGCGCGATGAGATCGTGAATTCGGTCCGGCTTCATGCGGCGCAAGAGATCGCGCATGCCTTGACCTTCGAGCTGGAAGACGCCGACGCTGTCGCCGCGCGCGAGCATCTCGTAGGTCGCCCGGTCGTCGAAATCGATGTTCTGCGTATCGATCTCGATCCCTCGCTTCTTCAGAAGCTCCTCGGCCTTGGCGATCACGGTCAGCGTCTTGAGGCCAAGGAAGTCGAACTTGACCAACCCAGCCTTTTCCGCGTCCTCGTAGTCGAACTGGGTCACCGGCATTTCCGAGCGCGGATCGCGGTAGAGCGGCAGAATCTCGTCGAGCGGCTTGTCTCCGATCACCACTCCCGCCGGGTGGGTGGAGGCGTGGCGGTAGAGACCTTCGATCTTCTCGACAATGGAGAAGAGTTGCTTGGCGAGCGGTTCCTGCTCGGCGATCTGCTGCAGCCGCGGTTCGCCGTCGATCGCCTCGCGCAACGCCACCGATTTGCCGCCCACCGGATTGGGAACAAGCTTGGCGATGCGATCGACAAGGCCGAGCGGCATCTGCAGAACGCGCCCGGCGTCCCTGACCGCTGCGCGCGCCTGCAGCGATCCCAGCGCGATGATGTGGGCGACACGGTCCGCGCCGTATTTATCGCGCACATAGCGCACCACTTCGTCACGCCGCTCCTGGCAGAAATCGATGTCGAAATCCGGCATCGAGATGCGCTCGGGATTGAGGAACCGCTCGAACAGCAGACCGAAGCGAATTGGATCGAGGTTGGTGATGTCGAGCGCCCAGGCGACGAGCGAGGTCGCCCCCGAACCGCGACAGCCGACCGGAATGCCCTGCTGGCGCGTCCACTTCATGAAATCGGATACGATCAGGAAATAGCCGGAGAACCCCATCTTGGTGATGACGCCCAACTCATATTCCAGACGATCGCGATAAACCCTATCGTCGGCGTGCCGGCCATGACGGTCCAGCCGCCGCGAAAGTCCGGCTTCGGCTTCGATGCGGATCTCCTCTTCCGGCGAACGACCGGATTCGGGCACGAATTTCGGCAGGATCGGATCGCGTTTCCTGGGCCTGAAGGCGCAACGCCTTGCGATCTCGATCGTGTTATCGATCGCTTCGGGAATGTCGGCGAACTGCGCAGCCATTTCCGCCGCGGACTTGAACCGATGTTCGCGCGTGAGACGACGGCGGTCCTCCTGACTTACGAAGGCGGCGTCGGCGATGCACAGAAGCGCATCGTGCGCCTCGTACATGTCCTCGCCGCCGAAATGGACGTCGTTTGTGGCGACCAGAGGCAGACCCCGCTCATAGGCGAGCGCGATCAGCGCGTCTTCCGTCGCGCGTTCCTCGGCCAGGCCGTGGCGCTGCAATTCGACATAGAGCCGGTCGGGAAACATGGCGCTCAGCCGGCCGAGCAGATGCGCGGCCGCTTCAGGCTGCCCCTCGACGAGCAGACGGTTCACCGGGCCGCCGGGCCCGCCGGTAAGCGCGATCAGCCCCGCGGCGCGTTCGGCCAGCATCGCCCCTGTGGCGTGCGGGAAATCGCCAGGCTCGGCGCCGAGATAGGCCGCGCTCAAAAGCTTGGTCAGGTTGCTATAGCCGTCTTCGTTTTGCGCCAGCAGCGCCAGCGCGGGCGGTTTGCGCCGCTGAAGCGCGCCGGCGGCCAACGGGGCCTCGTCTAGGTTGACCGATAGAACGCAACCTACGATCGGCTGCACCCCCGCCCGGGCCAAAGTCTCGGACAGCTCATAGACGCCGAATAGATTGTTGACGTCGGTGACAGCGACCGCGGGCATGGCGGCCCTGCGGGCGAGGTCGGCCAATTCCTTGGGCCGGAGGGCGCCTTCGAGCAGAGAATAGGCGCTCTTCACCCGCAAATGCACGAAATTCGCCCGGCCGCGCTTATCCGCCATACTCGTCCCGACTCTCGATCCCGACTGTCAGTACCGCGCAATGGCCCCAAGGCGAACCGCGCAGCGCTTTCGTCCACAGGCGACTAGCCCGCCATCAGGGCGTGCGCAGCGGCCGTGAGCACGAAAGATGACGCCATGAACAGGGCCAGTCCCAGACCCGCCGCAACATCCCTTAACCAGTCCACGCGCTCCTCCATCGCTATTGAGCGGCGACGATATATGTTCTCTTTACGTTCTGTCAAGAACAAAACGTGACCACCCTGCCCTTGGCGGGAGCCCCTCGCCCGCGGGCTAACTCGATCGTGACTGGGCCAGGCGGGTCCGTCCGCCATAGGGTTGGACCATGCGCGCCAAACGACTTGGGAAGTGTTGGATTGGGGTCCTGGCCCTGGCCGGACTGGGCCGCTTCGACCCAGCCGCCGCCGCAGACGCCACGGTCGAGGTCAACCAGGCGGTGGAGGCGATCAAGGCCGGCGATGCCGACCGAGGGCTCGCGCTCCTGACCCAGGCGATCGGATCCGGCGATCTTTCCAAGGAGGGCCTTGCGACCGCCTATTACGACCGCGGCGGCATCTATATGTCGCGCCGTCAGTTCGACGCCGCGGCGTCAGACTACACCTCGGCCATCGCCGACAATCCCAACCTGGCTGAAGCCTACGTCATGCGCGGCAATGCGCGCGAGGCGCAGCACGACAGCGCCGGCGCCATCGAAGACTTTTCGGCCGCGCTTCAAATCGCGCCCAACGACGCCAGCGCCGCGCTCGATCTCGCGAACGCCTATCGCGCCGCCGGTCAATTCGACAAGGCGATCGCGGCCTACGACGCCGCAGTCCGGAACGGCCCCAGCGCCTACGCCTTTGAGGGCCGGGCGCTCGCCCATCTCTCGCGCAAGGAAACGGAACTCGCCATCGCCGATCTCGACGAGGCCATTCGTCTCAAACCGGATTACGCCGCGGCGCTTGTCGATCGCGGCAATATCCATGCGGCGAAAATGCAGTACGATCTCGCCGTCGCCGACTTTACCGCCGCAATCAAGATCGATCCTCATGACGCTGCGGCCTTGAACGACCGGGCGAACGTCTACGCCAAACTCGGCAAATCCGACCTCGCTGCAGCGGACTACGCCGCCGCGGGCGAGAACTCAGCGACGGCTTATCGTTCGCTCGGCGATTCCTTGCTGACGCAGAAAAAATACGCCGAGGCCATCGCGCAATACGATCTGGCTCTCGCCAAGGCGCCGGCCGATGCGGCCGTTCTCCTCGATCGCGGCGTTTGTTACCAGATGCTTCGCGAGTTCGACCGCGCGATCGCCGATTACACTGCGGCGATCAAGATTTCGCCCGGCGACGCGCGCGCCTACAACAATCGCGGCGGCGTCTATGGAGCCGAGGGCAAACTGGATCTTGCGATCGCCGATTTTCGCAAGGCGGTGGATCTCGATCCGGCCTTCGCCGACGCCAAGCGAAATCTCGAAGGCGCCACCAGAGCCAAGAAGACCGGAGCGACGATCCACGGTCGATAGCGCAATAGGCGCGGTCTCTCTGGCTCTCGTTTCGGTTTACCATGAGCGGCGCATTCAATCCTAACGATTGCCGCCTAAGCAAAAGTCCGATACCGTGCGCCAACGTTTCTTGGGGGGCATGCTAATGATCTACCGCGCCGGCGCGCTGGCGGCGATGGTCGTCGTCCTGTCAGCTGGAAGCTGCTCGGCGGCGAAATTCAAAGCCATCTATTCCTTCTGCGTAGAGCAAGATTGCGCCGACGGCGCGGGCACGCCAAACGATCTCTTCTACGACGCGGCGAAAGACACGCTCTACGGAACGACCTGGGGCGGCGGCGAGTTCGGCAAGGGCACGTTCTACAGTCTCAAGCGCAACAAGAAAGGAAAGTGGAAGCATTCGGTCCTGTTCGCGTTTCCCTGCGACACCCAATGTCCGGGCGGCTATTCTCCCGGCGCAGGATTGATCCGCGACAAGGATGGGAATTTTTACAGCACCTCGCGGCTTGGCGCATTCGGCGCGCCCGGCGGCGTGTTCAAGCTCGTGCGAGCCGGCAAGAGCTGGACGGAAGTCGGCCTTTACGATTTTTGTCAACAGCCGTCGTGCGCAGATGGCGGAAGCCCGGAAGGACTCACCTACGCGGGCGAGGCTCAGGGCCAGCCCTATGACGAAGTCTCCCCGCTTTACGGCGTGACGGCTATGGGCGGCGGGCACGGCGACGGCGAGGTCTATTCTCTGACGCCGAACGGCGATGGCTGGACCTTCAGCGTCATCTACTCCTTCCTGGACGCCGGCGTTCCCTTCGGCGCGCTGACAATGGACGCGAACGAGAATCTCTTCGGAAGAACCACCGGACGGAACTCGAAAGGAGCCATCTTCGAATTGTCGAAAAAGTCAGGCGAATGGTCGGTTTCGTACTGGCACGATCTTAACGGCGCCAGCGACGGCGAAATCGCGAATCGGGGTTTTTTCCTCGACAGCTCAGGAATCGTGTTCGGCGCCACGCGGCTCGGCGGCGACACGGAGTTTGAGAGCGAAGGGGGCGGCACGATCTTCGAGCTATCGGGCTCGACGTATCAGGTCGTCCACGATTTCTGCACGACGCAAGATTGCAGGGACGGCATGGAGCCGGCTGGCGGGCTCACGCCGGACGCAAATGGAAATCTCCTCGGCGTGGTGGACGAAGGCGGCGATTACGCGCACGGCGGCGTCTACCGCTGGAACGGATCGCAGTCGACCTTGCTTTACAGCTTTTGCAAGAAATCGGGCTGTCCCGACGGCTATGAACCGATCAACGAGGTGACGCTCGACCTGTCCGGCAACATCTATGGCGTCCTGGCCCACAACGGGATCAACTCGGAGGCAGGGATTTTCGAGCTGACGCCCTAGGTTCGCCGAGGCGAGATATCCGCGCCTTCGGCGATGGCGCCGTCATGCAACACCAGCGTGCGATCCATGCGCGCGGCGAGATCGGCGTTATGCGTGGCCACGAGCGCAGCCGTCCCTTCCTTGCGCACAATGGCGATCAGGGCGTCGAACACGCCTGATGCGGTGCGCGGATCGAGATTGCCGGTCGGCTCGTCGGCCAGAAGCACGCGCGGATGGTTGGCGAGCGCGCGGGCAATGGCCACGCGCTGCTGCTCGCCGCCCGAGAGCTCTGCCGGTCGGTGCGACAGGCGGGCCGAGAGCCCCATCAGGTCGAGCAGCCGACGCGCTTCGCGCTCGGCCTCGGCCGGCGACTTGCCCGCGATGAGCTGGGGCATCATGACGTTTTCGAGCGCATTGAACTCGGGCAGCAGATGATGCGCCTGATAGACGAAGCCGATCGCGTCCCGCCGCAATCTGGTGCGCTCGCCGTCGGAAAGCGAGGACGCCGCAGCGCCTCCGATCAACACTTCTCCCGCGGTCGGCGCTTCGAGAAGGCCGGCGAGATGGAGCAGCGACGATTTGCCGGCGCCGGACTGGCCGACGAGCGCAACCACCTCGCCCTGGCGAAGGCTGAGGCTCACGTCGCGGAAGACTTCCAGTTCGCCCGCGCCCTCGCGATAGACGCGCGCGACCCTGTCGAGCCGCATGGCCGGAGCTTGCGCCTCACTCATAGCGCAGAGCCTCCACCGGATCGAGCCGCGCCGCCCGCCAGGCGGGATAGAGCGTCGCAAGAAACGACAGCGCGAGCGCCATCAGCACCACCGCCGCCACCTCGTCCGGCTCCATTCGCGCTGGCATGCGCTCGAGGAAATAGATCGTCGGATCGAACAATGTCGTGCCGGTGAGGCGCGACAGCGCCTGGCGGATCGACTCGATATTGGCGCAGAACGCCACGCCAATGCCGAAGCCGATCGCGGTTCCGGCGACGCCGATGCTGGCGCCGGCGATCATGAAGACGCGCATCATCGAACCGCGGGTTGCGCCCATGGTGCGCAGGATGGCGATGTCCTGTGTCTTGTCCTTCACCAGCATGATGAGGCCAGAGATGATGTTGAGCGCCGCCACCAGAATGATCAGCGTAAGGATCAGGAACATGACGTTGCGCTCCACTTCGACGGCGCCGAAGAAGGTGGAGTTGATGTCCTCCCAGGTCACGATGCGCGCGCCGGGTCCGGCCGCGGCGCCGATCGGGCCGGCCATCGCATCGGCCTTGTCCGGATCGTCGATCATGACTTCGAGGGCGCTCGCCGTATCGCCCATATTGAAATACAGCTGCGCCTCTTCGAGCGGCATGAAGACATAGCTTTGGTCGTAAACCGACATGCCGATGCGGAATGTTCCTGCGATCGCGTAGGTCTTTATGCGCGGGGTTACGCCGAACGGCGTGACGTTGCCGCGCGGGGCGATGAGCGTGATGCTCATGCCGGGAGCGAGCCGCAACTTTTCCGCAAGGCCCACGCCGATAATCACGCTCTCCCCGCCTCTGAAGCGCGCCAGCGCTCCCGGCGTGAGGCTCTTGGCGACGATCGGCATGCTCGCCAGATCGCCCGCCCGCGTCCCATGAATCAACGCGCCCAAAGAGGCGCCATTGGAGGTCGCCATCACCTGACCTTCGACGATGGGGGCTACGCGCGTCACCCCAGGCACGGCGCGCACCTTGTGCGCCACGGCGTCGAAATCGGGCAGCGGGCCGGCTGCGCCCTGGACGAGAATGTGCCCCCGCAGACCGAGAATGCGCGTGAGAAGGTCGTGCCGAAATCCGTTCATCACCGCCATGACAATGATGAGCGCCGCCACGCCCACCGCGATGCCGAGCAGCGACAGGATCGAGATGATCGAGACAAACCCTTCCTTGCGCGTGGGTCGCAGATAGCGCCCGGCGAGCATCCATTCGAAGCGCGAGAACGGGTGGGTGGCCGACGCCATCAGTGCGTGAACCTGTTGATCGCCGCGTCCAAAGACATTTCTTCTTTAGCGCCGGTGGAGCGGGTCTTGACCTCGACGACGCCTTTTTCGAGGCCGCGCGGACCGACCACGAGCTGAAGGGGAATGCCGATCAGGTCCATGCTGGCGAATTTCGATCCCGGCCGCTCGTCGGTGTCGTCGTAGAGGACATCCTTCCCCGCGGCCGCAAGCTTTGCGTAGAGGTCATTGCAGGCCGCGTCCGTCTTCGCGTCCCCGGCCTTGAGGTTCACCAACGCGATATCGAAGGGCGCCACCGGCGCCGGCCAGACGATTCCGGCATCGTCATGGCTCGCCTCGATGATCGCGCCGACGAGCCGCGACACGCCCACGCCGTAGGAGCCGCCGTGAATGGGAACCTCCTTGCCGTCGGGCCCGGTCACGGTGGCTTTCATCGGGACCGAGTATTTCGTTCCGAAGTAGAAAATCTGCCCGACCTCGATGCCGCGCGCGGTGACGCGCTTGTCGGACGGCACCTCGTTCTCGAAACGCGCCTGCTCGTGCACGTCCGAGGTTGCCGCGTAGAGGGCGGTGCGCTGGCGCACGATGGGCTCGAGATCGCCGCCGAAATCGACGTCTTCGCCGGGAATCGGCATATCGAGCAGGTCCTTGTGGCAATAGACTTCGCTCTCGCCCGTCTCGGCGAGCACGATGAACTCATGGGAGAGATCGCCGCCGATCGGGCCGGTTTCTGCGCGCATCGGAATCGTTTTCAATCCCATGCGCGAGAAGATGCGCAAATAGGCGACATACATCCTGTTGTAGGAACGGCGCGCGGATTCCCTGTCTATGTCGAACGAGTACGCATCCTTCATTAAGAACTCGCGCCCGCGCATGACCCCGAAGCGGGGCCGCACCTCGTCGCGAAACTTCCATTGCGTGTGATAAAGATTGAGCGGCAACGCCTTGTAGGACTTCACATAGGCGCGGAAGATTTCCGTCACCATGTCCTCGTTGGTGGGCCCGTAGAGCAGCTCGCGCTCATGGCGGTCCTTGATGCGCAGCATCTCCGGTCCATAGGCGTCGTAGCGGCCGGTCTCCTTCCAGAGTTCGGACGGCTGCAGCGTCGGCATGAGGATTTCGATGGCGCCGGCGCGGTTCATCTCCTCGCGCACGATCTGTTCGATCTTCTGCAGCACTTTGAAGCCGAGCGGCAGCCAAGCGTAGATGCCCGCCGCTTCCTGGCGGATCATGCCGGCGCGCAGCATCAGGCGGTGGGAGACGATCTGGGCTTCCGAAGGGGTCTCTCTCAAAAGGGGCAGGAAATAGCGGGACAGGCGCATCGGCGGACCGGTGATTTGCTGCAGCGCACCTTCATACGGAAGGCCGTGGCCGAGGGCAAATGCAGTTCCACGCTACGCTCTGAGCCCCGGAATGCGGGTTCTGAGCGCCACGATCAGTCCCAGGGTGACCAGCGCGATCGCGGCCACGCTCGACATATCGTCGAGATGCAGCGGCCCGAACCGGAACAGCGCGCGCGCCGGCGGCCACAGCAACGCGATGGCGAGCGCCGCGGTCACCCCGCCAAGGAGCACCCAAAAGGTCGCGCTCGCCCGCCGAATGGTGTCGACGAGCGAGCCGGACAGCGAGCCATTGGCGAGTATGGCTCCAAGGTTGACGAACACCATCGCCGAAAAGGCCAGCGCGCGCAGCTCGGTATCGGGCATACGCCAGCTACGTCCCAGCAGCAGCGTGACGAAGACGGCCGCGAACAGCAGCACGCCCTGCAACAGGCCCCAGGCCGCAAGGCTTCGCGAAATCAGCGGCGCGGAAGGCGAACGCGGCGGGCGTTGCATGATGTCCCGCTCCTCCGGCTCGCTTTCGAAAACGATTGAACAGGCCGGATCGATCACCATTTCCAGAAACGCGATGTGCACAGGCAGAAGTATGGATGGTATGCCGAGCACGAAGGGAATCAGCGCCAGACCCGCGATCGGAACGTGCACCGCGATGATGTATCCCATCGCCTTCCTGAGATTGTCGTAGATTCGGCGGCCGAGCCGAATGGTGTGAACGATGGAGGCGAAATCGTCGTCCAGAAGCACGATGGACGAGGCCTCGCGCGCGACGTCGGTTCCGCGACCGCCCATGGCGATGCCGATATGCGCGGCCTTCAGCGCCGGCGCGTCGTTGACGCCGTCGCCGGTCATGGCGACCACGTCGCCGCGGGCCTTGAGCGCGCTGACGATGCGCAGCTTCTGCTCCGGCATGATCCGCGCGAAGACGTTCGTCGTGGCGATGCGCCGCGCGAATTCGGCATCGTCCATGGCCGCGACCTCGGCCCCGCTCAGCACGCCTGAGGTCTCAATACCGGTTTCGCGGGCGATCGCGGCCGCTGTCGCAGGATAGTCGCCGGTGAGCATGATGACGCGGATCCCGGCGC
This sequence comes from Rhizomicrobium sp., assembly GCA_035549135.1. Classification (GTDB taxonomy): domain Bacteria; phylum Pseudomonadota; class Alphaproteobacteria; order Micropepsales; family Micropepsaceae; genus Rhizomicrobium. The sequence continues at coordinate 2,915 of DASZRM010000036.1, read as the reverse complement.
GGCGGCATTCGCGCACGGCGTCGGGAACGTTCGCGCGGATCGGATCGACGAAGCCGATCAGGCCAAGAAACCGCCAGGAAAACCCGTGCGGCGTCTCGGGGAGCGGCTTGTCGGCGTGGGCGGCGTTGGCCACTCCGAGCACTCGGGCGCCGTCGTGCGCCAGGGCGTCGGTTTGGCTGCGCACCCAGGCGTTCGCCGCGTCATCGAGACCGCAGAGTTCGGCGATCGCTTCCGGCGCGCCCTTGGCGTAGACGCCCATTTCCGCGCCGTCCTCGAGCTGCCAGACATGGGTGACCGCGAGGAGCTCTGGCCTCAGGCCATATTGGCGCACGAGGGTCTGCTGCGCGCGCTGACCTTCGAGCCGCTCATTGAGCGCGGAGGCCGTCCGGTGCACGGCCCGTTCCATGGGATCGACCGCTTCGCGTTCGCTTGCGAAGAATGCGCCTTCGAGCAGCGCCGCGACGCTCTCCTCGGCCTGCTCCCCGGGCCTCCAGCTCGCGGCCGGAGTTCGAACGACCGATACGGTCATGCGGTTTTCCGTGAGCGTGCCGGTCTTGTCGGTGCACAGAACGGTTGCGGCCCCCAGAGACTCGATCGCGGCGGCCCTGCGGGTCAGAACGCGAGCCTTCGAAATCCGCCAGGCGCCCATGACCATGAAAACGGCGAGCACCAGCGGAAATTCCTCTGGCAGCATCGACATGCCAAGCGCGATGCCGCCGAGCATGGCCTGAAGCCACGATCCGCGCAGCCATCCGTAAAGCAGCACGGCCGCCAGGCAGACGGCGAACGCGAAGGCCGCAAAGATGCGGACGATGCGCCGGGTCTCTTGCCGCAGCCGCGGAGGCTCCACTTCGAGCTTTTCGAGGCTGACGCCGATACGCCCCATTTCGGAATTTCCGCCGGTCGCCGTCACCAGCGCCGCGCCGCGACCGCGTACGACGAGCGTTCCGGAAAAGACCAGCGGAAGATCATCTCCGCCCGGACGCATCGCCGCATCCGCCGGGCCCGCGCGCTTGCGCACCGGAACCGCTTCGCCGGTGAGCAGGGACTCGTCGACAGAAAGATCCTGCGCGGCCACGAGGGCGCCGTCGGCGGCGACCCGATCGCCTTCCTCCAGAATCATCAGATCTCCGCGGACGACCTCCCGTCCGGGCACGCGCACCCGCCTGCCGTCGCGCACGACCAGCGCGCGCGGACTCGACAGGTCGCGCAGCGCCTCCAGCACCCGTTCGCTACGCGTCTCCTGCACAATGGCGATGGAGGTCGAAAGCGTGGCGAAGGCCAGCAGCACCAGCGCATCGACGACTTCTCCGATCAAAAGATAGATCGCGCCGGCGCCGAGCAGCAGCGCGAACATCGGCTCGGCAAGCACCCCCACCGCGATGCGCAGAAGATTTCGCCGCCCGGAGCGCGGCAATTCGTTGGGGCCTTCGGCCTTCAGCCGCGCAAGAGCCTCGGTCTGCGAAAGGCCGCCGATCGGATAGGCCTGCGAAGCCGAATTCGATTCCATGTCCTGGCTAGAATAGCGCAATCCCGGCCAATCATCGCTTGAGCAATCAAGCTTTGGATCGTGATCGCATTACGTGCGGCGCCCCGCGCATCATGCTGAGGCGCAAGAGTGCATAGCGTCAGCACTTGGATCGAGCCTCGAAGCACACGGACGGCCTCCGGCGAAAATGCCTGATTTCACGCGAGCTCAAATTGCGCTAGCGATCCCCGGGCTTCATCGGCTCGAACGCCACCTGGCTCGGGATCGCTTCGATCAGCGCCTTGATGTCCACCTGCGGCGGGCGCTCCAACCCGACGCCTTTGGGATTGCGCTTCAGCGCGTCGAGATCGAAGCCCATCGGCGCGTCGCTGCGATCGGGTTGATTCCTGAGCCTCTGCTCGGCGGCGTACCACTTGCGCTTGACGCGCCCGTCCGGACAGGAGTCGAGTTCGTCGCCGGCCGCGCCCCAGCGCAGCTCAACGCAATGATAGGGATCGAACGACATGCGGAACAGCCGGCGCATCATATCGTCGAAGGTCATCGACACCGGCTTTTTGTCGCTGCCGAGATAGGTGATGACGCAGGCGGACGACTGCTCCTCATAGGCGTCGCGCAGGTCTTTCTTCAGAAAATCGCCGTCATAGACGATGCGCGGATCGCGATGCACCCAGAGATCGATCATAGACGCCAGGTCCCTGTAGAACTGGGCGAAAGCCGCCTTGATGCGGGCGTCGCGCGCGGCGGTGCCGTAGGATTCCCAGTCCGGGTCGGCCGACTCGTAGATGTTCTCCGGCAGCCGCGCGGGATGGGGCTTGGCTGAAATTCCGTCCTTCACGTCGAGATCGACATATTGCGCGCGGTCCTTCAGGTCGTTGCAGAGCGACTTCATCGTCACCTGAAGCTCGTAGATCGGATTGAACGAGACCTTGCCCCCGGAGACCGCCACCCGCACGAATTCGTAATAACCGAGCCTTGCGCCGCCATAGTAATAGCGCGCCTGCTTCGGCGTTCCCGACGGGTTGGGTTCCGTCCCCACATATTGGACGAGCGAAAAGTCCGCGATCCGGTCGTTAGACGCGAACGCCATCCGGCCGCCGATGAGATGGCCCGATCTGTCGCGATGCGCGCCGACCAGGCGGAACGGCCGCCAGTTCTTCAATCCGCCGCCCAATTGCGCCGGGCTCTGGCCGAATTGGGCGCCGTAGACGCTGCGCGTGACCGTGAAGTCCGGATGGGCGTCCATGTAGAAGATGCGCCCATCCTCGTCGACCTTGTAGACGATCGCGACATGGCCATTGATGTCGTAGATCACCGTCCCCGGTCGTATCGTTCCCGGCCGAAGCGCGGGCGAATAGAAATCCGAGAGCGCGCCGCGCGAAGACGCCGCATCCGTGCGGTAGGTCGCCGAGAACACCTCGCCCAGCAT
>DASZRM010000035.1:0-6596 GCA_035549135.1 Rhizomicrobium sp. | reverse complement strand
AGCACCGCCGTGATCGCGTCGAAATAGCCTTCGGGCGGAAGGATCACGCCGCCCGCGCCCATCACGGGCTCGGCGATCATGGCGGCGATCGTGTCCGGACCCTCGCGCTGGATCAGCGCATCGAGATTGGCCGCCATGCGTTTGGAGAAATCGCGTTCGCTCTCGCCGGGTTCGGCATTGCGATAATAGTGCGGGCAATCGGCGAACTTCACGAAATCGAACGGAAGATCGAAGCTCCTGTGATTGTTCGGCAAGCCGGTGAGGCTCGCCGCCACCAGCGTCACGCCGTGATAGGCCTTCATCCGCGAGACGATTTTCTTGGCCTTCGGCTTGCCTCGCGAATTGGCGGCGTACCAGGCGAGTTTGACCTGCGTGTCGTTCGCCTCCGATCCGGAATTGGCGAAGAACACCTTGCCGGCGGGGAACGGCGCGATCTCCTTCAGCTTCTCGGCGAGCGCGATGGCCGGCTCATGGCTGCGCCCGCCGAAAATGTGGGCGAAGGCCATCTTGCGCATCTGCTCCGCCGCGACGTCGGCGAGCTCGTCCACGCCCCAGCCAAGCGCGGTGCACCACAGCCCCGCCATCGCCTCGATATAGTCCTTGCCGTTCTCGTCATAGACTCGGCAGCCCTTGCCGCGCTCCAGGATCATCGGCCCCGCATCGCGGTGCTTCATCAGGTTGGTGTAGGGGTGCAGGACCGCCTGCACGTCGCGCATCTGGGAATTGGAGAGAGGCATGGGGCACCGCTGGAAAGATCGATGAAAACCGGTACCAGAATATCAGAGCGGAAGCGATCCGGCCTGCGGCTCTTTGCGCAGAAATCCGAACGCCAAATAGATCGCGCATCCCACCGCCGTCCACGCGAGCCCGGCGATTTTGGCGTTCGCTTCTGCATTCCACAGCACATAGGCGATGATTACGAAGCCGATCAGCGGCGCGATCAGATAGCGCAGCCAACCACGGCTTTTCCCACGCACCATGAAATGCATCACGACGGAGGCGTGCAGCAACAGAAAGCCGAGCAGCGCGCCGAAACTGACCATCGACGTCAGCAGTTCAAGTTTGTCGACCAGCGCCGTCCCCAGCACCAGCGTGATCGCGGCGACGACAAAGATCGCGTTCTCCGGCACTTTGCGGTCGGGATGCACATGCGCGAGAAAGCGCGGAAGCTTTCCGTCGCGCGCCATGCTGAATAACAGCCGCGCCGTCGAGGCCTGCGCGACGAGTGAGCCCGCCATCGCGCCAAACAGGATGCCGGGCACGGCGACAATGAACTTGAGCGTTGTGCCGCCGATCATCGCGGAGATATTATAGAAGGCTGCGTCGGTTTCGGGCCCGGGCGCGAAAGCAGTTTTGCCGAGACCGAACAGCGCCGCGATATAGGTCTGCGCCACGAATAAAGCCGCGGAGAGACACAGCGACAGGATCGTGGCGCGGCCGATGGCGCCGGCGCCGTGCCTGGATTCTTCCGACATCGTCGAGATCGCATCGAAGCCGAGGAAGCTGAGCACGGCGAGCGACAGGGCGCCGAAGATCAACGACGGCGTCAACGCGGCGGGATTGTAGAAGGGGGCGATAGTGAAACTTGTGCCGCCCACATGATGCATGATCGCCCAAACACCGGCGCCGACAAATGCCGCAAGAACAAGCAGCTGCAGCAAAAGAAGAACCGCATTGATCCGCGCCGTCACTTCTATGCCGAGATAATTGACGATCGTGGCAAGCGTGAGCAGACCGACAACCCAAGCCCATCCGGGAATACCGGGGATCATCGCGTTCATCGCGATGGCGCAGACGACAAAGGTCAGCGTCGGCAGCAGAAGATAATCGAGCAGCATGGCCCATCCGGCAATGAACCCCGCGAACGCGCCGATGCTGCGCCCGGCATACGCATAAACCGATCCCGCAACCGGAAACGCGCGGCTCATCGCCATGTAAGAGAGGGCAGTGAACGCCATCGCCACCAGCCCGATGACATAGACCAGCGGCACCATGCCTTTCGCGGCGTTGTAGACGATGCCGAACACGACGATGGGCGCGGTCGGGCTGATGAAGATGAGCCCATAGACCAAAAGATCGAACAGGCTGAGCGAGCGCTTGAGCTCCTGCTTGTAGCCGAATGTCTCGACGCTTACGACATCGGTTTCGATCGTGCTCATGCCGGGGCTATCGCGAGCTTGCGCCTGCGCGCCGCGTTCCAGTAGATCAGCAGGCCCACGCCGATCATCGCCACGGCTGCGACCACAACCTTGATGAATGCTGCCAGCGGATGCGGATCGGTCGGGTTCGGCGCCATGGTGCAGGCGATGGCGACGGTGCACGACGCCATGCCGAGCCAGCCCGCGATCAACGTCGTGCGTCGTCCGCCCGGAGGCGCCCAGGCGCCCGCGACAGGCGGCAGGCTCGCGCTTTTGATGTGCGCCCAAAACATGAAGAGATAGGGAATGGTCGCTCCCAGAACGGCCGTTGCCACAAGAAAATCATAGGCGCTGGCGGCGCTCGATCCCGCCTGGCCGAGGATGACGACGCCGATCGTCAGCGCCGCCTGCAGCAGGATGGCGGGCGCCGGCGCTCCGGTTTTCGGATTGCGGCGGGCGAACAGCGGCGGAAGATAAGAGTCGATGCCTGCCGCGAATGGAAGACGCGCGCCGACTCCGAACCAGGCCGTGAACGATCCCAGCATCGAGAGCGCGAACAACCCGATCACAACCGGCGCATAGCGCCCCAGCCCCACATGCGCGAGGCCGGTTAGCAGCGCGTCCGCGAATCCGCCCAGCCGCGTCAGCGCGCTCTGCGGCAGGATAACGAGGAACGCCGACGTGCCAGCGATGTAGACGAACAGCGAGCCCACACCCACGATCATCAGTACACGCACGATGGTGCGAATGCCGCCCTCGATCTCGTTGCGCAGCATGCCGGCCGTCTCCATGCCGGAATAGGCGAACACAATCGTGCCCCAGAGGATCGCGGTGTCGAAATTCAGCGGCGCGACATAGGAGGCGTTCAGGAAATCGGTGGCGCCCTTGCCTTTGGCGCCGAGAACGGCGCCCATCGTCACGATGATGAGGACGACGATCCAGCCTCCAACGGCGCCGATATTGGGCGGCCATTTGCCGTATTTGAGGCCCGCAACCTGGATGGCGGTCACCAGAAGCGAGATCGCAACCGAGATGGAGATGTAGAGCAGCGTGTCCTTCTGATCGCCGCCGATCGCTGCTATCGCAAGCCCGGCTAGGAAATAGAGGATGCTCGCGAAAAAGGGCATCAGCGAAATCCAGTAGAGCCAGCCGCAGATGAAGCCGGCGAGCGGACCGATGCCGTCGCGCGCCCAGAGATATATGCCGCCTTCCCCGTCATAGCGTCCGCTCAGCTCGGCTGTGGCGATGCAGAGCGGCGCGAAGAAGACGAGCATGGCCAGCAGCCACAGCGGCAGCGATGCCGGACCCACCGCCGCGGCTACCGCGATCCAGCGGATTCCGACGCCGACGGTCAACATGGTGAGCGCGGTGTCGAGAAATTTGAGCTTCTGGGGCGCTGCTGCAGGCGCGCCTTCCGGTCGTTTGTCCAATGCCCTGCCCCCCATCGACGCCCGACGCTATAGGCAGTCAATCCGCTTGCAAAGCCATCGCCGCGAAACTTTTCGTCCCCGTTGCCCGTATCTGGCGACATTCTAATATGGCGGCAATGAGGGAAGGGATCGGGACGACATGCTGGGGCTGATGCAGGACTGGCCGCTGCTGGTCCACAAGATCATCGATCACGCCGCGCTCTATCACGGCGACCGCGAAATCGTGACCCGTTCGGTCGAGGGGCCGATCGTGCGCACCAACTATCGCGAGATCGCCAGGCGCGCCCGAAAGGTGGCGCACGCGCTCGACCGGCTTGGCGTCAAGCTCGGCGAGCGCGTGGCGACGATGGCGTGGAACACCGACCGGCACCTCGAAGCCTGGTATGGAATCGCCGGCATGGGCGCGGTCTATCACACGCTCAATCCGCGCCTGTTCCCCGACCAGATCGTCTACATCGCCAACCATGCCGACGACAAAGTCCTGTTCTTCGACATCACCTTCGCGCCGCTGATCGAGAAGATCGCCTCGCGCACGCCCAGCATCGAGCTTTTCGTCTGTCTGACCGACGCGGCGCATCTGCCGAAGGCCAACATCCCCAACCTCGTCGCCTATGAGGAATTCATCGCCGGCGCCGACGAAACCTTCCCGTGGAAGGAATTCGACGAGCATACGGCATGCGGGCTCTGCTACACCTCGGGCACCACCGGAAACCCCAAGGGCGTTCTCTATTCGCACCGCTCCAACGTGCTGCACGCATTCGTCGCGGGACAGGCGGACGCTGCGGGCCTGCGCGCCTGCGACAGCGTGCTGCCGGTCGTTCCGATGTTCCACGCCAACGCCTGGGCGCTCGCCTTCGCCGCGCCGATGATCGGCTCCAAGCTCGTCATGCCGGGGCCGAAGCTCGACGGCGATTCCATTTGCGAACTTCTGACCGGCGAGCGCGTGACGATGACCGCCGCTGTGCCGACCGTGTGGCTGGCGTTGCTGCAGCATCTCGAAAAGACCGGAAAGACGCTTCCCGACATGAAGCGCGTGCTGATCGGCGGCTCGGCCGCGCCGCGCTCGATGATCGAGGCGTTCGAGAAGAAATACGGCATCACCGTCATTCACGCCTGGGGCATGACCGAGATGAGCCCGCTCGGAACGCTCGGCACGATGAAGCCGCGCATCGAGGCCATGCCATACGAGAGGCAACTCGATTACAAATGCAAGCAGGGTCACCCGCCTTTCACCGTCGAGATGAAAATCGTCGACGAGAAGGATCGCGAGCTGCCCCGCGACGGCAAGGCGTTCGGGCGGCTGAAGGTGCGTGGGCCCGCGGTGGCGAAGGGCTATTTCCGCGGCGAGGGCGAAGGCTCGTTCGACGCCGAGGGTTGGTTCGACACCGGCGACGTGGCGACACTCGATCACGACGGCTACATGACCGTCACCGACCGCGCCAAGGACGTGATCAAATCCGGCGGCGAGTGGATTTCCACCATAGAGATCGAGAACATCGCGGTCGGCCATCCTGCGGTGGCCGAAGCGGCGGTGATCGGCGTCGCCCATCCCAAATGGGACGAAAGGCCGCTGCTCGTCATCGTGCTCAAGCCCGGTCAGAAGGCGGCGCGCGAGGACATTCTGTCCTATCTCTCCGGCAAGATCGCCAAGTGGTGGATGCCGGACGACGTGGCGTTCGTCGACGACATCCCGCACACCGCGACGGGAAAAATCCAGAAGATGGCGCTGCGTGAAAAGTTCAAGACCTACCGGCTTCCGACGGCGGCGGCTTGAAAAGCCCCCGGCGGGCTGAACAATATCGCCGTCCTGCGGCGCCCGCTCGGCGCGTAAAGGACCGCTTCGTCAGCGTCCCGGCTTCGCCGCGAAGTTGTCGGGGCGCCAGCTAATCGAGGAGTGCATGCGTTACCAGAAGATCGCCGCGCGGACTTCCCTGATCGCGTGGCTCGCGGCGCTCGCGCTCTGCCTGACGGCGGCGTTCGGAACGCGGCTTGGCTTCTGGCGCTACGAGATGGGCTTCGAGATTCTATATCCGGGCGTCGCCATCGGAGCGATCGCCGCGCTCGCGGGCGCGGCGTGGCTCGCGATGGCGCTGCGCAACAACGACAGCAGGGGGTGGCGGCCGGGCTTCGCGGGCCTCATCGGCGCGGCGATCCTGCTTTACTTTCCGCTCAGCGCCGAATGGCGATCGCTGTACGCGCCGCCGATCCACGACATATCGACCGACACGGGCGACGCGCCGAAATTCGAAGCGCTTCTGGCGCTTCGCAAGGGCGCGCCGAACGGGCCGGAATATGACGGCTCCAAGCATGTGGTGATCAAGGGCAAGGTCACCACCGTGGCCGAGCTGCAGAAGCTCGCCTATCCAGACATCATTCCACTCGGCGAATTGCTCAATCCGCATGGCGATCCCAAGGTGCATCCGAAGTCGATCCTGTTCTGGCGCGCCTTCGAGGCCGCCAAGCACATGGGCTGGCGCATCGTCGCCTTCGACGAGGCGCGTGGGCGGATAGAGGCCACGGACACCACCTGGTGGTTCGGATTCACCGACGACATCGTGGTGCGCGTGGAGAAGGCCGGCGCGCTCGGCGCAAGGCTCGACATCCGCTCGAAGAGCCGCATCGGCACGCCGGATTACGGCCGCAACGCCGCGCGCGTGCGCGCCTATCTGGACTACATCAAGTCGCTGTAGGCAAAGCGGCCGATCCTCTCTCAGGAGGACGGTTGAACCCCGCGGCCGCCCTTCATTACGAATGAAACCGCGGCGAGCGCGCCGAGATCGCGCGAGGGATCGCCATCCACGGCGATGAGATCGGCCAGATAATTCTCCTTCACGCTGCCTAGTTCGTGTTCGCGGCGGAGAATTTTCGCGTTCACCGCGGTTGCCGCGAGCAGCGCCTCGTTGGCGCTCATGCCGAGCTTTTCCATCCATTGCAGCTCGCGCAGGTTTTCGCCATGGGGGAATGGGCCGACATCGCTGCCGCAGCCGATCGTGACGCCTTCGGCGCGCGCATTGCGGAACGCGTTCGC
>DASZRM010000034.1:0-1507 GCA_035549135.1 Rhizomicrobium sp. | reverse complement strand
AGCCGTTCGGTCAGCGCGTCGTAGAGCGGGCGAAGATAGGGCGCGAGCTTCTCCTGAAGATCGCCGGGCAGAAAGCCGAGACTCTCGCCGGCCTCGACCGCCGGCCGCGAGAGCACGATGCGCCCGGCCTTGCCGGCCTCGAGCGCCTCCACCGCCTTGGCGATGGCGAGATAGGTTTTGCCGGTGCCGGCGGGGCCCAGCGCCACGACGACGGAGCGCTCCTCGATGGCGTCCATCAGCCGCTGCTGCATCGGGCTCATGGCCCGGACGTTTCTTACGTATTTTCGATCGCGCCCGTTCTGATCGTGATCGTGCGGACTCCAGCCGCGGTCTGGAGGAAAGAGAGGGTGAACGGTCGCCGGTTCACGGTACTGCAATTCGCGGGCCTTCTGCCGCGCGGAACGCTTGGCCATGAATACTCCCTGATCGCGGTGAGACATGAGGTGTACGCGGGAATTGGCGTGCGGCGGCGGGAGCGCGCGCCGGTGGCCGGCGCCTGTCCCTCGATAGACACAGATGGTTGCGCGTTACGCTGCGCCAATCCGGTTCCCCCGCCGCGAATCAATCGGCTTGATTTGAGCCTATCGCGTTTTGTGCGACGCTTAAGTGAAATCTCGCCGCCCGCGCAGCCGGGCGCGCCAACCCGAAAGGATGGGCTCATGCCGATCTACGCGCTCGACGGACTCGAACCGGAGCTTGCGGCCGACGGTTCCTGCTTTGTGGCGCCGACGGCGGTGCTGATCGGACGGGTGCGCTTGAAGAGGAACGCCAGCGTGTGGTTCGGCGCGGTCTTGCGCGGCGACAACGACTGGATCGAGGTCGGCGAGAATTCGAACGTGCAGGACAATACCATCTGTCACACCGATCCGGGACAGCCGCTGACGATCGGCGACAATGTGACGGTCGGCCACGGCGTCATCCTGCATTCGGCGACGATCGGCGACAACGCGCTGATCGGCATGGGCTCGACCGTGCTCAATCGCGCGCGCATCGGCCGCAATTGCCTGGTGGGCGCCAACGCGCTGGTTCCCGAAGGCAAGGAATTTCCCGACGGCTCGCTGATCCTCGGCGCGCCTGCGCGCGTGGCGCGTCCGCTCGACGAACGCCAGCTCGCGGTGCTGAAGATTTCGGCCGAGGTCTATGTCCGCAATGGCGAACGTTTTCGCGCCGGCCTCAGGCGGCTCGATTGAGGCGCGACAGGTCAGGCGCTCCGCTCGGCGGCATTGGCGGATTTCTGCCAGATGCGGCGGATGCGCGAATCCGCCTCCAGCCCGAAATTGCACCACGCCGCCTTGTCGTGTGTGGCGTCGGCGATGAACAGCACGTCGAGCTTGCCGAGCTTCTGGATCAGGATCTGGCGGATCGCGCTGATGGACATCTGACTTGCGACCAGCCAGGCCTGCGGCATGATGGCGACCGTCGGACCGAGATTGAAGATCTCCTCTTCCAGGCCCGCGATCGATCGCGACTTCATGTCGGCGACGATGATGAAGCGGCTGCGCTCGCC
>DASZRM010000033.1:0-9697 GCA_035549135.1 Rhizomicrobium sp. | reverse complement strand
GCGCTGGCGTCTTCTGCGCTCGACAGCGGCCGCGCGTGGACGAAATTCCGGAACATCTGCGAAGCGCAGGGCGCCTTTCGCGAACCTCCCGTCTCCAGACACAGAAAACCGTTGCTCGCGCCCCGACACGGAGTCGTCTGCGACATCGACAATCGCAAGATCGCCCGGCTGGCGAAGCTGGCGGGAGCGCCGGAAGACAAGGCGGCCGGGGTCGAACTGCATGTCAGGCTGGGCGACACGGTGGCGCGCGGCGCGCCGGTCTGCACCGTCCACGCCGAATGGCCCGGCGAGCTCGACTATGCGCTGGGTTACGCGGAGACAAATCCGGACATCGTTCGCGTCACCGACCTATGAAACCGCTCTTCGCCGCGCTCCCCGGCAACGAGACGATGGCGATGAAGCTCTGCCGCGCCGCCGGCGGGGATCTTTGCGAGATCGAAACGCGCGCCTTTCCAGATGGCGAGACCTATTTGCGCATGACGGGCGAGGCGCGCGGCCGATCGCTGGCGCTGGTCTGCACATTGGCGCATCCGAACGACAAAATCCTGCCGCTCCTGTTCGCCGCGGACGCCGCGCGCGATCTGGGCGCGGCGCGCGTCGGGCTGGTCGCGCCCTATCTTGCCTATATGCGCCAGGACCGGCGTTTTCACCCTGGCGAGGCGGTGAGCTCGCGCACCTTCGCCGGACTTATCTCAAAGGCCTTCGATTGGCTCGTCACCGTCGATCCTCATCTTCACCGCTATTCATCGCTCGGAGAAATCTACGCCATTCCGGCGCGCGCGCTTCACGCCGGGGCGCTGCTCGCCCAATGGATCGCCGCGAAAGTCGACAATCCCTTCGTCATCGGACCGGACGAAGAGAGCGCCCAATGGGTCGAGGATGTGGCGCGGGACAGCGGCGCAGCGTTCGCGGTCCTGCGCAAGCAAAGGCTCGGCGATCGGGATGTCAGGATCTCGGGGGCGGAGCTCGAACGCATGGGCGACCGGACGCCCGTCCTGATCGACGACATCGTTTCGAGCGGGCAGACCATGATCGCAGCCGCGGCGGCGGTGGCGAAGGTCTCGACCAGAAAGCCGGTCTGCCTTGCGGTGCACGGGCTCTTCGCCGACGGCTCCGACGCGCGAATCGAAGCCGCAGGCGCGACGGTCGTCTCGACCGACACCATCCCGAGCGGCAGAAGCGCCATTGACGTCTCGCCGCTGCTCGCTCCGGCGATCGTCGCGCTATCCGCCCCCGGGCAAGGCTTATAGTCGAGCCTGAGCTATGGCGCCGCAATGGAACGATTCGCGCCAGTCTGCTAGGTAGAGTCCCGCTGGCGCGGAATTGGAACATGACGGCCCGGGAAGAGCACGGCGAAGCGTTATTCCAGACCCTGATAGCGACCGCGGTGGACGGCATCGTCGTCATCGACGAAAACGGACTCGTCGAGATTTATAACGCTGCATGCGAGAGGCTTTTCCAGTATTCCGCCGCCGAAGTGATCGGCCGCAACGTCAGCATGCTGATGCCGGAACCCTACCGCGCCGAGCACGATCGCTACATCGAACGTTACAAGAAGACCGGCGAGCGCAGGATCATCGGCATCGGCCGCGAAGTCGTCGGCCGTCGCCGGGACGGGACCACCTTTCCGATGTATCTGTCCGTCGGAGAGGGAAGGCTCGACGGCCGACGCATCTTTCTTGGAATTCTGCACGATCTCTCCGCCGTGAAGGCGGCCGCCGCGCGCCACGAGGGAACGCTGCGCGAGCTCGCCCTGATCGTCGAGGATTCCGAAGACGCGATCATCACCAAGAACCTCGACGGGATCGTCACCAGCTGGAACCCCGCCGCGGAGCGCATCTTCGGCTATTCCGCCGCCGAAATGATCGGTCAGCCGCTGACCAAGGTGTTTCCCGAGGAGTTGATCGCCGAAGAGGAGCAGATTCTGGCGAAACTCAGGACCGGCAAGAGCATCCGCCATTACGAGACCGTGCGCGTGCGCAAGGACGGCGCATCGATCAACGTTTCGCTGTCCGCCTCGCCGCTGCGCGATTCATCCGGGTCGGTGATCGGCGCCTCGAAAATCGTACGCGACATAACCGAACAGAAGGTCGCCGAAAAGAGGCTGCGCGACATGCAGGCCGAGATGGCGCACGTTTCCCGCCTGACATCCATGGGCCAGCTCTCCTCTGCGCTCGCGCACGAGCTCAATCAGCCGCTCACCGCCACGACCAATTACCTGAACACCGCCCGCACGCTGATCCAGAACGCGGGCGATCCCCGCATCGCGAAGGCGGATCAGGCCTTGGAGAAGGGCGCAGCGCAGATTCAGCGCGCCGGACAGATCATTCGCCGGCTTCGCGAGTTCGTGGAAAAGCGCAAGGTGAGCCGGGCGCTGGCCGACGTCAACGAGGTGGTGCAGGAAGCCATCACGCTCGGCCTGGTCGCCTCGAGCGACGTTAACGTGCGCCTGCGCGCCGACCTTGCCCCCGATCTGCCGCGCATTCTCATGGACCGGGTGCAGATTCAGCAGGTGTTGGTCAATCTGATTCGCAACGCCGTCGAAGCGATGCAAGGCTCGAAGCGGAAGGAAATGGCGATCGCCACCTCGGCGAACGACGGCTATGTGCGGGTTGCGGTCGCGGACACCGGCCCGGGCGTCTCGCCGGAACTTGCGGAACGGCTGTTTCAACCCTTCGTGACCACGAAATCGACCGGCATGGGCATCGGCCTCATGATCTGCCGCTCGATCGTCGAAGCGCATGGCGGCAGCCTGTCCCTGGCGGCGCGCCAGGGCGGCGGCGCCATCTTCCAATTCCAGCTTCCCATCGCCGCCGAGAAAACCGATGACGACGAATGAGACGGTCATCTTTGTCGTCGACGACGACGAATCGGTGCGCGATTCGCTGAGCGGATTGCTCGAAGCCTCGGGCTTTCGCACCGAAACGTTCGACTCCGCGAAGGCGTTTTTGGCGGCCGGCGCGCTCGCCAGGAAAGGCTGCCTTATCGCCGACATCCGCATGCCCGACATGGACGGGCTCGAGCTGCAGACCGAGATCAGGCGTCAGGGATCGACCCTTCCCGTCATCATCATGACCGGTCACGGCGACGTCCCGCTCGCCGTGCGCGCGATGAAGGCCGGCGCCGTCGATTTTCTGGAAAAGCCCTATGACGCCGCCGGGCTTCTCCAAAGCGTGCGCTTTGCGTTGCAGACCACGCCGGGAGGGCCGCCTGCCGCAAGCAGTCCCTCTGAGGAGGTGCGCGCCAAGGTTCGATCGCTCACGCCGCGCGAGCGGGAGGTGCTGGACCTCGTCGTGGCGGGTACGTTGAACAAGGTCATCGCCCACCAGCTGTCGATTTCGCCGCGCACCGTGGAAATCCACCGCGCCCGGGTGATGCAGAAGATGGGCGCGCGCAATCTGCCCGAGCTCATCCGGATGTTCGTGGCGGTGCGCACGTGATTGGCGGGCCGGAAAGGGTTTCCGCCCGGTCTCCGCATAGGTAACCGCACTTATTTCGGGGCCTTGGCCTTTTCGCCATATTTGGCGTGGTTTTTGTATCGAAGAACCGTGGACAGACCCCGGATGATCTACCTTGTGGACGACGATGAGGCCGTCCGCGATTCGGCGCGCATGTTCCTGGAAGCTCAGGGCATGACTGTGCAGGATTTCGCCTCGGCCTCTGCGCTGCTGGAGAAAACGCGTGGCGAAGGCGCCGATTGCCTGCTCCTCGATCTCCACATGCCGGGCCTGAGCGGCATCGAGCTGCTCGAACTCCTGCGCAAGCGCGCGATCTCTTCGCCTGCGATCATTCTCACCGGCCGATACGATCCGCTTCTCGCCGACCGCATGAACAAGGCTGGCGTGGCGAAGGTTTTGCAGAAGCCTGTCGACGCGACGGTGCTGTTGGATTCGATCGAGCGGGCGACCGCGGCGCGCTGAACGCAAGGCGCCAATGTGTCGCATAAGTAGATCGCCTTACGGACATGCCCTGATTTCCGGCGCGGGTCGGCGCGACAAAACTTGAGCCAACGCAATGTGCAGGAGGCTCCAATGTTGCAGTCGGCAACGCTCACGCGGCCCGAGACCACGACGATCGTCGGCGAACCGGCCGCGCTGGCGAAGCTCGGAATCGTGACCCGCTATGGCCATCGCGAAACAATCTACAGCCAAGGCGACGAGGCCAAATACTCCTACCAGGTGATTTCGGGCGCCGTGCGACATTCCAAATTTCTTCTGAACGGCCGTCGCCAGATCGCCGACTTCTCGCTTCCCGGCGAGCTCTTCGGTTTCGAGAACGACGACGAATATTCGCTGACCGCCGAGGCGCTGTCCGACGTGGTGGCCGTGCGCTATCCGCGCTCCTGCGTAGAGCGGCTCGGCGACGAGATCGCCGACGTCAGGCGTCACTTGATGTCCAATCTGCGCCGCGATCTCGCGCAGGCGCAGGAGCATCTGGTGATGCTCGGCCGCCAATCCGCCAAGGAGCGCGTGGCCTCGTTCATCCTGGCGCTGGCGGACCGCACCGACGCGCGCAACGGCGACACGATCGCGCTGCCCATGGGCCGCCAGGACATTGCAGACTATCTCGGCCTGACCATCGAAACGGTCTGCCGCGCGATCAGCGATCTCAAGCAATCCGGCGTGGTCAAGGTTCCCAGCCGGCATCAGCTCGTGGTGTTGAGACGGGACGTATTGAAGTCGCTGGCGAGCGGCGACGGAGACAAGGACTGACGCTGGCGAATATGGGCGTAGTGAAAATCCTCGCGCCGGTGACGGGGTCGGGCCGGGACGCGGCCATCCTTTCCAGCGCGTTCGCCGCGGCGAAACCGTTCCGCGCGCATGTGGCGGCGTTGTTCGTCCATCCCGATCCGCGAACCGCCGTCCCGTTCCTGGATTTCGGCATGCCGCTCGCGCCTGAGATCGTCGAAGAAATCGTCGAGGACGCCGAAAAGGCCGCCTCTATCGCCGCAAGCCGCGCCCGCGAGACGCTAAACCGTTGCGCGGGCGGCGCCGGAGCGCAGATCGTCGAGACGCCCGAGCGAGCGGCGACCGTCACCGCGTCCTTTCGCCAATGCCTCGGACGCTTCGCCTCCTGCGTGTCGAATGCCGCGAAGCTCTCCGACCTTGTGGTATTCGCCCCGGTTCTCGCCGGCGACAGTCCCGAGATCGGCGAGGCGCTGGTCGAAACGCTGCTGGGCTGCGAGCGTCCGGTGCTTCTGTCGGCCGCCGAACCGCCTGCCGGATTCGGGGACAAAATCGCGGTCGCCTGGGACGGCGGACAGGCGGCGGCGCACGCGCTGATGGCCGCCATGCCGTTTCTCGAAAAGGCGCGGTCGATCGAATTCATATCCTTGAGGACCGAAAATCTCGAGAATTCGAAATGCGCCGAAGCGTTCGAATATCTGAAGCTCTATGGCCTTGCCTGCGCCGAGCGCGACATCGTTCATGACGGCTCGCCGATCGGCGAAAAGCTCCTCGCCGAAGCAGCGAAGAGCGGCGCCGATCTTCTGGTGATGGGCGGTTACGGCCACAGCCGCCTGCGCGAGAGCATTTTCGGCGGCGCCACCGCGCATATCCTTTCGCACGCCAACATGCCGGCGCTTCTCGTTCACTGAACGGAGGGGCCCGCCAAGGCTCGAGCAACCGGGGGACGATGGCGAAAGCGCCCAGCGCGGGACGTAAAAGCGACGGGATAAGGCGCGGCGACGGGGACAACTCACCCGTCCGCCGGCTTCCGCAGGCCGAAACCGGCGACGGCTGCCGTCGGAATCGCCGATTGAAATCAACTCGTAAGTCTCGGAATTTTGTTCCGCGGCCGAGCGCGGCTAGCATGGACGTGAACCGGTTCGTTCATGAATCCTCCGTCTCCGCCGGACACTGCCTCCACGAAGGCGCACGCCCGCCCAGGCGGCGCGCCGAACCTGAAAGCGTCTCCGGCCTTCGCTGAGCCGCTCGAGACGGTTCTGGCGCAACTGGGCGCGCGCCCTTCGGGACTGACCTCCGCGGAAGCCCGGGCCCGGCTCGAGCAATTCGGTCCCAACCGGTTGGAGGAACGGCCGCGGCGCCTGCTCGCGCTTCAGTTCCTCGCCCACTTCGCCGACCCGTTGACGCTGGTTCTTCTGTTCGCCGCCGCGATCTCGGGACTGGCCGGCGAGATATCGAGTTTCTTCATCATCTCGGCGATCGTTTTCCTGTCCGTTACGCTCGACTTCGCGCAAGAGCAGCGCGCCGGCCGCGCGATCGAGGCGCTGCGTCGCCGCGTGGCGCTGACGGTCCGAGCGTTGCGGGATGGCGCGCCTCAGGACATTCCCGCCGAAAGCGTGGCGCCAGGCGACATCGTGACGCTCGCCGCGGGCGATCTGATTCCCGCCGACTGCCGTCTCATCGAGGCCCGGGACCTATTCGTCAACGAAGCCGTCCTGACGGGCGAATCCTTTCCCGTCGAAAAGCGCACGGATGTCGATGGCCCCGAAACGCCCGCGCCTGCAAACGCCGTGTTCATGGGCAGCTCGGTCGTCAGCGGCGCCGCCAAGGCGCTCGTGCTGCGCACCGGGCGCGCCACGCGCCTGGGCGACATCGCGCGATCGCTCGGCGACGAGCCGCCGACGGCGTTCGCCATCGGCATTCGCGATTTCGGCCTCCTGATCGTTCGGCTCACCATTCTGCTGGCGCTCTTCGTCCTGCTCATCAATCTGCTGTTCCATCGCCCGCTGCTGGAATCCTTCCTGTTCGCGCTCGCCTTGGCCGTCGGGTTGACTCCGGAGCTTCTGCCGATGGTGATCTCGGTCACTCTCGCCCGCGGAGCCATGCGCTTGGCGGACAAGCAGGTTGTCGTGAAGCGGCCGTCGGCCATCCACGATCTCGGCAGCATGGACGTGCTTTGCAGCGACAAGACCGGCACGCTGACCGAAGCGACTATATCCCTGACCGGTCATGTCGATATCGACGGCCAGGACAATCCGGCGGCGCTGCGCCTGTGCTATCTCAATGCCTCCTACGAGACAGGCCTCAAGAGCCCTCTCGACATCGCCATTCTTCAGGCCGCCAAGCCCGACATCTCGCAGTGGCGCAAGCTCGACGAGGTTCCGTTCGACTTCGAACGTCGCCGTGTCTCGGTGCTGGCCGAGAGCGGCGGACGGCGGATGCTCGTCGTCAAGGGAGCTCCCGAAGACGTGCTCGCGCAGTCCGCTCGCTACGAACGCAACGGCGGCGCGGAGATCGCGACCCTCGATGTCGAAGCGCGCGAAAAAGCGCAGGCGCTTATCGCCGGCCTCGGCGCCAAGGGCATGCGCCTGCTCGGCGTCGCCTGGCGCGATCTCAACAAGGACCGCGCCGCGATCGCCGACGAGCGCGACCTGACGTTTTCCGGTTTCGCGGCGTTCGTCGACCCGCCCAAGCAAAGCGCAAGGTCGGCGCTCGCCGCGCTCACCGATCTCGGAATTCAGGTGAAAATCGTCACCGGGGATAATGAGCATATCGCCCAACACCTCTGCGCCGCGCTGGGCGTCGCCGTCTGCGGACCGCTCATGGGCTCGCAGATGGATTCTATGACCGACGAGGGGCTCGCCGCGCGAGCGGAATCGGTCAACCTCTTCTGCCGCATCACGCCGATGCAGAAGGCCCGCATCATCCGCGCCCTGCGTCGCCGCGGACATGTCGTCGGCTATATCGGCGACGGCATTAACGACGCTCCCTCGATCAACGCCGCCGATGTCGGGCTTTCGGTCGACGACGCCGTCGACGTGGCCCGCGAGGCGGCCTCGATGATTCTGCTGGAAAAGGATCTAGGCGTGCTCGCCGAAGGCGTTAAGGAGGGGCGGCGCACCTTCGCCAACATACTCAAATATGTGGTGATGGGGACGAGCTCCAATTTCGGCAACATGTTCTCCATGGCGGGCGGGGTTCTCTTCCTGCCATTCCTGCCGATGGCTCCGATTCAAATTCTGCTCAACAACCTGCTTTACGATTTCTCGGAAATCGCCATCCCGCTCGACCGGGTGGACGAAGCCCTGATCCGCCGACCGCACCGCTGGAACATGGCGTTCGTGCGCAACGTGATGATGGCGCTGGGGCCGGTAAGCTCGCTGTTCGATTTTCTCAGCTTCGCTCTTCTGCTGTTCGTCTTCCACGCCGCGCAAGCCGAGTTTCGGACCGGCTGGTTCATCGAATCTCTGGCCACGCAGGTTCTGGTGATCTTCATCATTCGCACGCCGGGGAGCGCATTGAAAAGCAAAGCGCATCCCGCCCTGATCGGGAGCTCGATCGCAGTCGTGGCGCTGGCGGTCGCGCTTCCTTATCTTCCCATTGGGGCCTGGTTCGGATTTGCGCCGCTGCCCGCGCCCCTTCTCCTTGCGCTCTCGGCGGTGACGATCGCCTATCTCTTGTTGGTGGAGGCGGTGAAATGGATCTTCCGCAAGCGCATCGCCGCGCTCTGACGCGCCGCTATGGGCGCGATTTTCTGACGGCGCGCAATATGGCCTTCAGCCCTTCCTCCAAATCCGCGCGCAAGGACGAGAGAGCCAGAAGATAATCGGCGGATCGCGAGTCGTGGGCGAAACGGGCCTCGGCCAGCGCCTCCTCCCACTCGGCCGCAACGTAGGTCCCCCGCCCGATCCAGACCAGCGCCATGAGCCGCAACTGGTCCTCGCTGCCGACGCATTGAACGAACGACTCCAGGCCGCCGCACGTCGCGGCGATGTCGAGCGCCTCGATCACGTCGGCCATCCTGACCGCGTCGAGGCTGAAGGCCTGATCGCGCGCGGCTGTTGCGCCGATCTCCGCGCGTCCCCGAATGACGGCGAAGCCGACATTCGATAAGTCGATTCCGATCATCTCGCCCTCCGCCGGTTGGGGCGATAGTCCCGCAGCCGACGGCGGGCCGACATGATCGAGGTCAAAATCCGCGCGCGAAATGGGGGCGACGACGCCTTTACCCGGGCGGTCGTCAGCCCGCCGCGCCCCAATAGCGCACCCGACCCACATCGACATGGACGAAGTCGAGTTCGGGATAGTAGCCGACGCCGCCCGCGCGCATTTCGCGCGCCGCCGCATGCAGATCCTTGAGCGCGCGGTCCTGGAGGCGGATATCGATGGCCATTCCCTTCATGTGCAGGCTGTGGGCGGCGACGCCCGCGCTGCGCTCGTGCATCGCCGCATTGGTCGCCGGCGAGCGATAGCCGGAAATGACGGAGAAGGGCGTTGCGCTATCCAGCCGCCGATGAAGAAGATTGAGCAGGTCGAGCAGCCGCGTGTCGATGACATGTTCCTCGCCGTTGCGGTAGTCGCGCAGCACCCGCTCGATTTCCGCGAGGGCCTGCGGCTCATAGCGTCCTTCCGCCCAATATTCGACCGAAAGCTTCTCGCCGGTGTGCAAATTGTCGAAGGCGAGGATCCTCGAATCCGCCGGAACAAGTCTGGACAGAGCCGGACTCGCAAGTCCGCCCGCAAGCACGGACAGGCCCGCGCGCATGGCGGCGCGTCTCGTATGCATGATCGTACTCCTTAAGCGCCGGTTCGATTTAAGCGCCGGTTCAATTCAGCGGCCGAGTCCGGCCGGCGCTCAAGCTCGCCGGCACTCGCCTTCGTTCATCGTCACGCGTCCCGCCAGAGGCTTGCCGGCCAATTTCGCAAGCATCCTGCGGTCGCGCCCATAGACGTCCGGCGCGAAATCGACTGCGCCGTTCTCGCCCAGGAACGCCGTCCAATAGAGCACATAA
>DASZRM010000032.1:0-5791 GCA_035549135.1 Rhizomicrobium sp. | reverse complement strand
CCTTCGCGCGACGATCCTCGACGGACGCGCGGTCTGCGTCTTTCGCGAGCCCCAGTTTTCGCCGCGGCTGATCGATAGCCTCGTCGAAGGAAGCCGCGCGCGCATCGGCGTCCTCGATCCCCTGGGCGCCGAACTCGAGCCCGGAGCGCGCCTCTATCCCAGGCTACTGGACGGCCTGGCCGCGTCGCTGGAGAGCTGTCTCGGCGGCGACAAAAACCGTTAGCGCGGGTCAAAAGTCGGGGCTATGGTCGAACCGCGTTCGGGCGGCGGACGCGTCGAAATCAACTGCGGTCGAATTGAGCGAGACGTGGCGTGCTGAAGACCTATCAGCTGCAAAACGGCGGCCTCAAGGGGACGGAGCTGCTGGAAGGCGCCTCCGCGCCGCCCGGAAGTCTCTGGATCGATCTTCTCAATCCGACCACGGTCGAGCGGCAGATGGTCAACGCGATGCTGGGCATGGAATTGCCGACGCGCGCCGACATGGAAGAGATCGAGGTCTCGAGCCGCCTTTATAGCGAAGACGGCGGCCTGTTCATGACCGCGCTCGTCCTGTCGAACGCCGAGAGCGAGCGGCCCGTCGCGGATGTGGTGACCTTCGTCCTCGCCCGCGAAAAGCTGGTCACGATCCGCTATATCGATCCGCAGCCCTTCCGCACCTTCGCCGCGCGCTGCGAACGGACAATGGTCATCGCCCCGAAAGCGGAAAGCGTGCTGAACGCGCTCCTCGACGTGATCGTCGACCGCATGGCGGACGTTCTCGAGCGCGTCGGCTCCGACGTCGAGGCCATTTCGCGCGAGATATTCGATCCCCATATCGGCCAGTCCGCGCGGCGCGATTTCCAGAACGTGCTGCGCCGCTTGGGCGCGAAGCACGATCTCACGGGCAAGATGCGCGAGTGCCTTCTGACCCTCAACCGCATGAGCACGTTCCTGGCGGCGGCGCTGGACACCAAGGCGACCAAGGACGCGCGCGATCACGTCAAGACGCTGACCCGCGACGTCCAGTCTCTTCTCGATCACTCGACGTTCATTGCGACCAAGCTCTCCTATCTTCAGGATGCGACCCTTGGCCTCATCAACAATGAGCAGAACAACATCATCAAGATCATGTCGGTCGCAGCCATGGTTTTCCTGCCGCCGACGCTGATCGCGTCGATCTATGGAATGAACTTCCACTACATGCCGGAACTGGACTGGCCTGCTGGCTATTTCCTGTCGCTGATCGTCATGGTGATTTCCGCGATAGTGCCCTATGTCTGGTTCAAGCGACGCGGCTGGCTCTGAGGTGACGCGCCGGCCCGCGCTCGGCATCGCGTTGAAACTGGCCGCCGCGCTTTTCTTCTCGCTCATGTATGTCGCCATAAGGCTCGCGCCGGACGCGCCCATCGGGGAGGTCGTGTTCTTTCGCGGGCTGTTCGCGCTCATTCCGGTGCTGGCGCTCTCCTACGCGACCAACGGCCCCTCTGCGCTCGTCCGAACCGAGCGGCCATGGCTGCATCTGCGCCGCGCGATCGCCGGGGCGGCTTCGATGTTTCTGAATTTCTACGCCGTGACGCGAATTCCGCTGGCCGATTTGACCGCTTTCACCTTCGTCATGCCGATCTTCGCCACCGTGCTGGCGGCAATTTTTCTCGGCGAGCGCGTCGGGCCGCACCGCGCCGTCGCTGTGGTGGCGGGCTTTGTGGGCGTCCTTCTCATGACGGAGGCCCACGGCGGGCCGCTTTCTAGCCTGGCTGGCGGGACGTCCCTCGGCGCGACCGCGGCCATCGGCGCTGCGCTGCTGTCGGCGTTCGTCGTCGTCTTCATTCGCCACATGAGCGCCACCGAGACAAGCGAAGCGATCGTCTTCTACTTCATGTCGGCCTGCGCGGCGGCGGGCGCGGCCGCCATGGCGTTCGAGCGGCCGACCTTCGTCGCGAGCGAGCTTGGATGGCTCATCGCCTGCGGCATCCTGGGCGGCGCCGGCCAGGTGTGCATGACCTATTCCTACCGCTTCGCCGAGCCGTCGCTGCTCGCCGCATTCGACTATACGGCGATGGTTTGGGCTGTGGCGCTCGGCTATTTCCTTTTCAACGAGAGGCCCGCAGCGCAGGTGCTCGCCGGCGCTGGCGTCGTCATCGCGTCCGGGCTTTATATCGGATGGCGGGAGCGGCGCCTCCATCGCAAGCGCCTCGCGTCGGTCCTGATAGCGTCCTGAGCCGCTCGCAGAGTCCGTCCAGCTCGATGACGAGCTCCTCCCCGAAGAAATAGGCCAGTTCCGCGCGCCCGCCATCGTAGAGCGACGGGCCGTCTCCGGAACAGATCAGGCTCCCGTCCAACGCTTCGGATGACGGCCCAAGGCGTCCGTAATCGAAGGTGAGCGGAAAGAGAATGCTCACTAGCGGCTTGTAGCGCCGATAATCGAGGCCGCGGGACGCGCAATAGGCGTGGATCTTGCACCCCCGGCCCTCGCCGTCGTGAAACACGCAGTGATCGCCGCGAACCTGCGTCCGGGTATAGCGGCCGGAGGGAAATTCAGGATCCTCGAAGGTCTCCGCGATAAACCATGCCTCACGCGGCGCGCCGACCAGGTCCTCGAAATCGGCGCCGAGATGGCTCAGCGCGTCGGCGTTCGCAGCGTCGATGTCGACGCCGTAGGAGCAGCACTGGTCTTTGCAAAAACCGCACGCCATGCAGCGGGCGAAGTAGCGAAGGGCGAAAATGCCCGGGTCGACCGCATCGAGCGTCGGCGCACCGAGAACGCATCGATAGCTGCGAGAAAGCGGGAGAGAGGTCATGCAATCAGCGCCGCCTCTGCGACGCGCCCGATCAAATCTGCGTACGACAGCCCCGCCCGTTCCGCCGCCGCCGCGAAGCCGGCATCCGGCGCGATGCAGCAATTTGGATTGATCTCCAGCACCCATGGCTTTCCGCTCTCATCGATGCGGAAATCCACGCGCGCATAGCCGCGCAGACTGAACAGCGACCAGACTTTTTTCGTCGTCTCGATCAATGCGCGCGCGAGCCCGGGCTCTTCGGTCTCGCAGCCGAAGCGTCGTTCGCTGCCGTTGTAGTCGAAGGTGTCCTCTTCCCATTTGGCGGCGAAACTGACGAGCTTGGGCTTGCCTTCCGGCCAATCCGCATTGAAGCGCATCTCGGCGAGCGGGAAGACGAAGGGAAGACCGTTCTCTCCGGCCATCACGGCGATGTTGAATTCACGGCCGTCCACATAGCGTTCCGCGAACCAGCGGCCGCCGTATTGGCGGCGCGCTTCGGCGGCTCGCGCCGGGACATCGGCGCCCGCCACGATCGAACTGTCGTCGATGCCCACGGAGGCGTCCTCGTCGGCGGCCTTGACGATATAGGCCTTGCTTCTCTCCAGGCCGCCCCACTGAGGACCGACGCACCAGTCCGGCGTCTCCACTCCGCCCACGCGCAGGATGTTCTTGGCGCAGGGCTTGTCCGTCGTCACGGCGAAATGTGCGGCTGTGGCGCCTGTATAGGGCACGTTGAGACGGTCGAGCATCGCCGGAGCGAGCGATGAATAGATGCCCGCCCCGAAGACCGATTCGACCACGTTGAAAACGAGGTCGGGCTGGTGGCGGTCCAGAAGCCCCTTCAGAAACCCGATATCCGGGGCGAAGGCCTCTCGCGTCGCCTTGTGTCCGCGGCTTTCAAGCGCATGGGCCACCGCTTCGGCGGAAATCAGCGTGTCCAGCTCGTCCGGGGGCGCATCCGCGGCGACGTCCGAATGAAGCACAAGGACCTTCATAGCGCTCAGGCGGCGGCGCGCGAGCGGGGCTTGGCCTTTAGCTGCGGATGGCGCTTGAAGAAGGCCGTCATGATCATGCCGATCAGCTGGGCATGGCTTAGTCCCTTACGCTCCGCGATCAGGCAGAGGTCGGAATAGCCGGGCCGAAGGCCGGCGAGCGGATTGACCTCGATGAAATTGTGCCGCCCCTGGGCGTCGCAGCGTATGTCGACGCGTCCGCCATCGCGACAGCGCAGCGCCCGCCACGCGGCCAGAGCGACCGCCCCCGCGGCCCGGGCATTGTCGGGATCGGCTTCCAGGATGCGGACCTTGTCTTCCCAATATTCCTTGTTCTCGTAGCCATAACCGGACCCAATCCAGTTTTCCGCTGGCGCAATTTCCGAGACGCCGAGAACAATGGCGTCCTCGCCCGCGCCGATAACGCCGACCGTGAACTCACGGCCGGGCAGAAACGTCTCGACGAGGACAGGCTGCTGAAAACGAGCAAGCAGCAGCGAGGCCGATTTTCGCAGGTCCCGCGCATTGTCGACCTTGGAATGGACGCCGACGCCCTTGCCGGAGCCCTCCTGGACGGGCTTGAGAAACAGCGGAAACGGCAAGTCGACCTTTTTCACGTCGGCGAGCTTCTCGATCACGCGGAAGTCCGCCGTCGGCACGCCGCTGTCTCGGACCACGCGCTTGGCCATGGCCTTGTCGAGCGAAAGCGCCAGGGTCAGCACATCGGAGAAAACATAGGGTATGTCGAAGGCTTCGAGCAGAGCCGGGACCTGGGCTTCGCGCCCCGGGCCCTTGAAGCCCTCGCAAAAATTGAACACCGCGTCGAACCGTTCGCCCGCCGCCAGCCGCTCGACCAAATTCTTGACGCCGCCGACTCGAACCGGCGTGAGGCCCATGCCCGAAAGCGCCGCGCAGATGGCGGCGATCGTCGCTTCGCTGTCGAACTCGGCGGTCTCCTCCTCGCCGTATCCCATGGCGAGATAGTCCGATCGCAGATCGTAAGTGACGCCGATGCGCATGGCCGCCCTATTGCGCCTGGACGGCCCGAGGCCTGTCGCGCCCCAGCGAGCCGCCGGGATCGGGGTAGCGGTAGACCTTGCCTTCGAAATTTCGAAGCAGCAAGTAATCGCCCTCGCGGCCCACGATGCAGTCGGGCGCGAGCTGGACCTTTCCGCCTCCGCCAGGCGCGTCGACGCAGAAGATCGGCGTGGCGTAGCCGGTCGTGTGGCCGCGCAGCGCCTCGATGATTTTGAGTCCGGTCTCGACATTGGTGCGGAAATGTCCCGAGCCGCGGATCGGGTCGCACTGGAAGAGGTAATAGGGCTTCACGCGCCGCTTCAGCAGCCCGTGCATGAGCGGCACCATCACGGCGGGCGAATCGTTGACGCCCTTGAGCAGCACCGTCTGGCTCCCGAGCGGGATGCCGGCGTCGGCGAGCCGCGACAACGCCTCCGTCGCCTCCACCGTGAGCTCGTCCGGATGGGTCACGTGCAGGCTCATCCACAGCGGATGGTGCTTTTTCAGGATCTGCACGAGCGCCTTGGTGATGCGCTGCGGCGTGACCATCGGCATTTTCGAGCCGATGCGCAGAAATTCGATGTGCTTGATCGACCGCAGCCGCCCGAGAAGCCAGTCCAGGCGGTCGTCGCCCAGGGTCAAGGGATCGCCTCCCGAAAGCAGCACGTCGCGGACCTCGGAATGGGCTTCCAGATAGGCCAGCGCCTCGCTCCATTGCCGGGTCGAAAACTGGTATTCGCCGCCCGGATTGCCCACCACTCTCGCCCGCGTGCAATAGCGGCAATAAGTCGAACAGGTGCCCGTGGTGAGGAAAAGCACGCGATCCGGATAGCGATGGACCAGTCCTGGCGCGACCGTGTCGTGGTCCTCCGCGAGCGGGTCATCGTCCTCGCCAGGGAGCCGGACATATTCGTCGCCTGTCATGATGTGTGTGCGGCGCAGCGGCTCGCGCGCGTCGGTCAGGCTCATGAGGCTGGCGTAATATGGAGTAATCCCGACGGGCAGCGAGCCTTTGTGCCGCTCGAC